>NZ_KB913029.1:0-181038 GCF_000384115.1 Sporichthya polymorpha DSM 43042
CAGGGCGCGCAGGCGCTGGTCGGCAACGGCGGAGCCGAGGGTGAGGGTCTCCTCCAGGCGGCCCGCGTGCCGGCAGGCGGTGAGCACGGCCTTGGACCGGGCGGGCTCGACGCCGGCACGGTGCCACTCCCAGGACGGGATGCGCAGCCAGGTCGCGGCGTCGGGCGGCACCATCATTCCCGCCGGGGCCGGGCCGGGCGCGGGGTCGCCGAAGCGGCGCACCAGCTCCCGCCAGGACGCGCGGGCCTGCCGGCCGGTCACCTTCTGCTCGAGGATGCAGGGGACGAGGACCTCGACCAGCAGGTCGGACCGGGGAATCCGCCAGCCCGGGTTGCGGGCCGCGGCGTCGCGCAGGACGGGATGGACCGGGACGAACCCCTCGGCGTCGTCGTCCTCGCCGCACAGCCGCGGGATCCGGTCGAGCAGCCACTCGGCGCCGGGCCCCCACGCCGCGCCGACGACGGTCGTGGTGCCCCGCCGCAGGGCGAGGCGGAGGGTGCCGGGCCCTTCCGGGGTGCGGACGGCCCGCCAGATCGCGTTGTCCGCGTCGACCCGGTAGGCCGGATCGCCCGCGCCACGCCGGAGCGGTCCGAGCGTGCGGTGCAGGTCCAGCGGACGGCTCGACCGCCACTCCCGCTCCGCGCCCGACACACGCCGAGTCTGCCCGACGTCCGGACCTCCAAGGCACGCTCCGTAGACTCCGGCAGCGAAGTCGGCCACCCGACTGCCCTTGCCGAAGACCGTGCCGAAGAGACGAGAAGGCTCACACACCGTGGCGAAGAAGAAGCAGACCCCCCGCGCGGGAGCGGACCGCAAGGCACGGGTGGAGGAGCTCAAGCGTCAGCAGAAGGCGGCCGAGCGCCGCAAGACGTTCCTCTTCGGTGGCGTCGGCATCCTGATCGCGGCGACGCTGATCGCGATCCCGGTCGTCTCGATCGTCAACAAGGACAAGGAGAAGAAGCGGGCGTTCGAGGAGCTCGGCGTCCCGACCGCGCTCGCCGCGTGCGACACCACGCAGACCGACAAGGTCGACGCGAACGACGGCGACCACGAGAACGACCCGAGCGTCCGGATCAACTACGACACCGCGCCGCCGAGCCACGGCCGGCACTTCGCCGCCCCGGCGACGATCAACAGCCGCGGTTTCTACACCAAGAGCGACGCCCCGCGCCTCGAGGAGCTCGTCCACAACCTCGAGCACGGCTACAACGTCGTCTGGTACGACCCGGACGCCGTCACCGGCCAGCAGCTCGAGGACCTCAAGACCCTCGCCGCGAAGTTCCGCGACGACAACGAGACCCGCAAGTTCATCGCGGTCCCGTGGGATGCCGCGCGCGGCAAGTTCCCGGCGGGCAAGACGATCGCCATGGCCCACTGGGGCGCCCCGAAGGAGGCCGGCGACTACGCGACCTCCACGGGCTACCGGCAGTACTGCGGGCAGGTCTCCGGCGGCGCGATCCGGGCCTTCGTCCAGGCGCACCCGTCCTCGGACTCGCCCGAGCCGAACACGATGTAGTCACCCATCCGGCTGACGTCTCGTCCGATATGCCCGACCCGCCGTCGCGGGGAAGACCAAACGTGGCGTCAGACCCCTGATTCCGTCGTACGGTTGTCCCGGCGCGGCCGGTAACGGCTGCGCGCGTGGGGCGAACGGGGAGGGGTCACGGTGTCGGACCGGACCACGGAGCAGACGACGAGTTCGGGCGGCAACGTGCCCGCGGCTCGCGGGCAGTCGGCGTTCGAGGACCGTCGGCAGCGGATCGAGGCGCTCCGGGCCAAGAAGCGCCGGTCGGAGCGGATCCGCTCGACGGCTTTCATGCTGGTCATCCTCGTCGGAACCGGGGCGTTCTTCGCGAAGCCGGCCTACAACTGGGTCGACAAGAAGTTCAACGACCCGCTCGATCGCTCGATCGCGTCCTTCGGTGTCCCGCTCGGCGACGCCGGCTGCGGCAAGATCACCCAGGACAAGGCCAGCGGCAGCCAGGACCACGTCCAGGTCGGCGTGCGCGTCGACTACGACCACGTCCCGCCGAGCTCCGGCAAGCACTACTCCAACCCGGTCGCGTTCGCCGCGACGCCGTTCTTCACCACGAAGGACAACCCGCCGGTGGAGAACCTCGTGCACAACATGGAGCACGGCTACTCGATCCTCTGGTACGACCCGGAGATCAAGGGCGGCGACCTCGACGAGATCGAGGACCTCGCCAAGCGCCTGCGCGACGACGCCAAGTACCAGCAGTTCATCGCGACGCCCTGGGACCCGACCTACGGCGACTTCCCCGGGGACAAGTTCATCGCGCTGACGCACTGGAGCGCCCCGGACCCCAAGACCGGCCAGGGCTTCGGCCACCGCCTCTTCTGCGAGCGCCTCTCCGGCCAGGCCGTCCAGGACTTCATGGACAAGTACCCGGCGACGGACGCACCGGAACGGAACATCCGCTGAGCGTTCGCCCGTCCGCACCACCTGCCGACGATCGACCGATTAGATTTCTCGAGTGAGCCGCGCCGTGCCTGAGGACCCCTCGCCCGAGGATCTCGCCGAGATGCTCGAGATCGCGGAGGACGATGACCTTCGCGACCTGCGACCGGACCCGAGCGACTCGCGCGCGGTCGCGGACGCGAAGAAGCGCCGGCGGACGGTGCTGCTCGCCCGGAAGATCGGGATCGCGCTGGCCGGGGGCATGGTCCTCGCGGCCGGCATCGTGATGATCCCGCTCCCCGGCCCGGGGTGGCTGGTCGTGGTCTTCGGGCTGTGGATTCTCAGCTTCGAGTTCCGGTGGGCCGAGCGGCTCTTCGACCAGATCCACGACAAGGTCGTCGACGCCGCGCACCTCGCCGCCTCGAACAAGTGGGGCACGATGCTGTCGATCGTGTCCGCGTGCGGCATCATCGCCGCCGGGTTCGTCTGGGCCCTGTGGGAAGACCTCCCCTTCAGCAGCTGGTACTCCGGCCTGGCGTTGAGCGCCAGCGGTGTCGTCGCGCTGTTCACCATCTGGTGGGCCGCGAGCGACCTGAAGAAGAAGCGCGCCCGGCTCGCGGCCAACTCGGGCTGAGATCCCTGGCGCCGGCGGAGACTGACGCGGCGTCAGGCGCCCGGCGAGAACCGGATCGTGGCGTCCGGCAGCACCGCGGAGGACCACAGCCGCGCCCCGGCGGCGAGCTCGTTGTCGTTCCCCACGAGCGACTTGTCGCCGAGGACCGCGTCGGTGAGCACCGACCGCTCCCCCACCCGCGCGCCGGACCCGAGCACGCACCGCCGCACCTGCGCGCCGGCGGCGACCCACACGTCGTCGAACAGCACGGCCCCCGAGATCACGGCCCCGGCGGAGATGACGCAGCCCGGCCCGATCACCGAGCCGTCCGTGATCTGCGCATCCTCGGCGACGAGCGCGTCGGGTGCGATCAGCGCCGGCCCCGGCGCCGCGACTGCCGGCGAGCGCAGGACCCCGCGGACCAGGTCGGCCGAGCCGCGGACGAACGCGGCCGGGGTCCCGACGTCGAGCCAGTACGCGTCCTCGCGGTAGCCCTGGACGCGGCTGCCCGCGGCGAGCAGGCCGGGGAACGTCTCGCGCTCGACCGAGACCGGGCGCCCGGTCGGGATCGCCTCGAGGACGTCGCGCCGGAAGATGTAGCACCCGGCGTTGATCTGGTCGGTGACCGGCTCGGGGGTCTTCTCCAGGAACGCGGTGACCCGCCCGTCGGCCTCGGTCGGGACGCACCCGAACGACCGCGGGTCCTCGACGCCGACGAGGTGCAACGTGACCGCCGCGTCGACGTCGCGGTGCATCCGCAGCTGCGCAGTCAGGTCGTGACCGGAGAGGACGTCCCCGTTGAGGATGACGACCGGCGTGTCCGGGCCGCCGGTCAGGCGGTCGGCGACGTTGCGGATCCCACCGCCGGTCCCGAGCGGCTCGGTCTCGGTGACGTAGTCGATGGCCAGCCCGAGCTCGCCGCCGTCGCCGTAGTGCTCGGCGAAGACCTCGGCGCGGTAGGACGTCGCGAGCACGACGTGCTTGATGCCGACCTCCGCGAGCCGGACCAGCTGGTGGGTCAGGAACGGGACGCCCGCGCACGGCAGCATCGGCTTGGGGGTCGTGAGCGTGAGCGGCCGCAACCGGCTGCCCTGACCCCCGACGAGGATGACCGCCTCGGCGTCGGCCGACTCTGTCATGCCGATCCCGCTCAGCCCGCCTGGTGGCGGGCGCTGCTCGGGTCGCTCGCCTCGTTCGTGGACGCGAGGCCGGCGGCGCGGGCGTAGGTCTCGAGGTGGATCTGCGCCGAGCTGCTCCAGCTGAAGAGCTTCGACCGGGCGGTCGCCGCCTCGGAGAGCGAGCGCCGACGCTCGCCGTCCTCCAGCAGCCGCTTGAGGTTGCGCGCGATGCAGTCGGCGTCCGGCTCGGTGTAGGCCGCGGCCTCGCCGCCGACCTCGGGCAGCGAGAGCCGGCGCGCGATCAGCACCGCGGCGCCGCAGGCCATCGCCTCGAGGGTCGGGAAGCCGAAGCCCTCGCTGCGGCTCGGGAACACCATGACGGTGGCGCCGCCCATGAAGCCGGGCAGGTCACCGGCGCGCAGGTAGCCCGGGCGCACGAGGCGCAGCCCGGACGGGACCTCGTTCACCGCCTCCAGCACGGCGGGGTCCGGCGTCGAGGAGCCGGCGAGCACCAGCGCGGGCGGCTCGTCCATCTCGGACGCGGCGAGCACCCAGCCCCGGATCAGTTCGGGAATGTTCTTGCGGCTCGACATCTCGCCGAGCGACCCGACGTACGGCATGCCGTGCAGGCCGAGTCGCTGCGCGACGCGGTCGCGCTCGGCGTCCGTCGGCGGCCGGAACATCGTCGTGTCGATGCCGTGGTACGCGACGTCCACGCGGGCCGGGTCGGCGTCGAAGAGGCGGACGAGCTCGTCGCGGGTCGCCCGCGAGGGGACGAGAAACCGCGCCGCCAGCTCGAGCGAGGAGCGGGTCGCGCGGCGGTAGAACTCGGCCCGCTCGTCGGCGTAGTACTCCGGGTTGTGGAACACCGAGGCGTCGTGGATGGTGACGACGACGGGGACCGGCGACGCCGCGGGCATCGAGTAGAACGGGCAGTGGATGACGTCCGCGCCGATCTGCTGCGCGAGCGCGGGCAGGCCCTCCTGCTCCCAGGCCAGCCGCTCGGGGCGGTGGCTGATGTTGCTCGGGGCGGGCAGGACGGTGGCCGCCGGGGCCAGCCGGGACAGCCGGTCGGCGTCGGGACGCTGACAGGCGATGCCGAGGTCGGCGCCGGCCGCGGCCAGCGCGGGCAGCAGACCGTCGATGTAGCGGCCCAGGCCGCCACGGTCGGCGGGCACGGCGGTGGCGTCGACGAGCACGCGGGGCGCCACAGGAACTCCTAGCAGGGGATGAGTACAGCGGGCGGACACGAACGCCGGCGGGAGCCGGGCCCTGAAGCGAGAGCCCTTCCCGCCGGTCCTGGGGGAAGCCTACGCCGCTCCGCCGCACGGCGCGGGCCGCACAGCGGTGAACCTCCGGCGAATAGGCTCCGACACCATGACTCCGGCGGACCTGCTGCGGGCGGCGGCCCGTCCCGACCCGGCGCGCCCCTTCGTGACCTTCTACGACGACGCGACCGGCGAGCGCGTCGAGCTGTCGTTCACCACCGCGGACAACTGGATCGCGAAGACGGCGAACATGATCGTCGAGGACCTCGCGGCGCGGCCGGGTGACCGGATCGCGCTGCTGCTCCCGACCCACTGGCAGACGGTGGTCTGGTACCTGGCCTGCTGGACCGCCGGCGTCGTCGTCGCCCCCGACGGCGACCCCGCCGAGGCCGACCACGTCGTCACCGACCCGGACGGGATCGAGCGCGCCGCCGCCTGCCGGGGCGAGCGCGTGCTGGTCCCGATGCGCCCGTTCGGCGCCCCCGCGTCGACACTCCCGGCGGGGTTCTACGACTACGCCGCCGAGGTCCCCGCCTACGGCGACCAGTTCGCCCCGTGGGCCCCGGTCACCGACTCCGACGCCGCGCTCGAGCGCGCCGGCGGAACCGCCACGGGCGCCGACCTCGTTGCCGCGGCCCGCGCGACCGCCGCGGAGTGGGGCCTGACCGGCGCCGACCGCGCGCTCGTCACCACCGAGCTCCGCACCCCCGAGGGGCTGTTGGCCGGCCTGCTCGCCCCGCTCGCGGTCGGGGCGTCGGTGGTCCTGTGCCGCAACGCCGATCCGGCCGCGCTCCCCCGCCGGATCGAGACCGAGCGCGTCACCCGGACGCTGCCGCCGGGCTGAGCAGCGCACCGGCCGACATCAGTCGGCGGTCGAGTCCCCGCCCTCGTCGGCGGGTTCGGTGTCGCCGGCCTCGTCGGGCTCGTGGCCCGCGGCGGCGTCCGGCCCGTCGGCGGGCGGCTCCGGCGTCGCGCCCGGGCTCGGTTCCGGCAGCGAGGGCCCGAACGGCGACTCCTCGACGAGGATGTCCCGGACCTGGCTGCGGATCGCCGGCAGCTGGGCGTAGAGCAACCCACCCGGGCACTCGGTGCGCCCGGCGTCACGATGCGCGGAGACGCGGACGAAGTCCACGTGCGTCCCGGACTTGTAGCGCGAGGTGCCGCCGCCCTCGGAGATCAGCTCGACGGTCGCGAGCGGGTCGAGCACGGTGCCGTCGCCGGTCAGCCCGAACTTCCAGGCGATGATGCGCGCGACCGCGGCCAGGGTCTCGGGCGTCGGCGCCGTGTCCGTGTGGTCGCCGAGGACGGAGACGCCGAAGCTGTTCCGGTTGAACCCGCCGGTGTGGGCGCCGAGCACCGCGCGGTCGATGCCGCCGGCCCGGCCCTCCCAGATCCTCCCGAAGCGGTCGACGAGGAAGTTGTAGCCGACGTCGGACCAGCCGCGGCCCTTCACGTGGTACGCGAAGATCCCGCGCAGGATCTTCGGCACCTCGGCGGGGGTGTAGTCGTTGGTGCCGGCCGTGTGGTGGACGAACGCGGCCTGGATCCGGCCGGTGTAACGGGGCTTGCCCTTGCGCAGCTTCTCGTCCGCGCCCCAGTCCTTGCGCCGGTAGACGGTCGGCCAGGCGATCGTCGCGTGCGCCTGTGAGGCCACGCGCGGCACGGAGCCGACGTCGGCGTCCGCCGCCGAGCGGCCCGGGTCGACGAGCACGGCCCGCAGGCCGGTCAGCGCGGTCAGGTCGACGCGGTCGAGGCGCACCTGGAACGCGTCGGCGTCGCCCACCCAGAGCGGGGCGGTCCCCAGCCGGCGCTCGGCGGCGCCGGACCGGGCGGCCGAGGTCGGGTCCGTCGCGGCGGCGTCGACGTCCCCGTCGGGCCCGTCGCCGTCGGCCTCCAGCGCGGTCCAGTCCGACCAGGTCCCCTCCGCCCGGGTCCGGACGCTGAACTGCGGTCCGGACTCGTGGTCGTGGTCGTGGTCGTGGTCGCCCAGCGTCGCGGTCGCGGGGCGGTCCCAGGTGAGCCCGAGCAGCGCGAACGACGCGGGCGCGGGAATCGGCGCGAGCGTGGCGACGCCGGCGGGGACCCCGCCGGGCATGGCGAGGGGCACCTCGGAGATCCGCGGCGCGACGACGTGTGCGGACACCCGGCCCGGGAGCTCCACGACGGGCGCGGCGATCGACGCCGTCGACGCCGCGAGCGTGACGACGAGCAGGGCGGGTGCAATGCGCATAATGCGCGACTCCTGTGACGGAAGTTGTCTTTTGTTTCTGGTGTTACGACTGGGATCAAATCCCACCCGCAACTCCCGTCACAATGGGTGGACGCGAATTACAGATCTGGAATTAGCGCTCGCGGGCACCCGCCCTGACCTGCAGCTTCGCGGTGCCGGGCCGCAAGTTCGGCGCTGACCAGCAGAAATACTTCCGTGTAATTCGCGGCGCCGACAAATGCGCCGCAGGGCACCTCAGGAATCGGTGCGCGAATTCTCCGCCCGACCGGGCTCCCCCGCGGGCTGTTCCTCGACCTGGACGTCGAAGGTGAGCTGCTCCTCCCCCGGCGCCGCGGCCTCCGGCGGCTCGGGGGCGCTTCCCTGGGCCGGGACGACCTTCGGCTCGGCCGGCTTCGTCTCGGCCGGCGTCGGCTCGGCCGGCTTCCCTCCCGCCGGCTTCGTGGCCGCGGGCTTCTCGCCGGCGGTCTCGGCCTCCAGACGGGCGCGGCGGGCGTCCCGGCGCGCGCGGCGGGCCATGGCCTCGCGCTCGCGCTCGGCCTCCTCGTCGACGGCCTTCTCGACGTCGGCGATGTAGTGCGCGAGGACCTCCTTGACCGGGCCGTCGTGGACGAGCCGGCCGTGCTGGAGGTAGAGCCCCCGCTTGCAGAAGCGCTCGATCTGGGACTCCTGGTGGGAGACCAGGACGATCGTCTTGCCGGAGTTGCGGAGCTCCTCCATGCGGTTGAAGCACTTCTGCCGGAAGGCGCGGTCGCCGACGGAGAGCACCTCGTCGACGAGGACGATCGGCCGGTCGATGCTGGTGATGACCGAGAACCCGACCTTGGCCTTCATACCGCTGGACAGGTGCCGCAGCGGGGTGTCGAGCCGGTGACCGATCTCCGCCCACTCGACGATGTCGTCGAATCGCGCCGCGATCTGACGCTTCGTCAAGCCCTTCAGGCCGGCCGCGAGCCAGATGTTGTCGCGGACGGTCAGGTCGCCGACGAAGCCGCCGGTCACCTCGATCATCGGGGCGACCGGCCCGCGGACCTTGACCGCCCCCTCGTCCGGGATCATCACGCCGGCGATGAGCTTGAGCAGCGTCGACTTGCCGTGCCCGTTGCGGCCGACCAGGCCGACGGCCTCCCCGTCGGCGACGGTGAACGAGACGTCGCGCAGCGCCCAGAACTCGTCGGGCCCGCGGTCGCGGCGCGCGCGCCGGCCGTCGGCGGTGAAGCTCTCCCGCACCCGGGTGCGGAAGGGCCGCTGCCGGTTGGTGCGGAACCTGATGCCGACGTTGCGCACCTCGATCAGCGGCGTCGGCTTCCGTTTGCGAGCGGCCATCAGATCTCCTTCAGCACGGCCGGCTCGAGCTTGCGGAAGATGTAGACGCCGAAGGCCAGGATGACGAGGCAGGAGATGCCGCCGCGGACGGCGACGAGGAACGGCAGCTCGTCGTCCGGGAAGACGCACAGGCGGTACAGCGTGAAGATCGTGGTGAACGGGTTCCAGGAGTAGAGCTCCTTCATGAACCCGGGGATGTTCTCGTTGTCGAAGATCGCGAAGGCCCCGTAGATGACCGGGCACATGTAGAGCAGGACGCGGTTGGTGACGCGCATCAGGCGCTCGGTGTCGGGCACGAGGACCGCCACGGGCGCGAGGGTCATCGCGATCCCGAGCAGCAGGGTCCACTGCATCGCCATGGCGATCGGGAAGAACACGATCTGCCAGTGGATGTCCTGCCCGTAGGCGAAGATGAAGATCAGCAGCACCGGCAGGGTGAAGACGTACTCGACGAACTTCGACCCGATCATCCGCAGGATCCACGTCTCCCGTGGAACGTCGACGGAGCGGATCAGCCGCGCCTCCCCCGCGAGCGCACGGGTCGAGCCGGAGATGCACCCGCTGGCCCACTGGAACGGCATCATCGCGAGCAGCAGGTAGAGCAGGTACGGGTCGCCCGCGATGTCCTTGCCGCGGTTGAAGACGACGTCGAAGACGAACCAGTAGACGAGCCCCATCAGCAGGGGGTCGAGGACGGTCCAGACGTAGCCGAGCGCCGAGTCGGAGTAGCGGACCTTGAGGTCCCGTCCGATGAGCAGGAACAGGATCCGGCGGCGTTGCACGATCGCGCGTACGCGCCTCACGGCCCCCGCTCCCCTTCCCGCTGGCTTCCCCGGTCGGCGGGGACACAGAACTCGCTGGTCAGGTTAGCTCCCGCCCCGGCCCAAACCTGCGAAGACGTCCAGCATCAGGGTCGCATTCCGGACCCATGTGTACGAAGTCACGGCGTGGTCCCGCGCCGCGGCCCCCATCCGGGCGCGCCGGACCGGGTCGTCGCGCAACGCCGCGAGCCGGTCCGCGAGCGTCGTCGGGTCGTCCGGCGGGACGACGAAGCCGGTCTCGCCGTCGCGCACGTACTCCGCCAGCGCCCCGGTGCCCGCCGCCACGACCGGCACCCCGCAGGCCTGGCCCTGCAGGGCGACCAGGGCCCGGCCGTCGCGGTCGGTGCCGACGACGAGCGCGTCCAGGCGCGCCAGCGCGCCGGGCAGGCCGGCCTCGGCGGAGCCGAGCACGACGAGGTCGGCGGGGTCCGCCCCGGGCCGGTCGGTCAGCTCCTGGTGCGCACGTTCGAGGAGCTGGCGGTCCAGACCCGCGCGCGGGGCCGGGACGGTGCCGATCAGGAAGCGGCCGTCCGGCGGCCGGGGCGCGGGCACGAACCGATCGGTGTCGACGCCGACCGGGGTGACCGACACCGGCCGGTCGGTGTGCCGGCCGACGGCCGCGGCCAGCAGGCGGCTGGTGGCGCAGACGGCGTCGGCCCGCCGCAGGGCGAGTTCGAGCGTCCGCCGGCCCGCGGCGGAGGAGACACCGAGGTCGGCCGTCAGGTCCGCGCCGGCGAGGACGACGTACGGGTGCCGGTCCGCGAGGGCCGCCAGGAGGCCGTACGGTCCGCCGAGGTGGACCGCGATCACGTCGGGCCGGGCCTGGTCGAGCAGCGCCCGCAGGCGCGTCACCGCCCGGGGCGAGGGGACGTCCCCGCGCAGCGTCGGCAGGTGGGCGGTCCGGACCCGGGTCGGCAACGGCCCCGGCTCCCCTCCCGCCGTCCCCGCCGCCGTCCCCGCCGGGAGGCTGATCGCGTAGACCTCGATCCCCTGCCCGGCGTAGAACTCCACCCAGCGGCGGGTGTGCGGGCTGTCGGCCGGCGCGAGCAGCGCGACCCGCATCCGGCGTTCGGAGCGCTCGTACGGCCCGGGGCCGTCGGTCTGGGTACGGCGGCGCAACCGCTCGACGTCGGCCACCAACCGTTCCGCGCGTTCCTCCCGCGCACGCCGCCCGCGTAGGCCGGTCACGTCAGCGCCCGGGGCCGGGGTCCGGTCCGGGGTCGGGCGCGAGATCGCGCGGACTGAGCAGGTAGCCCATGCCCCAGGACATGTGCATCGTCGCGTAGACGGCGGGCAGCGCCGCGGCGGCCGTCGGGGGCAGGCCCCGGCTGGTGGCGGCGGACCCGGCGACGACCGCGGCGAGGTACCCGAGCGGGCCCAGGAGGCCGATCCGGTGCCCGGTCAGCGCCAGCGCCGTCCCGCCGACGACGCCGAGGACCGCGACGGGCGCGGCGAGGTACCGCGCGTTCGCGGTGTCCGGGTGGCGGCGGATGACCTCGCGGCGCCACTGGCCGGTCCGGAAGAACTGCTTCGACAGCGCGCGCAGGTCCGCGCGGGGCCGATAGGTGACCTGCATCTTCGGCGTGAACCAGACGACCCCGCCGGCGCGACGGATCCGGTAGTTCAGCTCCCAGTCCTGGGCGCGGCGCATGTGCTCGTCGAACCCGCCGACGCGCTCGAGCATGTCCCGGCGGAACACCCCGAGATAGACGGTCTCGGCCGGCCCGGCCTCGCCGCCGAGGTGGAAGCGGGCGCCGCCGATGCCGAACCAGCTGCTGTAGGCGCGCGCGACGGCCTGCTCGAACGGCGTGACCCCCTGCGCGGCCATGATCCCGCCGACGTTGTCCGCGCCGGTGCTGGTCAGGACCTCGACGGCGGTGCGGACGTAGTCCGGCGGCAGGATCGCGTGCCCGTCGACGCGGACGACGACCGGCGCGGTGCTGGCGCCGATGGCGGCGTTCAGCCCCGCCGGGGTCGCTCCCGTCGGGTTGGGCACCGTGCGGATCCGCGGATCGCCGTCCGCGAGCGCGGCGGCCACCTCGTCGGTGCCGTCGGTCGAGGGGCCGAGGGCGAGCACGATCTCCAGCTCGCCCGGGTAGTCCTGCGCGAGGATCGCCTCGACCGCCGTGCGCAGGTGCCGCCGCTCGTTGAGCACCGGCATCACGACCGCGACGGGCGGGGTGGCACCGAGGATCCGGCCGTCCTCGGCGACCCGCGGCTCAGGAATACCGGCAGGTGTCATCGAGAGCCGTCGCCTCACCGGGGGTCGCCTTGATCGCGGCCGGCGTCGGGGTGGCCTTTTTCTTCTTCTTGGGCGTCGCCGACGGCTTCGGCGCCGGGGTCGGGTCCGGCTGCTCGGCGGCGAGGAGGGCCTTCTGGACCTGCGCCCGGATGAAGTTCAGGTCCGGCGCGGCGGGGTTGATCGCCGGCGGGATGAACTGGACGCTCGTCATCTTCTGGTTCTTGGCCTCGTCGACGACGCCGATGAGGCGCTGGACGGCGTCGATCGACAGGTCGGTCGTGAGGACCTGGCGCGACGCCGACGTGAGCTTGGAGTACTTCAGCAGGATCGTCCCCGGGTCCGCCGCGCGCAGGATCGCGCCCATCACGCACTTCTGGCGGGTGATGCGCGCGTAGTCGTCGGACGTCGCGCGGGAGCGGGCGTACCAGAGGGCCTTGTACCCGGAGAGTTTCTGCAGACCCGGCTCGATCCAGCCGCGGATCGGCATCGTGACGCCCTGCAGGTTCTTGCCGCCACCGATCGGCAGGCGCTGTTCGACGCGGAGGGTGACGCCGCCGAGGGCGTTGACCAGGTTCTCGAACCCGGCCAGGTTCACCATCGCGTAGTAGTGGACCGGCACGCCGAGCGTCTGGGCGACGGCCTGCTGGACCGCGAGGGCGCCCGGGTCCTTGGCGCCGCGGAACAGCTCGGGGTGCTCGGCGCCGTAGGTGTAGATGCCGAAGAAGAAGTCCGGGAAGCCGTTCGGGAACTTGGCGTCCATCGGCGTGCCCGGCGGGAACTGCGCGTACTGCATGTTCCGCGGCAGCGAGAACAGCACGGTCTTGCCGTTGGAGACGTCGATGCTCGCCAGGGTGATCGAGTCGGTGCGGATGCCCTCGCGGTTGTCACCGCCGTCGCCACCGAGCAGCAGGACGTTGAGTCGGCCCTTGTAGAGGTCGCGGATGCCGCCGTCGGTGAACGTCCGCTCCAGGAAGTCGCGGTGCGTCTGGATCAGGTTCGCGCTGTACGCCGCCGGGGTGGCGACCAGCGCCATCAGGACCAGCGAGAGCACCGAGACCGTGAGGCGGTGCGACCGGACGAGCTCCGGCGGTCGGCCCAGACGCCAGGCGTCCATGAACAGCGCCAGCCAGCACAGGCCGAGCACGACGATGCCGGTCTGGAGCGAAACCAGGGCCCAGGACTCGAAGCCGAGCTCGAGCAGGCCCTCCTTGCCCTCGATCCAGTAGACGATCAGGGCTCCGACCCCGATCAGGCCCACGATCCGGAGGGCGGCCCGGCCGACGACCTTGTTGCCGCACATGAGCTGGGCCGATCCGGGCAGCACGAGCGTCATCGCGAGCAGGACGAGCGCCCGGCGGAAGCGGACCCGCTCCGACTTCCGGGCGACATCCGCCAGCTTCCCGCTCTGCACGACGCGTGTTCTCCTTCGTACGAGGGCAGCCGGACGGCACTGACGAGATTCCAGACGCGATTCTCAGTATCAACACGTGGGCGGCGCGTGACGTGCATATCGTCGCGAGTCGTCCTGTGGAGATGCTTTTGAGACGATCAAGCAAGCGTCACGATGCGTCCGATCGGAGCATTCCGACCGCTCCGACGTCCTGCCACCGGCCGCGCCGGTGAGGCTGGCAGCATGGGTTCCAGCATAAGGAGGGGGCGCGTGCCTCGTTTGACGGTTCTCGGGACCGGTTACCTCGGCGTCACCCACGCCGCCTGCATGGCCGAACTGGGCTTCGACGTGCTCGGCATGGACGTGGACGAGTCCAAGATCGCCCGCCTGTCCGCCGGGGAGGTGCCGTTCTACGAGCCCGACCTGGAGCCGCTGGTCGCCAAGCACCTCGACAGCGGCAAGCTCCGCTTCACCACCTCCTACGAGGAGGTCGCCGAGTTCGGCGACGTCCACTTCACCTGCGTCGGCACGCCGCAGAAGCGTGGGGACCTGGGCGCGGACCTGACCCAGGTGGACGCGGTGATCGACGGGCTGGCGCCCCACCTGCGCCGTCCCTGCCTGGTCGTGGGCAAGTCGACCGTCCCCGTGGGGACCGCCGCCCGGCTCGCGGACCACCTGCGCGCCCACGCCCCGGTCGGGGCGGACGCCGAGCTGGCGTGGAACCCCGAGTTCCTCCGGGAGGGCTTCGCGGTCCTCGACACGCTGAAGCCCGACCGCCTCGTCGTCGGCGTGCGCTCGGCGGCCGCCGAGGCGAAGCTGCGCGAGGTCTACGCGGACCTGATCGACGCGGGCATCCCGTTCCTCGTCACCGACTTCGCGACCGCGGAGCTGGTGAAGGTCGCGGCCAACGCCTTCCTCGCCACGAAGATCTCGTTCATCAACGCGATGGCGGAGGTCTGCGAGGCCGCCGGGGCGGACGTCACGGCCCTGGCCGACGCCATCGGGCACGACCCGCGAATCGGGCGCCGCTTCCTGAACGCCGGCCTCGGCTTCGGCGGCGGCTGCCTGCCCAAGGACATCCGGGCGTTCATGGCCCGGGCGGGTGAACTCGGCGCGGCCGAGGCGCTGACGTTCCTGCGCGAGGTCGACGCCATCAACATGCGTCGCCGGGCGCGCACCGTCGAGCTCGCCCGTGAGGAGTGCGGCGGCGCCCTGCTCGGCCGCCGGATCGGCGTCCTGGGCGCGGCGTTCAAGCCGAACTCCGACGACGTCCGGGACTCCCCCGCGCTCTCGGTCGCCGGGCAGCTCCAGCTGCAGGGCGCGCTGGTCTCGGTCTACGACCCGAAGGCCATGGACAACGCCTCGGCGCTGTTCCCGACGCTGGCCTACGCCCCATCGGCGGTCGACGCCTGCCGGGGCGCGGACCTCGTCCTCCACGTCACCGAGTGGCCGGAGTTCCTCGCGATCGACCCGGCGGTCCTCGGCGAGGTCGTGGGCAGCCGCGTCATCCTCGACGCGCGCAACGCCCTCGACCCCGAGCGGTGGCGCGAGGCGGGCTGGACGTACCGGAGCCTCGGCCGCCCCTGATTCACCCGTTCTCCCGCAGGACTCCACAGCGACACCGGTGGCACTTAGGGTGACCTCCGCACGCCCGGCCCCACCGAACCGGCCCACCCTGTCTGGAGAACCCGCATGACCGCGACGAGCTCTGCCGACCTCGCCCTCCTCCGCTCCGCCGTGAAGGGCGAGGTGCACGCCCCCGGCGACTCCGGGTACGACGAAGGCCGCTCGATCTGGAACGCCCAGATCGACCGCCGGCCCGCGGCGGTCGTGATGGCCGCCGGGCCCGACGACGTCGCGGCGGCGATCGGGTTCGCCCGCGAGAACGGGCTGGAGATCTCGGTCCGCGGCGGCGGGCACAACACCGGTGGCTACGCCGTCGGCGACGGCGGGCTGATGATCAACCTCGCGCGGCTGAACTCCGTCGAGGTCGACGTGGAGAACCGCCGCGCGAAGGTCGGCGGCGGCGCGCTGCTCGCGGACCTGGACGCCGCGACGCAGGCGCACGGGCTCGCGACACCCGGCGGGATGGTCAGCCACACCGGCGTCGGCGGCCTGACCCTCGGCGGCGGCATGGGCTGGCTGACGCGGCTGCACGGCCTGACGATCGACAACCTCACCGGCGCCGAGGTCGTCCTCGCCGACGGCCGGATCGTCTGGGCCTCGGAGACCGAGCACGCCGACCTGTTCTGGGCCCTGCGCGGCGGCGGCGGGAACTTCGGCGTCGTCACCACCTTCGAGTTCGCGCTGCACCCGGTGGGCCCGATGGTGTCGGTGGGCCTGTTCTTCTGGGAGGTCGAGCGCGCGACCGACGCGCTGCGGATGCTGCGCGACAAGGTGCCGTCGATCCCGCAGGACTCCAACGTCATTATCGGCCTGCTCAACGCCCCGCCCGCGCCGTTCGTCCCGGCCGAGCACCACTTTCAGCCGGGCGTCCTGCTCGTGCTCGTCGGCTTCGGCTCGCCCGAGGACCACGCGGCGCAGTGCGCGGAGGTCGGCGCCGCGCTCGAGCCGCTGTTCAGCTTCGCGACGCCGATGCCCTACGTCGCGCTGCAGCAGATGCAGGACGAGGCCACCGCGCACGGCCAGTTCTGCTACGAGAAGGGCACCCAGCTCGCGGAGCTCTCCGACGGCGCGATCGACGTGTTCGTCTCGCACCTCGGCAGGCGCACGGTGCCGACGTCGCAGGTGCTGTTCTACCGGCTCGACCACGCGTACTCCGCCGTCGCCGAGAACGCCACCGCGTACGGCGCGACCCGCACCCCGCGCTACGCCACGATGCTCGTCGCGCTGACGCCGAACATGGAGGCGTGGGAGGCCGAGCGCCAGTGGGTCCGCAACCTCTGGACCGACCTGCAGCCCTACTCGCTCGGCATCGGCGACTACGTCAACAACATGGTCGAGTTCGACGCCGAACGGATCCTCGCCTCCTACGGCCCGGAGAAGTACGCGCGCCTCGCCGGCATCAAGGCCGTCTACGACCCGGAGAACCTCTTCCGCCGCAACGTCAACATCCCGCCGGCGGGCTGACGGGGCGTCAGGGCTTGAGCGTGTCCCCGGGGTCGCCGGCGAGCTTGTCGACCCCGGGGCCACCGACCAGGCTGTCCTTGCCCTCGCCTCCGACCAGGCGGTCGTTGCCGGCCTGACCGCGCAGGTCGTCGGCGCCGAGGTCGCCGAAGAGCTGGTCGTTGCCGGGCCCGCCGCGCAGCTTGTCGTTGCCCGCGCCGCCGCAGAGGATGTCGTTCCCCGCGCCGCCCGAAATCACGTCGTTGCCGGCGAGGCCGCGGATCAGGTCCTTGCCGCGGGTCCCGCGCAGAACGTCGTTGCCGGCGGTGCCGACCTTGAGCCGGTAGCCCTTGGGCACCGGGGCGCCGGACTTGCACGCCGGGTGCGTCGGGCCGGATCCCGGGCGGCCCCAGTCCCACGCGGTGTCCTCGCCGGAGCCGACGATCAGCGGCGCGGCCGAACCGGTTCCGCTCGCGTCGGCGACGAACACGTCGCCGTTGTCGCCGTTGCGGGTGGTCGTGAACGCGACGCGCGTGCCGTCCGGGGAGAAGAACGAGTACTGATCCTTGGCGACGTCGTCGTCGATCGTCCGTGCGTTCGAGCCGTCCGCGTTCGCGACCTGCACGGCGAGGTAGCCGGGCGGGTCGAGGGTGTAGGTGATGCGTTTCGAGTCGGGCGAGTACCGCGGGTAGAACGCGCGGCCGGCCTTCAGCTTCGTGACGTTCTTGCGGTCGCTGCCGTCGGGCTTCATCGACCAGACGTCGATCGCGCCCGAGCCCTCGGCGCTGAACAGCAGCCGGGAGCCGTTGGGCGCGTACGCGGGGTGGGCCTCGTTGACGCCCGCCGTCGTCGTCAGCGCCCGCTGGCCGGTGCCGTCGGCCTTCATCGTCCAGAGGTCGGTGGTGGAGCCGACCGTGCGCGTGTAGACGACGCGCGACCCGTCGGGCGAGAACACCGGGTGCGTCTCGACGGCCGCGGAGGTGGTGAGGCGCCGCTGGCCGGTGCCGTCGGCGTTCATCACCCAGATGTCGCTGCCGCCGTTACGGGCCGAGGCGAAGACGATCCGGTCTCCGTCGGCGGAGAAACTCGCGAACCGGTCGGCGCCCTGAGCCGTCGTCAGCTGCTTCAGGTTCGACCCGTCCGGGTTGACGACCCAGAGCTCGACGTCGCCGCTGCGGGCCGAGGAGAACACGATCCGACCGTCGTCGTTCGTGGCCGGCGCCGCAGCGCTGCTGTCCGCCTGCGCGACGGGCACCAGGCCGGTCAGCGCCAGGGCGGCGGCCAGCACGGCGCCCCCGGCCGCGATCGACGGTGTCCGCTTCCGGTACGCAGCGCTCATGGGCGGAAACCCTATGTGGGTGGGTCGGGCGAGACCAGGAGGGCGCGAAGCAGGACCGGGCCGTGGAACGCCCCCGTCCCGGGGACCAGGCGCAGCCCGCGGAAGCCCGCGTGCCGTTCGGCGTAGGCGAGGGCACGGGCGACGTCGGTGATCGCGTTGCCGGCGGGCGGGTCGAGGGTGATCTCGGACAGGCTCCCGACGGCGCGGCCGGCCGGGTCCAGGTACGGACCGCCGGAGTCGCCGGGCACGCCCGGGGTGAGCGAGTAGACGAAGTGCACCCGGCCGCTCGGGTGGGTGCCGACGCCGAAGGTCTGCTTCGGCTCGATCGGACGGACACCCTGCCGCAGGGGCGAGGCGCCCCATCCGGTGAGCAGGTCGCCCTCGCGGATGCCGTCGGTGTTGAGCCCGGTCGGGCCGCCGAAGAGCGGGACGGTGGGGTTGACCTCCGCGACCGCGGATGCCGGGACCTGAATCAGGGCGAAGTCGTTGTACCGGCAGGTGTCGGCGTCCTGCTCTCCGACCGCCGGCATCGTCCGCCAGCTCGAGTACACGAGCCGGCCGGAGATGCCCGTCTCCCCGAGCGGCACCCGCGTCCCGAGCGGGGCCTGGGTGCCGAACTCGCACGCCGTGGTGTCGAAGGAAGCGTTCTCGTCCGGGACGCGCGAGCAGTGGCCGGACTGCCCCAGGTACACCCGGCCGCGGTCGTCGGTGAAGACGAAGTTCGCGGTGCACCGCCCGCCCGCGGTCTCGGTCGAGATCCCGGGCCGGATCGGGGCGGTCAGGTCGCCGAACGCCGGGGCCGCGGCGGCCGACGCCGAAGCCGGCCACGGGAGCGCGGCCGCGACGAGTGCGCCCGCGACGAGGGCGCCGAGCCGTCGCGGGCGGTTCACGTCAGATCTTTCGGCCGCGCACCGCGGCGCCCTTGGCCCTGGCCTCGGCGTTGAGGTCCGCCTGGAACTGGCGCATCTTCGCCTGCAGCTCGGGGTCGCCGAGCGCGAGCATCCGGACCGCGAGAAGGCCCGCGTTGCGGGCGGCGCCGACCGCGACGGTGGCGACCGGCACCCCGGCGGGCATCTGCACGATCGAGAGCAGCGAGTCGAGCCCGTCCAGGTGCTTGAGCGGGACCGGGACGCCGATGACCGGCAGCGGCGTCACGGAGGCGAGCATGCCGGGCAGGTGGGCCGCTCCCCCGGCGCCGGCGATGATCACCTGCAGGCCACGATCGGCGGCGTTCTGGCCGTAGGCGAGCATCTCCGCCGGCATCCGGTGGGCGGAGACGACGTCGGCCTCGTACGGCACGTCGAACTGGCTCAGCGCTCCGGCGGCCGCCTCCATGACGGGCCAGTCCGAGTCGCTGCCCATGACGATCCCGACGAGGGGTGCAGCGCTAACCATCGATCTCTCCTCGCAGGAACGCGGCCGCGTGCCGGGCACGCTCGAGCAGGTCGTCGGGGTCGGACCCGGTGACGGTCACGTGGCCGACCTTGCGGCCCGGGACCACCGTCTTGCCGTAGTTGTGGATGTGCAGACCCGGGTCGTGGGCCAGGCAGTGCAGGTACCCGCCGTAGAGGTCGGGGAAGCGCTCGGGGTCGTCGGAGCCGAGGACGTTGGCCATCACCGCGGCCGGCGCGGTCATCCCGACCTCCCCGAGCGGGAGGTCGAGCACGGCCCGCAGGTGCTGCTCGAACTGGCTGGTCGTCGCACCCTCGATCGTCCAGTGGCCGCTGTTGTGCGGCCGCATCGCGAGCTCGTTGACCAGGACACCGGCGGGGGTGTCGAACATCTCGACGGCCAGCATCCCGACGGTCTTGAGCTCGGCGGCGATCGCCAGGGCGGCGCGCTGGGCGGCGAGCGCGTGGTCCTCGTCGATCGCCGCGGGCGCGAACACCTCGCGGCAGATGCCGTGGCGCTGGACGGTCTCGACGACCGGGTAGACCGCGGCCTGCCCGTGCGGGCTCCGGGCGACCTGGACGGCGAGTTCGCGGGTGTACTCGACGCGGGCCTCGGCCAGGAGCGGGCCGCGCGCGAGCCAGTCGGCGGCCTCGGCCGCCGTCGCCACCACGCGGACGCCGCGGCCGTCGTAGCCCCCGCGCGGGGTCTTCACGACCACCGGCCAGCCGATCCGGTCGCCGAACTCGGCGAGCTCGCTCTCGGTCGTGACCAACGCCCAGTCCGGGCACGGGACGCCGATGCCGGTCAGACGCTCGCGCATGGCGAGCTTGTCCTGGGCGTGGACGAGCGCGTCCGCCCCGGGGCGGACCGCCACCCCCTCGGCCTCCAGCGTGCGCAGGTGGTCGGTGGGGACGTGCTCGTGGTCGAACGTGAGGACGTCGCAGCCCGCCGCGAACGCGCGGAGGGTGTCGAGGTCGTCGTGATCGCCGATCACGACGTCGGCCGCGATCTGCGCGGCGCTCTCCTCCGGGGAGGCGGCCAGGACCCGCAGGCGGACGTCGAGAGCGATCGCGGCCTGGGCGGTCATCCGGGCCAGCTGCCCGCCGCCGACCATGCCGACGACCGGGCGGTTCACCCTCGACACCATTGCAATGCGGTCACGAGCACACGCTAGCCGCCCGGTCGGGGCGCTTGAGAGGGAAGGTGGACGGGTAGATTGAGCCCTCGAGTCGGGCGTCCGCCCGCGCATCTGGAGGACTGACGCCCCGTGAACTCTGCTCGTGGACTCGCGCGGTCTCTCTACGCCCGGGTCGAGCACCTGCTTCACGAGATCGCCAAGTTCGGCGTCGTCGGCGCGATCGCGTTCATCGTCGACGTCGGCACCTTCAACCTCTTGCGTAACGGGGTGATGGAGGACAAGCCGCTCACGGCCAAGGTCGTCTCGACCGTCCTCGCCACCACCGTCGCGTTCGCCGGGAACCGGCAGTGGACGTTCAAGCACCGCGAGCGCAGCAACGTCCGCCGCGAGTACGTCCTGTTCTTCGGGCTCAACGGCGTCGCCCTGCTGATCGCCCTCGCGTGCCTCGGCGTCTCCCACTACCTGCTGAACTTCACCAGCCCGCTCGCGGACAACATCTCCGCGAACATCGTCGGCATGGCGCTCGGGACCCTGTTCCGCTTCTGGTCCTACCGGAAGTTCGTCTTCACCGCCCCGGTGACCCGCGACACCCCCGCCGACGAGCCCGAGCCCCTCGCCGCCTAGGCGGCGGGCCCCGCGCGCGACCCGGGGCAGCCTCGTCCGCCCCGGGAGCCTCAGGCGGCTGGCTCGTCGGGTCCGGGGCGGGGTGCTGGTCGTTCCCCGGGGTCGATCAGGGGTGGGATCTCGACGTCGTAGCCGACGCCGAGGCGGGTGATCCAGCGGACTTTCCGGTCCGAGAGGCGGATCAGTTGCCACCCGCCCTTGGTCTTGAGGTCATGGTCGTGCTCGCACAGCGGGCCGAGGTTCCCCGCGAGGGTCAGGCCGCCGCGGGCGTGGTCGATCGTGTGGTCGATCTCGGACCGCGCGGCCGGGAGGCGGCAGCCGGGGGCCTGGCAGGTCGTCATCCGCAGCTGGGTGTCCCGGCGTAGTCCTTGGCGGGGGAAGCGCCGCCGGGCGTCGTCCGGGTCCTCCGGGGTGGGCGGGCCGGCCGGGTTGTCCGTGTCGGCGCCGGCGGTCGCGAGGAGGTGGTGGCGGCCGATCTCGACCAGGACGGGGCGCCAGAGCGCGACTTCGGGGCTGGTGACGGTCTGGTCGAGCAGGGCCTGCAGCAGCGTGGCGGGAATGAGCAGGTCGACGATGCCGTGGTCACCCGCGCGGCGCTTGGGCCAGTCGATCGGCCGTGCGCTGATGAGCCCGGAGCTGATCGCGTACCCGGCGGGGTCGGTGACCGCGAACCGCCACTGCCCCGCCGCCAGTCGGTGGGCGAGGTCGCGGGCGTACTCGGCGTGCACCGGTCCCTGCCCGGCGAGCTCGGCGGGGTCGCGGTCCATCCCGAGCAGGGTGGAGAGCTTCGCGGTGAGCTGCACCCCGTGGTGCGGAGACCGGGCCACCGGCTCCGGTGCGGGCGCTGCCTTCGGCTCCGGTGCGGGCGCTGCCTTCGGCTCCGGTGCGGGCGCTGCCTCCGGCTCCGGCTCGGGCTCCGGCTCGGTTTCGGTCTCCGGCGCGAACTCTTCATCCTCGACCGGTCGGGTGGTGGCGAGGTGGGCGAGGATCTGCTCGTCGGTGAAGTCGGCGTAAGTGCCGTCCAGCAGGTTGAGCGCGATCTCCGAGCGCAGGTGATCCAGCGGCCGCGGATCACCCGCACGCTTCGCGTCATCGGCGAGCTTCCGCACCCGCGCGATCGCGGCGGCGACCCGGGCGGGGTCCTGGTTCTGCGCGGCCAGGGTGGCGGTGCCGTCCTCGTTGCGCCAGGAGATCACCCGCCGTTCCCGGTGGGCCTCGGTGAACCGGCGCAGCGCCCAGTCGGGGTCGAGCTGAATCCCGAGTTTGCGGCACCGCGCGGCGAGCTGCTCACTGGTCCAGGGCCGGTCGGCGTCGATCGAGCAGTGCCCGAGGACCTCATCGATCACGGTGTTGGCGTGCTCGTCGGTCATGTCCCGGACCCAGAAGTGGATCACCCGGGCCCGTTCGATGCTCAGGTCCCCGGCGGCCATGGCGGCGTGCAACTTGGGGAAGCGCCGCACGATCGCCCAGGCGAAGTCCAGCAGCTCATTCGCGGTATAGCCCGAGATCCGCAGCGCGGTGCGGACCTCATCGGCGCCCCACCGGTCCGGGGCCGCGAGGCGCACGATCTCCTCCTGCGAGTCCAGGCCCCGGGACCCGACCTCGGCCACCATGCCCAGCCAGACCGCGTTCGCGGCGTTGAGCTGTCGTTGGCCGGCGCGCAGCACCGCGACCGACTCGGCCCCGGTCATCGACGCGCACTCGGCCTCACTCGGCCTCAGGCCGAGCGAGACCTGCCACGCACTCGGCGTGGAAGTGGTGGCTGCTGTCGATGTCCCCGTCATCACGACTGAACCTAGCGGGCACCACCGACAGTCCATTTTCGCCGGGATCGAGAGCGCGGGGCGCGGAGGAGCGGAGGGATCGGAGGAGCGGAATCCGCGGTGCCACAACGCCTCTGACGCCCCATCAACACCACGCGACCCCCATTGAAGATGTCATCTCCAACGGGTTGTGGATAACCCCGACGAAAGGGTGACACCCCATTACTCGGGAGTAAGGGGTGTCACCCTTTCTTTACAGCGGCGACCTCAACAAGGGGTGACACCCCTTGTTGAACGCGGCGGCGGGTCAGGGCTCGGCCTCGAGGAGCTCGGACGGGTCGGCGGCGGTGCCGGCGGGGTCGACGGCGGCGGCGGGGGCCGGGGCGGAGAGCTCGGCCTCGATCGCGTCGAACGCCTCGGCAACCGAGGTCGTCCAGCGGAGCAGGTCGGCGGAGGCGGGACGCATGAAGCCGCGGTCGACGAGGACGCGGATCTGCTCGCGGAGCGGGTCGTAGAGGCCGTCGGGGTCGAGGACGACGACGGGGCGGTCGTGCATCCGGAGCGTGCGGGCGACCCAGATCTCCAGCAGCTCCTCCAGGGTGCCGATGCCGCCGGGGAGGACGAGGAACGCGTCGGAGCGGTCGTCCATCTCGCCCTTGCGGGTCCGCATGTCGGGGGTGACGACGAGCTCGTCGGCGTCGTGGTCGGCCACCTCCCACGTCAGCAGTGCCTGCGGGATCACGCCGGTCGTGTGCGCTCCCTCGGCACGGGCGGCCCGGGCGAGCGCGCCCATCGCGGAGATCGAGCCCCCGCCGGAGACGAGGGCGTGCCCCCGGGCGGCGAGCACCGCGCCGACCTCACCCGCGAGGTCGACGTAGTGCGGCGCGATCGCCTCGCTGGAGGCGCAGTAGACGCAGATCCGGGCCACGGCTGACGCCGGCTCAGGGATACGGGTGCGCCGCCCGGGCCTGGCCCGCCCGGATGTCGTCGGCGAGGGCGTCCGTCGCCTCGATCTCCTGCCGACGCCGCTCCTCGTCCGCGTCCTTCATGATGTGGACGACGCGCTCGACGTCGTCCGTGACCTCGATCAGGTCCATGTCGTGCGGCGAGATCTTTCCGGCCTCGACCATCCGGGTCTTCAACCAGTCGACGAGCCCGGCCCAGTAGTCGGTGCCGACGAGCACGACGGGGAACCGGGTGACCTTCCCGGTCTGCACGAGGACGAGCGCCTCGAAGAGCTCGTCGAGGGTGCCGAAACCGCCGGGCATGAAGACGAAGCCCTGCGCGTACTTCACGAACATCGTCTTGCGGACGAAGAAGTAGCGGAAGTCGATACCGATGTCGACGTAGGAGTTCAGCCCCTGCTCGAACGGCAGCTCGATGCCGAGGCCGACCGAGGTGCCGCCACCTTCGACGCACCCGCGGTTCGCGGCCTCCATGACACCGGGCCCACCGCCGGTGATCACGGCGTAGCCCGCCTGCGCGAGCTCGTAGCCGAGCTGCCGGGACAGCTCGTACTCCGCGTGGTCGCGGGGCGTGCGAGCGGAACCGAAGACGGTGATGGCCGGCCCGATCTCCGCGAGCAGACCGAAGCCCTCGACGAACTCGGACTGAATGCGCATCACGCGCCACGGGTCGGTGTGCACCCAGTCGGTGGGGCCGGCGCTGTCGAGCAGGCGCTGGTCCGTCGTGCCGGACTGGGTGAAACGCCGGCGCAGCACGACCGGCCCGCGGTGCCGCTCGGGTGGCCGCGACGTGTTGTTCGCCTCGCTCATGTCGCGAAGGTACCGGGCGAAAGGCCCCGCTGCCGCCAGACCAGCAACCCCACAGAGGGGTGTGTTGAATCACTTTTTCGGACGTTTTCCGGCTGTTTCCACGCGGGCGGCGGACCGAGTGTGAGCTTGACTCCACTTCGGGGCCGCAAAGATCGCTTAGTGTCCACTCGTCCGGACGAGGCGCTCGACGACGAGGCCTGGCCAAGAAGTGGCCGATGCTCCGGAGCCCCGGTCGCGGGACGCCCACTCCCGCCTACGCGAGCGGTTGTTGCCCCCTCACACTTCTCCGGCGGGAGCGGAAGGCCAGGCCATACGAGCCTGAGTTCCAGACCTGGTCCATGCCATGGGCGCCACAGGTCGCTGCCTTCTGCGGCGGTCCGAGGATTCGATGTCTCTGCTCACCAACGCGGCCGGGGTCACCCTGGCTGTGGCCCTCACCGCGCCTCTGGCCGCGGTCGCCCCCGGACTGGGCGGCCCCCCCGAGGCCTCCGCTGCGACCACGGCTCCGACCGTCTCCACCGCCGAGCGCGCCACGACTCCGCCCACCCGCGCCACCCGCGCCACCCGCGCGCAGCAGCGTGCCGAGTTCGGCAAACGAACCGTTCGCGTCGCCTCCCGTTACCAGGGTGTGCCGTACCGCAGCGGCGGCACCACCCCGCGCGGCTTCGACTGCTCGGGTTACACCCGCTTCGTCCTCGACAAGTTGGGACGGAACCTGCCGCGGACGTCGCAGCAGCAGTTCAACAAGGCGCAGCGCATCAAGAAGCCCAAGCGCGGCGACCTGATCTTCTTCCACTCCAGCGGTGGTCGGGTCTACCACGTCGCGATCTACGCGGGGAACAACCGCATCTGGCACGCACCGCGGCCGGGTGAGCGCGTCCAGCGCGACAAGATCTGGAGCAAGCGCTGGACCGCGGGCCGTTATTTCTGACGGTCCGCCACATCGACGGCCATCGCCGCTAGAGCTGATCGAGAGTCAGATTTAATTCAGGCAGGTCGTCAGGCAGTGAGCCAGGCGCGGAGTTTCTCCTCGCACTCGCGCACTTCCGCGACGGGCACGAACTCGTCGCGGGAGTGCGCCAGGCTCGGGTCGCCGGGGCCGAAGTTCACGGCCGGGACGCCGAGCTCGGAGAACCGAGCGACATCCGTCCAGCCGAACTTCGGCGCCGGCGGCTTGCCGGTGACGGCGAGGAACGCCGCCGCCGCCGGCCGCGACAGTCCGGGCAGCGCGCCGGGCGCGAGGTCAGTGCACGCGACCTCCCACCCGGCGAGAACCTCACGCACGTGCTGAAGGGCCTCGTCGCCGGACCGGTCGGGCGCGAAGCGGTAGTTCACCGTCACCACGCACTCGTCGGGGATGACGTTGCCCGCCACACCCCCGCGGATGCCGACCGCGGACAGGCCTTCGCGGTACTCCAGCCCGTCGATGACCGGGCGCCGCGGCGTGTACGCGGCCAGCCGCGCCAGGATCTCGCCCGCGGCGTGGATCGCGTTCTCGCCCTTCCACGACCGCGCGCTGTGCGCCCGGGTGCCGCGGGTCGTGACCTCGACGCGCAGGGTCCCCTGGCACCCGGCCTCGACGCCGGCGTTCGACGGCTCCATCAGCACGGCGAAGTCGGCGGCGAGCCAATCGGGGTGCGCCGAGGCGAGGCGGCCGAGCCCGTTGAGCTCCGCCGCCACCTCCTCGTTGTCGTAGAAGACGTAGGTGACGTCCCGGGCGGGGTCGGTCAGCGTCGCCGCGAGCCGGAGCCCGACGGCGAGGCCGCCCTTCATGTCGCAGGCGCCGAGGCCGTAGAGGCGGTCGCCCTCGAACCGGGCGGCGAGGTTCCCCGCCTCGGGGACGGTGTCCAGGTGCCCCGCGATAACGACCCGCTCGGCCCGGCCCGCGTTCGTGCGGGCGACGACGGCGTCCCCGTCCCGGTCCACGGTCAGGTGCGCGCAGGACCGCAGCGCGCGCTCGACGGCGTCGGCGAGGGGCCCTTCGGTGCCGCTGACCGACGGGCGGTCGATCAGGTCCCCCGTCAGGGTGACCACGTCCGTGCTGAGGTCGAGGTCCGCCCCCGGGTCGCGCGCCATGCCCGCCACCGTAGCGACCCCTTCACAGCTGCGCTGGGTAACTTTGACGGCGTGACCGACACTCCCGCCTTCTCCACGTCCGGCGCCTGGGGCCACGGCCTCGCGACGATCCTCGAGTCCGACGGCCGGATCCTCGACACCTGGTACCCCGCGCCCGCGCTCGGCGCCCCGGACGACTCGGCGCCGCCGCCCGAGCTCGTCGCGCTCGCGGGCAAGGACGACCGCCGCGGTGTCCGGCTGGAGGTCGTGACGACCGTTCTCGGCTCGCTCGCCGACGCCCCCGTCGACGCGTCCGACGTCTACCTGCGCCTGCACCTGCTCTCGCACCGGCTCGTGCGACCGCACACCGTCAACCTCGAGGGGCAGTTCGGCCACCTGGCGAACGTCGTCTGGACGAACTACGGCCCCTGCGCCCCGGACGACTTCGAGACGACCCGGATGCGCCTGCGCGGCAACGGCCCGGTCCAGGTCTTCGGCGTCGACAAGTTCCCGCGGATGACGGACTACGTCGTCCCGTCCGGCGTCCGGATCGCCGACGCCGACCGGGTCCGCCTCGGCGCGCACCTCGCGCCCGGGACGACGGTCATGCACGAGGGTTTCGTGAACTTCAACGCCGGGACGCTCGGCACCTCGATGGTCGAGGGCCGGATCTCGGCCGGCGTGGTCGTCGAGGACGGCGCGGACATCGGCGGCGGCGCCTCGATCATGGGCACGCTCTCCGGCGGCGGGAAGACCGTCATCACCGTCGGCAAGGGCGCGCTGCTCGGCGCCAACTCCGGTCTCGGCATCCCCCTCGGCGACGGCAGCGTCGTCGAGGCGGGCTGCTACGTCACCGCGGGCACGAAGGTGACGCTCCCCGACGGCCGGGTCGTGGCCGCCCGGACGCTGGCGAACGAGCCCAACCTGCTGTTCCGGCGCAACAGCGTCACGGGCGCCGTGGAGGCGCTGGCGCGCACCGGCGAATGGGGCGGGCTGAACGCCGCCCTGCATGCCAACGACTAGGAGACGCAGCCCCGCCCGGACCTTCGTGGCGGTGACGGCGTCGCTCGTGCTGCTGACTGCGCTCGCGCTGGTCGCGATCCGGATCGCGGCCGACCGGATCGTGCTCCAGGAGGCGTGCACGGCCACGGCCGGCGGGGCGAAGGCGCGCGTCAGCATCGAGCAGGCCGAGAACGCGTCGATCATCGCCTCGGTCGCGGCGCGGCGGGGGCTGCCGGCGCGGGCGGCGACGATCGCGCTCGCGACCGCGCTGCAGGAGTCCGGGCTGCGGAACCTCGACTACGGCGACCGCGACTCTCTCGGGTTGTTCCAGCAGCGCCCGTCCCAGGGCTGGGGCACCGAGGCGCAGGTTCAGGACCCCGTCTACGCCGCCGGGAAGTTCTACGACGCGCTCGTGAAGATCCCCGACTACAAGACGATGAACATCAACGACGCCGCGCAGAAGGTGCAGCGCAGTGGCTTCCCCGAGGCCTACAACAAGCACGAGACGCGGGCCCGGGCGCTCGCCTCGACGCTGATGGGCTACTCCCCCGCCGCGTTCTCCTGCGCGATCCGGACCGGCGACGTCGGCGACGAGGAGCCGAACGGCCGGGGCCTGACGCCGCGGGCGCAGTCCGTCCTCGACGAGATCCAGAACGCCTTCGGCAACCAGTCGACCGGCGGGTACGCCGCGGGCGGGGTCACCGACGGGCACATGGAAGGGTCCGCGCACTACGACGGCCGGGCCGTCGACGTCTTCTACCGACCGGTCAACGCGACCGCCCGCCGCGACGGGTGGGCCACCGCGCAGTGGCTCGTCGCCCACGCCGACCGCCTGAACATCGCGACGGTCATCTACGACGGCCGGATCTGGACCGCCCGCCGCTCGATCCAGGGCTGGCGGGACTACACCCCGCCCGGCGGGGACACCGGCAACGCGACCCTGATGCACCGCGACCACGTCCACGTCGACGTCCGGTGACACGCCCGTAACGGCCCTGAGCAGCGCGGATGGGTGTGACTGGGGACATTCTTGCCAGGTTCACATGCTTGCCGTCACCATCGAGTGGATAAAGTCGAAAGTTGTTCACTGGTGCCGTTGCTGAGGAGTGACCGTGTCCAACGTTGAAGGACCCGCGGGCCCGGGCGACGGCACCCCGACCCCCGCCGAGGGCGCGGACGCGGCCAACACCGGCGGCCCCGGCACTCCGGCCGGCCCCGGCGGCCCCGCCGGCCCCGCCGGCCCCGGCAACAACGCGGGTGGCGACGGCGGCAGCGGCGACGGCGGTGAGAACGCGAACAGCAGCAACGCGCGCTGGGTCGTGGCCGCGGTGATCGCGATCGCCTGCCTCGCCGCGACGCTGTCGCTGATCGGCCGCATCGCCCAGGACGACGACGAGCCCACCACCGTCGCCGGGGAGGGCAGCCCGGTCGCGACTGTCGAGACCCCGTCGCCGACGCCGACCCCGTCCCCCACCCCGTCGCCGAGCCCGTCCCCCAGCGCCTCCCCCAGTTCCACCGCGACCCCGAGCGCGTCCGCGAGCGGCTCGACCAGCGGTTCGACCAGTGGGTCCGCGAGTGAGCCCTCGGACAGCACCGCCGCCCCGACCGCCGGCGCGGTCGCGGGTAGCACCTCGGGGTCGGCCTCGGCGTCCGGCTCGGCCGACGGCTCCGCGAGCACAGCCTCCGCGAGCACCGCCTCCGCGAGCACCGCCTCCGCGGACGAGACCGCCGCCCCGACCGCCTCGGCGAGCACCAGCGGCTCGACCAGCGGCTCCACCAGCGGCTCCGCCTCGACCGGTGGCGCCACCAGCGTCGACGCGGGCAGCGCCTCCGGCTCGGCGTCCGCGAGCACCGCCTCCGACGAGACCGCGAGCCCCAGCGCCTCCGCGACGTCCTCCCCGACCGCCGCGGCGGTCGACTCGGGCTCCGGCAGCGCGTCGGGCTCCAGCTCGGCCCCCGGGTCGGCGTCCGGGTCGGCGTCCGGGTCGGCGAGCACCGCCTCCGAGGACAGCACCGCGGCCCCGACGGCGAGCCCGGCGGCGAGCACGTCCGGCAGCTCCTCGGACAGCGCCTCCGACAGCGGGGCCGAGAGCTCCTCGGGTAGCGCGTCCGGCAGCGCGTCGACGGACTCGGACGTCGCGCCCGGCGCGGTGCCCACCGGGGCCCCCGCGACCGGTCTCGGCGGCACGGCGGATGGCGACAGCAACCTCCCGCTGGTCGCGGGCGGGCTGCTGGCGCTGATCACGGCGCTCGCGCTGTCGGTCGTCGTCCTCGAGCGACGTCGGGGCTGATCACGACCGGCGACACCAGCACGCAGGACGGCGCGGCGGGGGCCGACCCGGAGGGTCGGGACGAGCGCGCCGATCGCGTGACCCTGATCGCGCTCGCGGTCGCGGCCACGCTGGCCTGCGGCGGGCTGATGGCGATCGCGCTCGGCCACGGCCCGACGGAGGCGACCTCGTCCGCGCCGCGGCCCGGCCTGGTCTTCGACCAGCCCGTCGACTCGATCCCGGGCCCGGACGAGCCGCTGATCGCGCCGGCCTCGTTCGCCCCGGCGGCGACCGAGGTGGCGCCGCTGAGCCGGTCCGAGCCCACCCACCTGCGGATCTCGCGGGTCGGGATCGACACGGATCTGATCAGCCTGGGCCTGAACCCGGACCGCACGATCGAGGTCCCGCCGGACGACGCCGGCGCCCCGGCGGGCTGGTACCGCAACCTCGCGAGCCCGGGCGAGCCGGGCCCGGCGGTGATCCTCGGGCACCTCGACTCCCCGACCGACAAGGGCGTCTTCTTCAACCTCGGGGCGCTGCGGGAGGGCGACGTCGTCGTCGTCGACCGCAAGGACGGCAGCCGCGCCACCTTCACCGTCGACCTGGTCGCCGCGTTCTCCCGCGACGCCTTCCCGACCGCGGGCGTGTACGGCGCGACCGACCACCCGGCGCTGCGCCTGGTGACCTGCGGAGGCCGGTTCACGCGGGACGGGGGCTACGAGGACAGCGTCATCGTCTTCGCATCCCTGACCGACACGTACGTCCCGGTCCGGTCCTCCTGGTGGCGATGAGCCCGCGAAAGCCCGATTGAGGTCTATCGTCGACCGCATGGCCGATGGAACTGGCGAGAACGATGTTGACCCCGGTGGCGACACCGAGATGTTCCGCGCGTTCGTCGAGCGTTCGGAGACGTATCAGCCCCGCGCCAACTCGATGGCGCCGATCTACGTCGCCGTCGGCGCCATCGGCGTCGCGCTGCTGGCGTTCCTGCTGATCATCGCCCTGGGCTGAGCCGGTTCCACGGCAGCCGCTCAGCTGCGCAGGCGCTCCACGGCGGCCGCGATGCGCTCGTCGGTCGCGGTGAGCGCGACCCGGACGTGGGCGGCGCCGGCGGGTCCGTAGAAGTCCCCCGGTGCGACGAGGACGCCGCGCTCGGCGAGCCAGTCGACGGTGGTCCAGCAGTTCTCGCCGCGGGTGGACCACAGGTAGAGCCCCGCCTCGGAATGCTCGATCGTGAACCCGGCGCCCTCCAGGGCGGCGCGCAGGGCGGTCCGGCGGGCGGCGTAGCGCTCCCTCTGCTCGGCGACGTGGGCCGGGTCGGACAGGCCCGCGACCATCGCGGCCTGGACCGGGGCCGGGACGATCATCCCGGCGTGCTTGCGCACCTCCAGCAGGGCCGCGACCAGCGCCGCGTCCCCCGCCACGAAGGCGCCCCGGTAGCCGGCGAGGTTGGACCGCTTCGACATCGAGTGGACGACCAGCAGCCCCTCGTGGGACCCGCCGCAGATGTCGGGGTGCAGAACGGAGACCGGCTCGGCGTCCCAGCCGAACTCGGCATAGCACTCGTCGGAGGCGAGGACGACGCCCCGCTCCCGCGCCCAGGAGACCAGCTCGCGGAGCCGCTCCGGGCCCAGGACGCGGCCGGTGGGGTTCGCCGGGGAGTTGACCCAGAGCAGCCGCACGGGGCCCGTGGACTCGGCGTCGCCCAGGGTCTCGGGGTCCTCGGCCGTCACCGGTGTCGCGCCGGCCAGGCGGGCGCCGACGTCGTAGGTCGGGTACGCGAGCTCCGGGTGCGCGACGACGTCCCCGCGGCCGAGCCCGAGCAGCGTCGGCAGCCAGGCGACCAGCTCCTTGGACCCGATCGTCGGCAGCACGGCGGTCGAGGACAGGCCGACGACCCCGAACCGCTCGGTGAGGAACGTCGCAATCGTCTCGCGCAGGACCGGCGTGCCCGCGGTCAGCGGATACCCCGGAGCGTCAGCGGCCGCGCACAGCGCGTCCTGGACCACCGGGGGCGCCGGGTCCACCGGCGTGCCCACGGACAGGTCGATCAGGCCGCCGGGGGCACCGGCGGCCTTCTCCTTCGCCGGCTGGAGCCGGTCCCACGGGAAGTCCGGCAGGCGGGACGCGAGGCTCATCGACAGTCCTTGGCGGCTGGCGCCGCCAAGTCAGTGGTCGTGCTCCTGGGGGGGCATGGCGGCGACCATGGGGTGGTCCTTACCGGTGTTGCCGAGCTTGGCGGCGCCGCCGGGGGAACCCAGGTCGGAGAAGAACTCCCCGTTGGCCTTGTAGAAGTCCTTCCACTGATCCGGGGTGTCGTCCTCGTAGTAGATGGCCTCCACGGGGCACACCGGCTCACAGGCACCGCAGTCGACGCACTCGTCGGGGTGGATGTACATCATCCGGGCGCCCTCATAGATGCAGTCGACCGGGCACTCCTCGATGCAGGCCTTGTCCTTCAGGTCGACGCAGGGCTGCGCGATCACGTACGTCACGGGTGGGTCCTCCTCGAGCTTCCGCACCTAGTATCCAGCCAACGGCGCAGGGTCCAAATCAGGGGTTGACATTTGTCACCGAGCTTTGCCATCCGCTACGAGATGTCGATCACGGCGGCCGACGTCGGGTCACGCGTCTCGGTGCGCCGCAAGCTGCCCGACGGTGGCCTCGGCGACGTCCTCGGCGATCTTGAGTCCTGGTCCGGCGGGGTTCTGACTGTACGTCGCAAAAACGGGGACCTCGTCAGGGTGGCCGAGGTCGACCTCGTGGCGGGCAAGGTCGTCCCGGCGCGCCGGGTGATCGCCCGTCGGCACGACCTGGTCTCCGACGCGGACGTCGAGGCCGTCGCCGCGCTCGGCTGGCAGGGCCTGGAGACCGAGCGCCTCGGCGGGTGGCTGCTGCGCGCGGCCGGTGGCTGGACCGGACGGGCGAATTCCGCGCTCCCCCTCGGCGACCCCGGCCTCGACCCCGAGGCCGCGATCGACGCCGTCGTCGCCTGGTACACCGAGCGCGGGCTGACGCCGCAGTTCCAGGTGCCCGTCCCGCTCGCGGCGGACCTCGACGACCGGCTCGCGGCGCGCGGCTGGGACTGCCCGTACGGCGTCGGCGGCATCCACCTGATGACCGGGGACGTCGCGGCGATCTTGCAGGCCGCCGGCCCCGACCGCGACGATCTGCCGCCGGTGACACTGAGCGCCGCACCGTCGGCGGGCTGGCTCGGGGTCTACCGGTACCGGGAGGCGCCGCTGACGCCGGTCGCGATCGAGGTCCTGACCCGCGCGGCCGCGCCGGTGTTCGCCGAGGTCGTGCTCGACGGGGAGACGGTCGCCACCGGGCGGGGCGCGGTCGACGCCGGCTGGCTCGGCATCTTCGCGATGGAGACCACCGACGCCGCACGGCGACGCGGGCTGGCCCGCCATGTGATGCTGACTCTGATCCGGCACGCCCGCACTGCCGGGGCCCGGCACGTGTACCTGCAGGTGTCGGCCGACAACACGGGCGCGGTCGCGTTGTACCGCGGTCTGGGCCTGACGGTGCATCACCATTACCACTACCGCCGGGCACCCGGGCCGCGGACCGACGACGGAGAACAGTGCTGAGAGAACGGTGTCGAGGGAACGGTGTTGAGGGACGGTGTTGAAGGAGCAGTGGTGAGGGAGCAGCGGTGAGGGAGCAGCGGTGAGGGAGTCACGGGAGGAGTTCGCCGCGGTCGTCGCCGATCCGGCGGGATCCCTCGCGCGCGCCTGCCTGCTGATGGCGTGTGAGGCGGACGCCGACCTCGACGTCGACGCCGCACTGGGCCGACTCGACGCGCTCGCCGAGATCGTCGGCGCGGGCCTGCCCGGCGAGGCCCGACCCGCGGCGCTGGGTCGGCACCTGCGCGCCACCCTCGGCGGAGATGCCGGCTTCGCCGGTTCTCAGGCCGACTACGACGACCTGCGGTCCTCGCTGCTGAACGAGGTGCTCGTGCGCCGGCGAGGCCTGCCGATCCTGCTCTCGACGGTGTGGGTCGAGGTCGCCTCGCGCCTGGACGTCCCCGCCCACGGAGTCGGGCTGCCCGGGCACTTCGTCGTCGGCATCGGCGACCCCGAGCGCGCCGGCGAGCCGGCCGAGGGACCGGACGCGCCGTTCGTCCTCGTCGACCCGTTCGCGGGTGGGGCGCCGTTCCCGACCGCGTCGGCGTACGCCCTCCTCGGGCACGAGCCGACCGCCCGGGACCTGCGCCCGTGGGACACCCCGCGCACGATGCTGCGGATTCTCGCCAACGTCTCGACCTGGGCCCGGCGGGCCGACCGGCTCCGGACCCGGCTGTGGGCGCTGGAGCTGTCGCTGCTGGTCCCGGGCTGCCCCGCCGCGGTCCGCCGCGAGCACGGCGAGACCCTCGCCCGCGCCGGCGACTTCGCGGGCGCCGCCGACGAGCTCGAGGCGTACGCGATCCGCGTCGAGGAGGACCACCCCCTCGCCGCCAAGACGGCCCGTCAGGATGCCCGTGTCGCGCGGTCCCGACTGAACTGAGTGTCGATGCCGAACTCCACGAGCTCCCAGCCCGCGTTCCACCAGAAGAAGGTCCTGCGCGCGTGCGCGGAGATCCTCGACCGCATCGAGGCGAACCCGGCCTACGAGCGCACGTCCGGCCTGCTGGTCGAGGTCGGGGGCGAGGTGCGCTTCGCGGTGGACCGGCGCGGGCCGGCCGTCGCCGACGTCTTCTCGGTGACGAAGGCCGTGACCGCGACCCTCGTCGGGATCGCGCAGGCCGACGGCTTCGTCCCGGACCTCGACGCGCCGGCCAAGCCGAGTCCGCACACCTGGCGGCAACTGCTGACGATGACCCGCGGCAGCGAGACCGACGGGGCGTGGGAGCTCGACGCGGTGATGGCGCGGGCCGACAGCTGGCTCGAGCACTGGCTCGCGGCGCCGGCGGTCACCGACCCGGGCAAGAAGTTCCGCTACGACGACGGCGCGTACCACCTGCTCGGCGCCGCGCTGGCCGAGGCGACGCGCCGCCCACTGGCGGAGTACGCGGCCGAGCGCCTGTTCGGGCCGCTCGGAATCGAGGAGTGGGCCTGGCTGACCGACCCGGAAGGACTGCCGCTGGGGTTCGGGCACCTGCAGCTCGACCGGCCCGCGCTGGCCACGTTCGGGCGGCTGTGGCTCGACCAGGGTCGCCTCGACGGCCAGGAACTGCTCCCGGCCAAGTACGCCCGCGCAATGGCGACCGCGCACACGACCGGCGGCGCGCCCGAGTGGAAGGGCTACGGCTTCGGGCTCTGGGTCGACAAGTCGATGGGCTTCTTCGCGAGCGGCTGGGCGGGCCAGCACGTCCTGGTGCTGCCCGCGGCGGACGCCGTCATCGTGACGACCGGGTACGCCGCCTTCGACCCCGGCCCGCCCCCGACCGACGAGATGCCCGAGGGCTGGCGACCGGCGGTGAAGCTGGTCCGCGAGGTGCTCGTCCCCGTCCTGCTCGCAGGCGGGTCGTCGTGAGGATCTTCGACCCGTCGACCGGCGAGCTCCGCGAGGTGAAGCCCGCGCCGGCCCGGATCCTCCGCATCGCGGTCGGCGACGGCGTCCGCGTCGCGATCGTCGCCGACCTGCTCCGCCGGGTCGCCGAGCGGCAACGCTGGCAGACCGGCGTCGCCGGGTTCAGCTCGCTGACGGATCGTCAGTTGCTCTACGTCAACGTGCATCCGTTCCAGGACCCGGTCGAGCAGGCCGAGCTGGTCGTGCACGAGGTCGGCTCCGAGCCGCCGGTGCCGGGGCGGGCCGTGGTCGTCGGCGAGGTGGTGGCCGCCGAGGACGCGGTCGACGCGCTCGCCCTGCGGCTGGCCCTGCTGCGCCTCCCCTACCGCGAGCCGGCGATCCTCGACGCCGGCCTGCTGGCGAACGCGTACGACGACCTGAAGCGGTGGCGCGGGCTGGTCGCGGAGTGGGCCGAGCATCCGAGTGCGCCGATGGCCGGGGTCGACCCGGTCGTCGAGCGGGTCGAGGACGACCTCGACCTGCCCGGCGCGCTGGAGGCCCTGGAGGCGCTCGCCGCCGACGCGTCGATCTCCCCCGGCGCCCGGTTCGAGGCCTTCGCGCACCTGGACCGGTTGCTGGGCCTGGACCTGGCCTCCGAGGTCGGACGGCGTTGACCCTCCGGCTCGGGATCGCGGACCACCTCGGCTGGGCGGTCGCGGTCACGGCCGACGCCGAGCACGCGGTCGTCGACCGGCGCCGGATCGCCCTCGTCGACGAGGGCCTCTCCGAGGCGCCCATCCACTACGACCGCGGCGTGTCCTCCGACGCGGAGATCGCGGCGCTGATCGACCGCGTCCGCGCCTCGATCGCCCGCTGCGCCGCCGCGGCCTTCGACGACCTGCCGAGCGGCATCGTGTCGATCTCCCTGCGGGTCTGGCCGGCGGACTTCCCGACCGACCTCGCCGTCGCGCGCCAGGTCCCGTGGGAGGCCCGCGCCGACGCGGTGCGATACCGGCAGGTCCTCGCCGAGGTGGCGGGCGCCCGCGGCTGGGCGGTGCACCGCTACGACGCGAAGACCGCCGAAGCGCAGGCGTCCGCCCGCCTCGGCGCCCGCGCCGCCGACGTCCTCACCGGCCCCCGGGCCCGCCTCGGACCCCCGTGGACTCAGGACCACCGCGTCGCTCTCGCCGCCACCGTCCTCGCCGCCACCGTCCTCGCCGACTGACCCCCGCCGTCGGACCCGCCTGTGGAAAAGAAAGGGTGACACCCCTTACTGCGGAGTAAGGGGTGTCACCCTTTCTTGACACGGGGGCGGCCGGGTTCGGCCACCGGCGGCGGGCTCATCGGCGGTGTCTGGTCAGCCGCGGAGGGCCTCGGCCAGGCGGGCGACGGCCCAGTCGATCTCGTCGCCGGTGATGATCAGCGGCGGGGCGAGGCGGATCGTCGAGCCGTGGGTGTCCTTGGCGAGGACGCCGAGGTGCATCAGCCGCTCGCAGATCTGCCGGCCGGTGCCGACGGCGGGGTCGATGTCGATCCCGGCCCAGAGGCCGCGACCGCGGACGGCGGTGACACCCATCGACGTCAGTTCGCCGAGGCCGTCGTGCATGCGAGCGCCGTGGACGCGGGCCCGCTCCTGGAACTCGCCGGTCGTAAGCAGCCGGACGACGGCGCGGCCGACCGCACAGGCGAGCGGGTTGCCGCCGAATGTCGAGCCGTGCTGACCCGGCTTCAGAACACCGAGCACGTCGGCGTCCGCGACCACCGCGGAGACCGGCACGATGCCGCCGCCGAGGGCCTTGCCGAGCAGGTACATGTCCGGGACGACGTTCTCGTGGTCGCACGCGAACAGTGCACCCGTTCGGCCCAGCCCGGACTGGATCTCGTCGGCGACGAACAGGACCCCGCGCCGGGTGCAGATCTCGCGCACGGCGGTCAGGTAGCCCGCCGGCGGGACGAGGACCCCGGCCTCGCCCTGGATCGGCTCGATCAGCACCGCGACGGTGTTGTCGTCGATCGCGGACTCGATCGCCGCGGCGTCGCCGTAGGGCACGACGGTGAAGCCCGGGGTGAACGGGCCGAAGTTGTCGCGCGCGTCGGGGTCGGTCGAGAACGAGACGATCGTCGTCGTCCGGCCGTGGAAGTTGTCCGCGGCGACGAGAATGTTCGCGCGGTCGCGGGCGACGCCCTTGACCTCGTAGCCCCACTTGCGCGCGACCTTGATCGCGGTCTCGACGGCCTCGGCGCCGGTGTTCATCGGCAGGACCATCTGCTTGCCGGCGAGGTCACCGAGCTCGGCACAGAACTCGTAGAGCCCGTCGTGGTCGAACGCGCGGCTGGTCAGCGTGAGCCGGTCCAGCTGGTCGCGCGCCGCGGCGAGCAGCTCGGGGTGGCCGTGGCCGAAGTTCAGCGCCGAGTACGCCGCGAGGCAGTCCAGGTAGCGCTTGCCGTCGACGTCGGTCACCCAGGACCCGGCCGCCTCGCGCACCACGACCGGCAGCGGGTGGTAGTTGTGCGCGCAGCGGTCACGCAGGTCGGCGCGGTCCGCGGCGGCGGTGCGCGCAGCGGGAACGGTCATTCGGCACCTCCGAGCGCGCGGGGCGAGGTCATGAACGCAGTTCCAGGGTGCAGCACTTGGGACCTCCGCCGGACTTCTTGAACTCGGACAGCTCGACGGGCACGGGATCGTAGCCCCGCTCGCGCAGGGCCGCGGCGAACCGAACGCTCTCGACGGGGACGACGACGTGCTTGCCGTCGGAGACCGAGTTCATCGCGAACGTCGCGGCCTCGTCGGCGTCGACGGTGATCGCGTCCGGGAACATCCGGCGCAGGACCGCGTTGCTGCCCGGCGAGAACGCACCCGGGTAGTAGGCGATGTCGTGGTCGCCGAGGACGGCGATGGCGGTGTCGAGGTGGTAGTAGCTCGGGTCCACCAACTGCAGCGAGATCACCGGCTTGCCGAAGAACTCCTGCGCCTCGCCGTGCGCCATGCGCGAGGTGCGGAACCCGGTGCCGGCGAGGAGGACGGTGTCGAGGTCGAGGAAGTCGCCCTCGCCCTCGTTGACGGTGCTCGTCGAGCCGAAGTCGGAGAATCGCCCGGTCGCGCGCAGCCATTCCAGGTACGCGGGGCCCTCGGGCTGCCGCTCGGCGGCGAGGAAGCTCGCGCCCAGCACCTTGCCGTCGACGACGAGCGCGCCGTTCGCGGCGAAGACCATGTCCGGAAGACCCGGCACGCCCTCGAGAATGTCGACGGTGTGGCCGAGCGCGCGGTAGGCGTCGCGCAGGCCCTCCCACTGCCGCATCGCCAGGCCGGTGTCGACGGGCTCACCGTTCGGGTCCATCCACGGGTTGATCGCGTACGTGACCTCGAAGTGGGTCGGCCGGCACATCAGGTAGTGCCGCGGGCGCGCGACGCGGACGCCGGGCAGCGTGGTGACGGTGGCCGGGCTGGTCGAGGCGCCGGAGGCGGGAGCCGGGATCGCGGGAGTCCCGGTCACGTGAGGCATCGTCATACCTATGACGGTAGGAAGCGACGTCGCCCCCGTCAGGTCAAAGCGTTGCGCGTAAGCGTCGTTTCGTTGCGTTCTGGCGCAACGAATCGACGCGATGGATCACCGGCCCCCGTTATGTCCGAGTCGGTAACACGGCCGGAACTTTCCGCCGTCGCAGCGGGGTCAGCCGCGCCGGCCGGGACGCAACGGGGCAGGATCTTCCCCATGGCCCACATCGCGCTGTTCCACTCGATCCTCGGCGTCCGTCCCGGCGAGCTCGACGGTGCCCGCCGCCTCACCGAGGCCGGGCACGAGGTCCGTGTCGTCGACCAGTACGACGGTGAGGTCTTCGACGATTACGAGGACGCCACCGCGTTCGCCCGCACGGTCGGCTACCACGAGCTCATCGGCCGGGCCCTCGCCTCGACGCTCGACCTCCCCGACGGGTTTCTCGCGCTCGGGTTCTCCAACGGCGCCGTGATGGCGCAGTACGTCGCGCTCCAGCGGCCGGTCAGCGGCGTCGTGCTCGTCTCCACCGCCGTCGAGCTTGCCGAGATCGGCGGGAAGGCCTGGCCGTCCGAGGTCGCCGTCCAGCTCCACCACGCGATGGACGACCCGTGGAAGGAACCGCAGCAGATGATCGACTTCGTCGGCCAGGTCCAGCAGGCCGGCGCCGACATCGACGTCTTCGACTACCACGCCGGCGGCCACCTGTTCACCGACCCGTCCAAGGCCGACGAGTACGACGAGGCCGGCACCGAGCTGTTCTGGGAGCGGACCCTCGCCTTCTGCGCCGCCCGCTGACTCCTTCGACCGAAGTCGCGATGTCAAGAAAGGGTGACACCCCTTACTGCGCAGTAAGGGGTGTCACCCTTTTTTCACATCAGGGCGGTCAGGCGAGGCCGCTGCCCTCCGCGCGGCGGAGGAGGGACGACATCACAATCGCGGACCGGGTGCGGGTGACGAAGCGCTCGGCGGCGATCTGTTCCACCACCCGCTCGAGGTGCTTGATGTCCCGGGCGAGGACGTGGAGAAGGGCGTCGGCGTCGCCGGTGACGGTCGAGGCGGAGACGACCTCGGGGAACCGGGCGACGGCGGCGCGGATCTTCTCCGGGGACGTGCGGCCCTCGCAGTAGAGCTCGACGAAGGCCTCGGTCGTCCAGCCCAGCGCGGCGGGGTCGACGACGGCGGTGAAGCCGCGGATCGCCCCGGTCGACCGCAGCCGGTCCACGCGCCGCTTCACCGCGGGGGCGGACAGGCCGATCTCGGAGCCGATGTCGGCGTAGCTGGTGCGCGCGTCGGCCTGCAGCGCCGCGACGATCTGCGCGTCCAGCGGGTCGAGGTCCGGCACGCCAGCCTCCGGCTCAGTCGCGGCCGGAGTCGTCGTCGCCCGAACCGACGGGCAGCGGCGGGGCCGACGAGGTCGTCGTCGGGGTCGCGGACGGCGACGGTTCCGGCTTCGGCGTCGGGGTCGACTTCGGCGGCTTCGGTGTGCGGGACGGGCTCGGGTCGGGCGAGGAGCTCGAGCCCGGCGTCGGCGACTTGGTGCCCTTGCCCGGCTCGACGCAGACGATCTTGTCGGTCGGGAAGTAGTGGGTGTCGTAGGTCTCCCGCTTCACCTCCTCGCCGTCCTTTATGAAGACGCGCGTGATGGTGATGTCGAAGCCGTCGACCGGCGACTGCTCCTCGCAGTCCGGGTCCTCGGACTCGACCGTCTTCGGCGAGACGATGTTGCGCCGCGGCGAGGAGATCGACTCGATCTCGTCCCACACCTTGGTGCCCCACATCGAGACCTCGATGGAGCCGACCTTGTGCGTCGCCTGGATGTAGACGGGGTGGCCGGAGTCGTTCTGGAAGCGCAGGTCCTTCGAGCCCCACGCGACCGTCGCCTCGCGGCCGGCCGGGTACCGGCTGATGTAGAGGCTGTGCGGGTGGTGCTCGATGTCCTTGAGCCCCGCGAAGAACGCGGCGTTGTAGGTCGTCGTCGCGGACTGCGAGACACCGCCGCCGAGGTCCTCGATGAACTGGCCGTTCTTGATGATGTAGCCGCGGACGAAGCCGTTCTTGACGGTCCGTTCGCCGACGGTCTTGTTCAGGCTCCAGATCTCGTCGGGCATGACGATCGAGCCGTTGATCAGCTCGGCGGCCCGGCCGATGTTCGTGACGCGGTAGGCCGCGTACGGGTACTCGGTCTTGAAGCTGGAGAGCTTGTCCGAGATGCCGAGCGCCTCGGCGTCGGCGGTGCTGAACTCCGGCGCCTGCGTGCGCGCACCGGCGTCCACGGTGCGGGGCCCGTCGCCGATGAGGACGTCCGCGAGCTTGTCGCCGAGCACCCGCGCGTCGAGGACGATCCCCGCGCGGCTCGGGATGATCTCGACGGTCTCCTCTTCCTCGTCGAACCGGAACTTCGCGTCGCGCGGCGGACGGCCGAGGTCCTCGACCTCGTCCTCGAGGCTGTCGACCAGCCCCTCGGCGTCGACGACCAGGCGGAGCTCGCCGTCGGCGGGCTCGGTCGACAGGAACGGGCCGAACTCGGCGGGCGTCAGCTCGACGGCGTTCTTGGCGACGGTGATCGTCACCGGCCCCGACATGGCCTTGGCCCCGATGCCCGCGAGGGCGCGGTCGACGGCGGCCTGGTCGATCTCCGGCTGCACGTCGACGATCGCGGCCGCGACCTCGCTGTCCCCGGCGAGGAACGCGTCGGTCAGCGCGGCGGCGACGGCCTCGTCGTCCAGGCCGCGGCCGGGGACGGGCGCGATCGGCTTCGCGACGCCGGTGGAGAAGTCCAGCCCGCCCTCGACGAACCCGAGGCTGACCTCGTCGTTCATCTCCTCGACGGCCGTCTGCAGCGTCTCGGTGTTGACCGCCGGCACCGGGTCGACCTCCCGGCCGGCCCCGAAGAGGGTCTTGATCGCGCGGAACGGGGACGCCCAGCCCTCACGCGCCTTCTCGGCGGTGGCCTCGAGGTCGACGTCCAGGCCGAGCTCGCCGGTCGGCCGCGACAGTCGTTTGTCCCCGGCCACAACGGTCATCGCGTCCGGGAGCCGCTCGGGCAGCGCCACGGACAGGTGCATCCGGGCGTCCTCGACCGACTTCCCGCCGATCGGGATGCCGAGCACCTCGGTGTTGCGCGGGATGTTGCCGCCGGTCGTCGCCACCGCGACGCCGTACAGCAGCCCGACGGCAGCGACGGCCCCGCCGGCGACGATCCCGACACGCAGTGCGGTCCGGCGCCCGCCGGACCCACCGGCCGAGGAGACCGGGGTGGACTCGGTCACGAAACCTGCTCCCCTTGAAGGCGCGTGGCCACCAGCCCCGCCGAACGACAACGCCGACAAGTACACCAAACGCCCGCGGCGCGGGCGGCGGAACCGGGTACTCGCCGCGCCGGGATCACGCCGGCGGTGTCTCCGGGTCGGCGATCGAGGCAGGCGCCGGCAGCGTGGCGAACGGGACGGCGGACACGGCGGCGAGCGCGGTGACACCGCCGAACAGGTACAGATAGCCCGCGAGGTCGGCGGCGATGATCACATCGCCCTCCGGCCGCCCCGCGGTGAAGACGAGGACGCTGATCACCCAGCCCGCGGCGAGCATCCCGACCGCGAGGCGGCTGCGCGTGAGCATCCCCGCGCTGAGCGCGACCGCCCCGAGCACGACCAGCATGAACACGCACCCGAGCGGCCAGCGGACCCCGGCCGAGACCGTCCGCGCCTGGAGGAACGACCCGCCGGCCCCGACGAGGAACCCCAGCGCCACCAGTCCGGCCGCCGTCCCCAGCACCGCCGGGAGCGGCTGGGTCGCGTGCGGCGGGGCGACCTTCGCCGGGGCCTTGGCGGGAGCGGAGCGCCGCTTCGCCGCGGACGGCTTGGAGCTCACAGTCCCGCGAACAGGTCGGACTCGGGGCCGTCGGCCGGGGCGGGGACGGTGCCGCCGACGAGGCGGAAGCACTCGACACCCCAGATCTTCTGTCCGAGGTGGTTCGAGAGCGCGAAGAACGGGCCGTCGACGGTGATCTGGGTGGCGTGGGCGCGCATCGCGGCCATCTTGGCCTCGATGTACTCCTCGCCCTCGACGTAGCTGGTGACGAGCTCGTCGGGCACGCCCATGCCGAGGTCCTCGACCCGCTCGACGCCGTTGAAGAACTCGTTGTCCCCGGCCGCGCGGAGGGCGTCGATGCCGGACTGCAGGAACGAGAACGGGATCGCGTACCAGTAGATCTTCGCGACGGTCCACGCCGCGCCGAGGTCGGGCCGGAACGCGGAATCGGCGGCGAGCTCGGCGGCCCGCATCGTGACCCGGTGGGCCTGGATGTGGTCGGGGTGGCCGTAGCCGCCGTTCTCGTCGTAGGTCACGAGCACCTGGGGCCGGACCTCGCGGAGCACCTCGACCAGGTGCGCGGCGGCCTCGTCCAGCTCGGCCCGCCAGAAGCAGTTCTCGCGGTCGTTGGAGGCGACACCCATCATCCCGGAGTCCCGGTACCGGCCGGGGCCGCCGAGAAACCGGAAGTCGGTGACGCCGAGGGCCGCCATCGCGTCCGCGAGCTCGGAGATGCGGTGCGGCCCGAGGGCGTCGTCGGCGTCGGCGGCGAGGTGGGCGAGCTCGGGGACGAGGACCTCGCCCTCCTCCCCCAACGTGCAGGTCACGAGCGTGACGTGGACGCCCTCGGCGGCGTACTTGGCCATCACGATCCCGCTGTTGATCACCTCGTCGTCCGGGTGGGCGTGGACGAGGACGATCCGGCGGTCGGCGGTCGGGGCGGGCATGGGCGGAATCTAGTCGACCCACCTGACGGGGCCGGTGCGGCTGCCCGCGGCGCAGACCCTCCGGACGATGGGCCCGGTGCCGCGGACGTATTGCTCGGGTATCGGGGGGAACGTACCGTTTAGGTAATCCTCAGTTTCGGAGTCGTCCCATGTCGCGGTTGGCCGTCCGTTCGCTGTTCGCGGGGGTCCTCGCGGGCGCCCTGTCGCTGCCGCTCGCCGCGCCGGCCGCCGCGGCGCCCGCCGGCTCGCCCCTCGGCGCCGAGACCACGCTCGTGACCAGCGGGCTCGCGTTCGGCGGCTTCACCTACCCGCTGGCGAGTGGCAAGCAGGTCACGATCGAGCGCCACGTCCTGGACCCGGGCGAGATCGTGCGCTGGGACGGCGAGGGTACGACGGTCGCGATCAACCAGAGCGGCCCGCTGCAGCACTTCCCGTCGTGCCGGAGCACGCAGCTCTGGCGCGCCTTCCCCGCCTACTACACCGTGCGCTCCGAGCAGCTGGGCACGGTCAAGGGCGTGACCGTCAACCAGGGCAAGGTGCCGGTCGTGCTGTTCACGATCACCTCCGAGGTGGTCGGCGCCGTGCAGAACGAGAGCCAGATCCACCGGCACTCGGGCGACGAGATCCCGGAGATCGGCGACGTCGGCGAGAACACCGACGGCGCGCCCGTCGACCCGGTCGTCCCCGCCAACGGCTGCCCGGACGGCACGCTCGCGCAGACCGAGACGCTGGCCGAGGGCGCCTTCACCGGCACCCCGCCGCAGCTGGACCTGGTCGACCACAACCAGATCGCGATCTACCGGCACCGCGTTCCCGCCGGGTACAACAGCGGATTCTTCTCGCCGTACGACGTCACGTTCGCGATCCCGGTCGCCGGCGAGATCACGACCCAGCACGAGTGCACCGACGCCACGGTCCGGCGGCCCGGGCAGGCGTTCGCCCTCGATCCGCACGTGCTGGTCCGCACCGCGGAGGCCGCGGAGTACGTGACGGTGGCCTGGAACATCCAGAACGGGTTCCCGGTCGACCGACCGCTCTACGTGCCCGAACTGCCGCCCACCGACTGCCCGGACGCGGTGCTCCAGTAGCCGCACCGTCGACCGCGGACGTCTTGTCCGGGTTCGGGACGGAACGTACCGTCGAAGGAATCCTCAGCTTTTGGGAGTTGTTGCATGCGCCGATCCGTCCTCGCCCCGCTCCTCGCGGGTGCCCTGGCCCTGTCGGTGACCGCACCCGCGGCGGCGGAGGAGGCCATGCCGATCGGCGGCGTGAACGTCGTCATCGGCGGCGTCGCGTTCGGTGACTTCACCTACCCGGTCGAGGCCGGGAAGCGGGTCACCGTGCAGCGGCACGTCCTGGACCCCGGCGAGATCCTCACGTGGAAGGGCCCCTCGACCGTCGTCGCGATGCACGGCAACGAGGACGGGCTCCTGCAGAACTACCCGAACTGCAACTCGGTCCAGAACTGGCGGCCGTACCCCGCGTACTACGTCGCGCGGTCGAAGGACGCGGGCACGCTGCGCGGCGTCACGCACAACCCGTCGTCGGTGGCGATCGAGTTCTACACGGTCAAGTCCGAGGCGCTCGGTGTCCCGCAGAGCGACGGCCAGCTGCACCGCGAGCCGACGACCCCGCAGGCCGGCGACATCCTCGCCGGCGAGGAGCCGAACCCCGGCGGCATCGGCGACCCGGTCACCGCGGCCAACGGGTGCCCCATCGGGGTGGAGGGCGAGACGACCGAGCTCGCGTCCGCGGTCATGGACTCCTCGGCCGGCATCGACCTCACCGACCACACGCAGATCGTCGTGTACCGCCACCAGGTCCCGGCCGGGTACTCCAGCGGCTGGCACTCCCCGTACTGGCCGACGCTGGTGATTCCGGTCGCCGGGCAGCTCGACGTCGCCCGCGGGTGCACCGACACCAGCGCCTACCCGGTGGGCAAGGGCTTCCGCGCCGACGGCCCGGTGCTGGTCCGCAGCGCCGGCGAGGCGGAGTACCTCTCGATCACCTGGAACATCCAGAACGGCTTCCCGATCGACCTGCCGTTCTACCTGCCCGAGCCGCCCCCGACGAGCTGCCCGGAGACCGCGCTCCCGCTCTGACGAATATCCTGACGGGTAGTCAGATCCCTGGTTCCGTCTCGCGGGCGCCGTCGAGCGCGGCCTGCCCGCCCGCGGTGACCCGACCGTCCTCGACGCGGATCACGCGCGGATAGCGGGCCGCGGTGACGGGCCGGTGCGCGATCACGATCAGCGTCCGGCCGGCGCCGAGGCGACCGAGGGCCGCGGAGACGAGCGCGTCGGTCGCGGGATCGATGTCGGCGGTCGCCTCGTCGAGGACGAGGACGTCGGGGTCGGCGAGGGCCGCGCGGACGAGGCCGACGAGCTGGCGCTCTCCCGCGGACAGATTGCCGCCGGCCGGGTCGACCGGGGTCGCGAGCCCGGCGGGCAGCCGCGCCCACCAGGCCTCCAGGCCGGCGGCGCGCACGGCCGCCTCGAGCGCGGCGTCGGTGTGCTCGCCGGGCACCAGGCGCAGGTTGTCGGCCAGCGTCCCCGCGACCAGGAACGCGTCCTGGGGCAGGAAGACCGCGGGCCCGCTGCGGCACTCGCCCGAGTCCGGCGTCAGCAGCCCGGCGGCGAGCTTTGCGACCGTGGACTTGCCCGCGCCGGTCGGGCCGACCAGCGCAACGTGCTCACCGGCCGCGATGCGCAGGCTGACCTCGTGCAGCACCGGACGGCCCGGGACGTAGCCGAAGGAGACGCGAGCGAGCTCCACGCCGCCGCCGGGTGGTGGGGTCCGTTCCGCGGCGCGCGGCGGCGGGGCCGCGTCGACCAGATCGAGCACGCGGACCAGGCGGACCCGCGCCTCGATCGCCTCGCCGACGAGCCAGGCAAAACTGGAAAGCGGGTCGAACATCTGACGCAGCGCCAGGGCGACGGTGGCGACCGCCCCGACCCGGATGACGCCCTCGGCGGCGAGCAGGCCGCCGACGCCGACGACGGCCGCGACCGCGATCAGGTGGCTCAGCTGGTCCGCGACGAGCTTGTTCTCCGCCCGCAGGGCCTGGTCGTTGGCCTCAAGCATCTCGGCGTCGGGGCCGGCCCCGCGCGCCAGCGCCGCGGCGCGCGCGCCGGAGGCCTGGACGTCCTCGCGGGCCCGCACGAGGTCGGCGACGACGGCCGTCACCGACGACTGGCCGACGGCGTAGCGGGCGTAGGCCGAGGTCGAGTCACGGTGGAACGCCCGCATCGCGACCACGAGGATCGGGACGACGGAGAGCGCGACCAGCGTGAGCTGCCAGGAGGTGACGACCAGGACGACGAGCGTGACCGCGAGCAGCAGGAACACGTGGAGCAGCTGCCGCAGCCCGTCGCGCACGAACCGCGACAGGGCGGCGACGTCGGTGGTCGCGCGGGCGATCAGGTCGCCGGCGCGGTGAGCGTCGAAGAACCCGAGCGGCTGGGCGAGCAGAGCCCGGGTGACCCGGGTGCGGAGGTCGAGCAGGACCCGCTCCCCCGCGGCGGCGGTCAGCAGCAGGCTCGCCCGCTCGGCGGCGAACCCGACCAGGGCCAGGACGGCGAACGCGATCGCGACGGCGCGGAGGCGGTCGCGGTCGCCGTCGACCACCGCGTCGACGGCGAGACCCGCCAGGACGGGGACCGCCAGTTCGGTGACCGCCGCGAACAGCCCGACGACCGCGGCCGCGAGCAACCACCACCGGTGCGGGGCGAGCACGCCCCGGGCCCGCCGCAGCGCGCCGCGGACGTCCGGCTCGGCGGGCAGGGTCTCCGGCCCGGTCATCGCGCCACCAGGTCGAGGACGGCCGCCCCGAGCCCACCGTCGGCGAGCACCTCGGCGGACGGGCCGGCGGCGAGGACACGGCCCTCGCCGAGGACGACCAGGCGGTCCATCGCGCGGGCGGTGGCGAGCCGGTGGGTGGCGCAGAGGACGGTCGCGCCCGGGTGGTCGGCGCGCAGACGCGTGAGCACCACGGCCTCGGTGGCGGGGTCGAGCGCGGACGTCGGGTCGTCGAGGACGAGGACCGGCGGGCCGCCGAGGAGCGCGCGGGCCAGCGCGACCCGCTGCCGCTGCCCGCCCGACAGGGTCCCGCCGCCGGCGCCGACCGCCCCGTCCAGGCCGAGCTGGTCGAGGACGTCGTCGGCCACGGCCGTGCGGAGGGCGGCTCGCAGCTCCGCGTCGTCGGCATCGGGTGCGGCCAGGCGCAGGTTCTCGGCCAGCGTTCCGGCGAGCAGCGCCGGCGACTGCCCGAGGTAGCCGACGTGGGCCAAGCGGTCGACGCGGGCGAGGTGATCGACGCGGACGCCGTCGAGGAGCACCTGGCCGGCGGCCGGGTCGGCGAGGCGCGGCAGCAGGCGGAGCAGGCTGGACTTGCCCGCGCCTGTCGTCCCGAGCACGCCCACCCACTCGCCCGCGGCAACGTCGAGGTCGATCCCGTGGAGCACCTCGCGGCCGCCGCGGTGGACGTGCACGGCGGCGAACCGGACCCCGCCCCCGCGCGGCGCGGGGGCGGGCGTCGCCGGCTCCGGCGCCGCCGCCGGGGCGTCCAGCACCTCGAGCAACCGGTCGGCGGCCGCCATCGCCTGACCGCGGTCGATCATGCGGCTCGTCAGCGTCTCGGTGGCGTCGACCAGCAGCGCCATCCAGCCGATGAACGCGAGCAACTGACCCGGCGCCAGATCACCGGACAGCGCGGCGTCCCCGATCAGCCAGACGCCGGCGGCGATGGCCAGGCCGGGCACGAGGGCGGCGGTGGAGACCCAGGCGGCCTCGACGCGCTCGCGGCGCATCGCGGTGGCGCGCAGCTCGTCGGACGCGCGACCGATTCGCGCGGCGAGGACCGACTCCCCGCCGAGCCCCTTCACGGCCGTGACGCCGGTGATGAGCTCGCTGACCGTCCCGGTGAAGGCCCCGGTGGCCTCGGCGAACTCGGCGGACGCCCGGTGCTGACCGCGGACGTGACGAACCGTCAGCAGAACGGTGAGCGGAACCGCAGCCGCCCCCACCGCGGCCGGGCCGGCACCAAGGACGAGCAGCGCGACCCCGACGGCGATCAGCGTGAAGCTCGCCGTCACCAGCGTCGCGATGCCACGGACCCAGTCGTCGAGGGTGTCGACGTCGGCGGTGGCCCGCGCGATGAGTTGGCCCTCGCCGAGCCGACCCGCCGTGTCGGCGTCGAGGTCGACGACGTGCGCCAGCAGGCGGCGCCGCATCCAGACCGCGCCGCGGATCCCGGCGCGGTCGATCCACCAGTGCCGGCCGGCCGCGGCGACCGCGCGCAGGACGCCGAGCCCGAGCAGCACCCCGCACCAGAGCCCCAGCGCCGCCCGGTCGTCGGGCAGCACGCCGTCGTCGATCGCGCGAGCGATCGCGTAGGGGACGGCGATGCCGGCCGCCTGCCAGAGAAGGCCGACCACGAGCGCGAGACCCAGCGGCCGGCGCACGGCCCGCAGGATCGAACGGAGAAGTGCGCGACCGGTCAGCGGATCCTCGCGGGCTCGGGAGCTGGGGAGCTGGGAAGCTAGGGAGCGCCCCGATCCTCGCTCACCCGAGCGGTCCGCTGCGCGGGGACACGATCGGGAGTCCGGTCGGCCCGGTCAACGTCTTTTCCGGCGGCTGAACCGGCGGCCGAAGCGGCGGCGGCGTGCGGTCGCCGCGGCACGCGCAGCGCGAACCCGCCCGCCCGGAACGCCGACCCGGAGATCCGGCGTCCGCGGCCCAGCCGCACCGCCCAGGCCGTCACCGCATCCGGTCCGGCCGTGAGCCCGTACTCCCGGTCCGCCATGACGCCTCCTCAAGTCCAGTTAGGTAAGCCTAACCTGACTTGGGACGGCTTGTCCCGGCGGTGGGACGAGCGTCACGGCCGTTCAGGACTCCGCGTGCTCGAGCTCCAGCCAGTAGACCTGCCGCGCGACGGAGTCCGCCGGATCGCGGAACTTGCAGGTGGCGCAGTACCGCTTCTTCGCCTCCAGCGGGAAGCGGGCGCGCCAGGCGCGCTCGCGGTCGGTCAGCGTGGACTCGTCGGGGTCGACCTGGGCACACGTGAAGGCGAGGCAGCAGCCGCCCTTCTGGGCGACGTGCACGGGGCCGAGGACGGCCGAGTCGGCGTTGGCGAGCCGCGGGCGACCCTTCCACGGGACGCCGGGGCGCCCGACCGCCCGGCGCAGTCGCTCCATCGCGGCGGCGTCGAGCGGGCGCGGCTGGTAGTTGAACGCGCAGGCCACCCCGTCGGCGACCTCGTCCCACAGGCTCGACCGGCTGACCGGCCCGAGGGTCTTGCAGGCCTCGATCAGCGGCGCCGCGAACGCGATCAGGTTCTCGACGGTGCGCCCGAACAGCTCGTCCTCGGCGACGGTCTCGACGCCGTCCTGGCCGGCCCAGGGGTGCCCCGGGGGGACCAGGACCGGAATGTCGTCGATCCGCCCGTCGAGCGGCCACCCCTCGTCCGCGGCGACGTTCCACCGCACGGCCCCGGCCGACAGCAGCAGTCCCGCGCCGGCGGCGCCGAGACCGACCCCGACGATCCGGCCGGCACTCCCGGGGAACCAGCCGGCGACGTAGGTCGCGGCGGCCTGGTCGGTCGTGCCGGCCTCGCGCATCCGCGCGGCCCAGCCGCGCAGGAGCGCGGCGTCGTCGGCGAGCAGGTCGGCGACCCGCACCGGGCGGGTCTCGAGCTCCGCCTCGAACTCGACGAGCAGGCGCGGGAGGTCGACGTCGAGCCAGTCCCGGGCCCGGGCCGGGAGCCCGGCCGGGGCGGAGATCGTCTCCGGAAGCGTCACCGTCACCCTCACCCGAAAGAAATTCGCCTTGGCGGGAGGCTAACGCCGGGGCGGGTGAGCCGGGGCCGCAAGCGCTCGGTTCGTGCCAGATTCCGTCGCTGTCAGTGATGCTGTCAGCGGCGCTGTCAGTGCCGTGTAAGCCGTTCGGGTGACGCTACCCCCATGACTCCGGTGAGAACTGCACGCAGCGTGATCAATTTGCCGGCCGCGGTCGCGGACCTCGGCACGATCCTCGGCGTCTGGGCCCACCCCGACGACGAGGCGTACCTGTGCGGCGGGATCTACGCGGCCGCCCGCGACGCCGGCTCCCGCGTCGTCTGCGTGACCGCCACCCGCGGCGAGGCCGGGGGCGACCCGGTGCAGGAGCCGCCGGAGCGCCTCGCGGCCGTCCGCACCGCGGAGATGGCGGCCTCGCTCGCCGTCCTCGGCGTCGTCGAGCACCACTGGCTGGACCTGCCCGACGGCGGCTGCGCCGACCTCGACCCGGAGCCGCAGATCGCCCGGATCGCGGCGCTGATCACCGCGATCGGGCCGGACACCGTCCTCACGTTCGGCCCCGACGGCGAGACCGGGCACGCCGACCACATCGCGGTCTCGACCTGGACGACGGCCGCGTTCCGCCGCGCCGCCGCCCCGGGTGCGCGCCTGCTCCACACCGCCGTCCCCGCGCGCTGGTGGGCCGAGTTCGGCCACCTCAACGACGAGTTCCCCGCGTTCGAACCCGGGAGCCCGATCGTGGTGCCGGACGACTCCCTCGCCCTCGACCTCGTTCTCGACGACGGCCTGCTCGCCCGCAAGGTCGCCGCGCTCCGCGCCCAGACCAGCCAGACCGCCGGCATCGAGGCGGGCATGGGCCCCGACCTCTACGCCCGCTGGGTCCGCGACGAGTCGTTCGTCGACGCGACCTGACCCACCCTCACCCGGCCGACTGCGCTCGGGTGAGGTGGCGGGCCAGGGCGGCGCGGGCGGTGGCGAGGGCACCGGGGCGGGAGAGGTCGGCCCCGGGCGGGAGCGTCCCGGTCGGGGGCGGCAACGGCGGGGCGTCGGGGTCGCGGTGGGCGGCGGCGCGCAGGATCGCCGCCGGCTCCGGGTCGCCGAGGACGTCGAGGAGGTCGGCGAGATTCCGCAGCGTGACCCACTGGTGCGTCCAGTTGCCCGCGCGCGCCCAGTACTCGACGACGTCCCGGAAGCCGGCGAGCGCCTCGGCGACCCGCCCCGCTCGGTGAGCGCCGCGAGCCGGCCGACCGAGGCGATGCCGACGACGAACGTCGCGCCCGCCGCCCGGGCGAGGGCGATCGCCTCGGCGTAGCGCTCCTCGGCGAGGTCGCCGGCCGTCGAGGAGATCTCGCCCTCGACGTAGAGCGCGAAGGCGCGCAGCGCCGGGTAGTTGGCGCGCTCCAACGTGCGGCGGGTCAGCTCGCGCGCGAGGTCGAGGTCGCCGCCGTACAGCGCACCCAGCGCCCCGACCGCGGGTGAGGAGGACGGCCGCGTCGCGTACTTCTCGGCGTCGAGGTCGTAGGCGACCGCGGCGTCCCAGTCCGCCCGGGTCAGCGCCGCGGAGGACAGCGCGACGAGCAGGAAGCGGCGCGCGTCGCCCGTCCCGCCACCCCGTTCGACGAGCTCGAGCCCGCCTCGGCCGAACCGCTCGGCGGCAACGTGGTCGCCGCGCATGTAGGCGTCCATCGCGGCACCGGCGTGGACGGCGACCGCGCCCGGGTGGTCGTCGGGGAAGCCCGCGGCGAGCAGCTCCTCCGCCCAGCCCGTGAGCCGGGTCAGGTCGCGCCAGGACCGGGCGTCCGCCAGGCTCGTCACGATCGCGGCCGCGGCGTCGAGCCGGCCGTGCTCGCGCGCGAGGGCGAACGCCGCGCGCAGGTTGAGCACCTCGCGGCGCAGCGTCGCGTCGGCCTCCGGTTCGGCCGCGCTGTGGCCCCGCTCGTCGATGTGCGCCGCGAGGTCGACGGACCACGACACGACCCGCGCCGCGGCGGTGGCGCTCTCGCCGGCCGCGGCGAGGCGGTCGGCGCCGAACGCGCGCAGGGTCTCGAGCATCCGGTAGCGGGTGCGGCCGGTCGTGAGGTCGACCTCGAGCATCGATGCGTCGACCAGGTGCGCCAGCGCGGTGGCGGGGTCGCCGGGGACGTCGAGGTCGGCGGCGAGGCGCTCGGCCGTCGCGAGGTCGACGCCGTCGGCGAACGCGGCGAGGTGCCGGAACAGGCGCTGCTCCCCCTCGGGCAGCAGCGTGTACGACCACTGGACGGTGTCGCGCAGCGTGCGATGCCGGGCGTCCGCGCTGGGGCGCCCGTCGCCGAGCAGGTCGAGGGCGCGGTCGAGTCGCTCGTGCAGGTCGGCGAGGGAGAACGACGCGAGCCGGCCGGCCGCGAGCTCGATCGCGAGCGGCATCCCGTCGAGCCGTCGGACGATGTCGGCCACCACGGGCCGCTCCGCCGCCGTCGGCGCGAACCCGGGCCGGACACGCGCGGCGCGGTCGCAGAACACGTCGACGCCGGCGTCGTCGGCCAGCGGGCCGACCCGGTGGCGGACCTCGGCCGACAACCCGATCGGGGACCGGCTGGTCGCGAGCAGGTGCAGGTCCGGGCAGCCCGCGAGCAGCGCCGCCAGCCCGTCGCGGACCGGTTCGATCAGGTGCTCGCAGTTGTCGACGACCAGCACCGCGGGCCGCGCCGCGAGCACCGCGACGCACGCCGCGAGCAGGTCGGGGTGGTGCCCGCGGACGTCCAGCGCGGTCGCGAGCGCGGCCGGGATCCCCGCCGCCTCGGTCACCGGGGCGAGGACGACGAACCCCGCGGCCTCGACCCGGTCCGCCACCGCCTGCGCCAGCCGGGTCTTTCCCACCCCACCCGGCCCGATCAGCGTCACGAGCCGCTCGGTCCGCAGCAGCTCGACGAGCTCCGCGACCTGGTCGTCGCGGCCGACCAGCCGATGCACCGCCGGCGGGGTCGCGAAGTCCCCCGCCCGGACCCGCGTCCGCCCCCCACTGGAGATGACATCTCCACCGGATCGGGCGGAATCGTTGGAGATGACATCTCCAGTGGGGGCGAGGGCGCCGGCGGCGATGGAGCGCTCCAGGGCGGCGAGGGCCGGGGAGGGGTCCAGGCCGGTCTCGTCGGCGAGGCGGGCGCGGAAGGTCCGGGCCGCGTCGAGGGCCGCGGCCGCCTGGCCGGTGCGGGCCTGAGCCTGCATCAGAAGCAGGACCGCGGGTTCCCGCAGCGGGTCGAGCGCGAGCGCGGCGACAGCCTCGGAGACCAGCCCCTCGAGGCGGTTCGCGGCGAGCGCGGCGGTGATCGAGAGGTCGGACAGGTCGCGCCGCAGGTCCGCGCACGCCAGCGACTGGGCGGCGAGCGGCGGGACGTCCCCGAACTCCGCGAGCACCGGACCACGCCACAGCGCGAGCGCCCCGCGGGCGAGGTCGTCGGCCGCGGCGGGGTCGGTTGCGAGCCGGCGCCGGGCGTCCGCCAGCGCGGCCGCGGCGCGCGACAGGTCCAGGCCGTCGGCGGCGAGCCGGAGCCGGTAGGCGCCGTCGAGCCGTTCGAGGTTCTCGCCCGCCGCCCCGAGCTGGGCGCGCAGGCGCGAGACGTGGCTGTGCAGGGCCGCCCGTCCGGAGTCCGGGATCTCGTCGGGCCAGAGGGCGTCGAGCAGGGCGTCGTCGGTGACGGCCCGTCCGTCCACGACCGCGAGCAGCGCGAGTACCGCGCGGCGCTTCGGCCCGCGCACGTCGACCTCGGCGTCCCCTGCGCCGACTCGCAGGGGCCCCAGGACGTCGACGCGCAACCCCGCGCGCGTGGTCCCGGTCGCCATGGCGCTCAGCATCCCAGCCCGGACCCCGAGTTCCGGGCCTCATTTTCGCCCGTCCGGCCCAGTGCCCGCGGCGGACCGACGCCGTGCCGGCCCCGGTGTCAGTGCGCTGTCAGCGCCGTGGCAGCCGGTGCGAACAGGGTCGGCGCCCATCGAGCAGACGCAACGAAGCGAACGAAGGAGAACGCCATGACGGCGATCGAGGACCGGGCCACCCGGACCGGCAGCGCGGAGGCGATCGCAGCGGAGCTGCGCGCCACCCTGCGCGGTCAGGTGATCGACCGCTCCCACCCCGAGTACGAGGAGGCTCGCCACGTCTGGAACGGGCTGATCGACCGCTACCCCGCGGTGATCGCGCGCTGCGCCGGCGTCGCCGACGTCGTCGCCGCCGTCCGGGTGGCGCGGGAGCACCGGCCGCTGCTCAGCGTCCGCGGCGGCGGGCACCAGGTCGCGGGTTCCGCGGTGGTGGAGGACGGGCTCGTGATCGACGTGTCCGCGATGACCGGCGTGCACGTCGACCCGGTGGCCCGCACGGCGCGCGTCCAGGCCGGTGCCCGCTGGGCCGACGTCGACCGCGCGACGCAGGTGTGGGGGCTCGTCACCCCCGGCGGCGAGGTGTCGGACACGGGCGTCGCCGGCTACACCCTCGGCGGCGGGATGGGCATCCTGCAGCGTCGGTTCGGCCTCGCCTGCGACAACCTGCGCTCGGTGGAGATCGTCACCGCCGACGGTGTCGTCCGCACCGCGAGCCGGACCGAGAACGCCGACCTGTTCTGGGCACTGCGCGGCGGCGGCCGCGGACTCGGCGTCGTGACGTCGTTCGAGTTCGAGCTGCACCCGCTCGGGCCGCAGGTCGCGCAGGCGCTGGTGGCGTACCGCTACGACGAGGCGGCCCAGGTACTGCGTGGCTTCCGGGACTACGCGGTCACCGCGCCCGACACGCTCTCCCCCGAGGCCGGGCTGTGGTGCCTGCCGGCCGAGCCGGTGCTCGCCCCGCTGCGTTCGCTCGGCACCGCGGTGATCGACCTGTCGGGGACGTTCGACTACGTCGACGTGCAGCGGTCGCCGGACGCCCGGTTCCCCGCCGGCGACCGGTACCTGTTCACGTCGCACTTCCTCGACGAGCTCACCGACGCCGCGATCGACGCGATGGTCGAGTGCGACGCGACCCGGCCCACCCCGCGGTCGCTGACCATCGTGCGGACGATGGGCGGCGCGATCGACCACGTCACCGACGGCGGCGCGTGGGCGCACCGCGGGGCGCGGTTCAACCTCTCGATCGACGCGGCGTGGAGCGACCCCGCTCTCGACGCGACCGCGATGGGGTGGGCCCGCCGCTCGCACGCCGCCATGGCCCGCTTCGCCAACGGTGGCGTCTACCTGAACTTCGCCGACGTGCATGAACAGGCCGACCCGGCGAAGGTCTTCGGTTCCGCGGCCGCGCGCCTTGATCAGGTCCGCGCGACCTACGACCCGGACGGGCTCTTCGCCGCCGCCGCGGCCCGACCCTGACCCCCCCCCCCCCCCCGAAAGATCGGCGGCGGGCCCGGATCCCCCTCCGGGCCCGCCGTCGTGCGTCTCGATCAGGACGTCGGGCTGGGTGACGCCTCGTCAGCCGAGTCCCCGCCCAGCACCGCCGCGAGCTTCGGGACCAGCAGGTCGATCGCGGTCGGGAGGCTGAGCACCGAGATGTACGCCATCGCGGCGACGAGTTCCTCCTCGTCGACGAAGACGTCCCGCTCCTCCCGGGAGACGTCGAGGGTGGCGTACACCGGGTGGTTCTCGACCGTGGCGCGCTGGTCGGAGCTCGCGAGCTCCCAGACCAGGACGTCCCGGTCGAGCAGCTCGAGCTGCTCGGCACTGATCGCGGAGAACGAGGCGTCGGCGTCGGCCAGGTCGTCGATCTCGGCCGGGATCTCGAAGCCGAGCTGGGTCAGGATGGCGACCCGCGAGCTGCGCGAGTTCTCCGTGTAGAACCCGTCCTCCAGCACACCGGCGTACGCCGCCTGGACGCCCGCGAACTCGGGGTGGGCCGCGCGGGCGGCGGTGAAGGCATTCTCGACCTCGGTGATCAGCGCCTCGGCCTCGGCCGTCCGGCCGAGGGTCCGGCCCGCGGCCCGCGTGACCTCCTGCCACGGCGCGAAGTAGTCCGGGAAGCCGGGCAGCTGCGCGACGGTCGGGGCGATCGCGGACAGCTGCCGGTACTCGGCCTCGGTCATCCCCGAGGTGAACCCGGTGATCAGGTCCGGCTCCAGCGCCGCGATCGCCTCGATGTTCAGCTCGGTGTAGCTGAGCACCTCCGGCCGGGCGTCGCCCAGCCGGTCGTGCGCCCACGGCCACACCGCGGACCGCTGGAGCTCGGAGACCGAGTCACCACCGATCCCGACCGGCACCACCCCGAGCGCGAGCAGGGCGTCGTGATCGACGAAGCCCAGCGAGACCACGCGCTGCGGGGCGACCGGGACCTCGGTCTCCCCGTACTTGTGGGCCACCCGCAGCGGGGTCGCGGTCGGCGACGCGGGGACGCTCGGCGTGAGCAGCCCCTCGTCGTCGTCCGCGCACCCGCCGATCAGCAGGCCGGCCCCGAGCGCGGCTCCGGACCCGAGGAACCGACGGCGCGTCAGGTCGTCGTCGATCTCGGGAGTGAACAGGGCCGGGCGGTCGAGCAGCTGCGTGGTCATGCGGGCTCCGGTTCGGACGTCGCGGTCGGGGACGCGGTGAGCGTGGAGAGCAGGAGGTCCTCGATGTCGTCGAGCATCGCCTCGACGGCGGGGAGGGAGTAGCCGGTCCCCCAGAGGACCTCGGGGACGAAGAACGCGCGGCCGGCGGCGACGGCCGGGAGCCGTGACCACAGCGGGTTGTCCTCCAGCGTCCGGCGCGTCTCGTCCTCGTTGTTCCCGTCGCTGACGAACAGCACGTCGTGATCGAACACGTCGAGCCGCTCGGGCGAGATCACCTCCGAGAACTCCTCCGGGGCGGGGCGCTCGCCGGGCAGGCCGATGGCGTCGAACAGGGGCTGGACGGTGTTCTGCACCGTCCCGTCCCCCGGGACCCGGACGAACGCGGCGGTGGGCAGCCCGCCCGTGCCGGAGAGCTGGTTCCGCAGGGCGGTCACGCGGTCCCGCAGCGCGCCGGACAGTTCGGCGGCGCGGTCGACGCGGTCGACCGCGATCGCGACGTCCGCCAGCAGCCGCAGGTAGTCGTCGAAGCGCAGGTAGCCGTTGAACGCGCCGAACACGGGGACGCCCGTGGTGCGCAGCTTGTCGAAGATCGGTGTGTAGAAGTCGACACCGGCCTCGGCGACCATCAGCATCAGGTCGGGGCGGACGCCGAGGATGCCCTCCAGGTTGGGCTCGTCGAAGGTGCCGCCGACGTTGGTAATCGCGCCCAGGTCGCCGAAGCGGGTCAGGTACGGATAGTTGTCGATCGAGAAGTCGCCGCGCGCCCAGCCGGCGATCCGCTCGATCTCGATCCCGAGCACCAGCATGTTGCCGAGGACCTGGTCGTCGAGGGCGACGATCCGCTGGGGGTTCCCCGGCACCGTGATCGAGCCGAAGACGTCGGAGACCGTGCGCGGCCCCGCCGTCGCGGTCTCGGACGGGGCGGGCGTGGCGCCCAGCGAGTTCTCGTCGTCGTCGGCGCAGCCGCCGAGCAGGAGTGCGCCGCCCACAGCGGCGCCGGAGCCGAGGAATCGACGACGGGTGAGGTCGTTCTCGATCGGGTCGTTCGCGAGGTCGAGGACGGTGGAGCCGGGGGTGGGAGCTTCCAGAAGGGTCACCATGGCCGGAGCTTAGGGAAGCCTGACCTAATCGGCCACTACGTCGGACTCTCGTCGTGGCGCCCTGATTGGATGCGCCCATGAGTACCGAGTCGTTCCCGCGCCTGACCGCCCGCACCCAGCGCTTCACGCTCGGTATGCCCCGCAACTTCGCGGTGGCTCCGGACGGCAGCCGGATCGTGTTCCTGCGCTCGGCCTCCGGGACCGACCGGACCACCCTGCTCTGGGTCGCGGACGTCCGGGCCGACGGACTGACCGAGCGGGTCGTCGCGGACCCGCGGAACCTGTTCTCCGGCGACGAGGAACTCTCCGACGCCGAGCGCGCCCGGCGCGAACGGGCCCGGGAGGGCGCCGGCGGCGTCGTCGGCTTCGCCACCGACGGGGCGGTGTCGATCGCGGCCTTCGCGCTCTCCGGCGGACTCTACGTCGCCGACCTCGGGACCGGCGAGGTCCGCGCGCTGTCCGCCGCGGAGCCGGTCTTCGACCCCCGCCCCGACCCGACGGGCCGTCAGATCGCCTACGTCTCCGGCGGAGCGGTGCGCGTGATCGACGTCGACGGCACGAACGACCGCGCGGTGCCGGGCCAGGACCCGGGCGGCGACGTCTCGTGGGGTCTCGCCGAGTTCGTCGCGGCCGAGGAGATGGGGCGCTTCCGCGGGTACTGGTGGTCCCCCGAGGGCGACGCGCTGCTCGTCGCGCGCACCGACAACGCCCCCGTCCAGCGCTGGCACATCGCCGACCCCGCGCACCCGGGCCGAGCCCCGCACGAGATCGCGTACCCGGCCGCCGGCACACCCAACGCCCGCGTGAGCCTGCACCTGCTCCGCCTCGACGGCAGCGCGGTCGAGGTCCGCTGGGACGCCGAGCAGTACGAGTACCTGCCGGTCGTGCACTGGTCGGGCAACGGCAACCCGCTGCTGCTGGTGCAGACGCGCGATCAGCGCCGGACGCAGATCCTCGAGGTCGAGACCGGCACCGGCGCGACCGTCGCGCTGCACACCGAGACCGACCCGGTGTGGATCGACCTGATCGACGGCGTCCCCGCCTGGTCGGGCGACGGCGAGCTGATCCGGGCCGCGGACTCCGGCGACACCCGGCGGCTGTTCGTCGGCGCGCGCATGGTCTCCGGCGACCTGCAGGTGCGGTCGCTGCTCGGCAGCCTGAACGGTGACGCGCTGTTCGCCGCGTCGGCCGACGAGCCGACCGAGATCCACATCTACAAGGCCTCCCCCGACGGCCCGGTGCGGCTGTCCCGCACGGCGGGTGTGCACGTCGCGGCCGCCGGCGGATCCCTGCTGGTGCTGGCCTGCGCGTCGCTGGACTGGGCCGGGCGCCGGACGCTCGTGCTGCGCGACGGCCACCTCGTCGGCGAGATCGCCTCGTCCGCGCTGACGCCGCCCGTCACCCCGGCGCCGCGGCTGCTGCACGCCGGGCCGCGGGCGGTCCGCACCGCGCTGCTCCTGCCGACGGGGCATCAGCCGGGCACCCGGCTGCCGGTGCTGATGGACCCCTACGGCGGCCCGCACGCCCAGCGCGTCACCGCGGCGCGCAACGCGTTCAACGAATCACAGTGGTGGGCGGACCAGGGATTCGCGGTCGTCGTCGCCGACGGGCGCGGGACGCCCGGCCGCGGCACCGCGTGGGAGCGCGCGATCGCCGGCGACGTCGCGGCCCCCGTCCTCGAGGACCAGATCGAGGCGCTCTACGCCGCCGCCGAGGAGTGTCCCGACCTCGACACCACCCGCGTCGCGATCCGCGGCTGGTCGTTCGGCGGTTATCTCGCCGCGCTCGCCGTCCTGCTCCGCCCGGACGTCTTCGGCGCGGGCATCGCCGGTGCCCCTGTCACCGACTGGGCGCTCTACGACACCCACTACACCGAGCGGTACCTCGGCACCCCCGCCGGGAACCCGGAGAACTACGCGCGCACGTCGCTCGTCACCGCCGGCGCGCTGACCCCCGCGGTGGAGAAGGCCGTCGCCGCGGGCCCCCACCGGCCGCTGCTGATCGTCCACGGCCTCGCCGACGACAACGTCGTCGCGGCCCACACCCTGCAGCTGTCCTCGGCCCTGCTCGCCGCCGGCCGGCCGCACCAGGTCCTCCCGCTCTCCGGCGTCACCCACATGACCCCACAGGAGGTCGTCGCCGAGAACCTGCTGCTGTTCCAGCTCGACTTCCTCCGTGGCGCGCTGGGGCTGACCTCCGCGTAGCGTCCGGCTCATCGCCGTCCACCCCCGTAACGTCAGCGGGATCGCGCGCCATAGCGCTCGATCCCGCTGACGTTACGCGGGTTCAGGACTGCGCGAGGGCCGACTTCGCCGCGCGGCCGCGGGTGCGCTCGCGGATCTTGCCGTCGAGCTCGACCTTGCGCATGCGGATCGCGTTCGGGGTGACCTCGATGCACTCGTCCTCGCGGCAGAACTCCAGCGCCTGCTCGAGCGACAGGATGCGCGGGGGCACCAGGCGCTCCAGTTCCTCGCCGGTGGAGGAGCGCATGTTGGTGAGCTTCTTCTCCTTGCAGATGTTGACGTCCATGTCGTCGGCGCGGGCGTTCTCGCCGACGATCATCCCCTCGTAGACGTCGGTGCCCGGGGTGACGAACATCGTCCCGCGCTCCTGGAGGTTGAACATCGCGAACGAGGTCGCGACGCCGGTGCGGTCGGCGACGAGCGAGCCGGAGGGCCGGGTCCGCAGCTCGCCGTGCCACGGCTCGTACCGGTCGAAGACGTGGTGCAGCAGGCCGGTGCCGCGGGTCTCGGTGAGGAACTCGGTGCGGAAGCCGATCAGGCCGCGGGCCGGGACGCGGTACTCCATGCGGACCCAGCCGGTGCCGTGGTTGACCATCTGCTCCATGCGGCCCTTGCGCAGGCCGAGCAGCTGCGTGACGACACCGACGTAGTCCTCCGGGACGTCGATCGTCATGTGCTCCATCGGCTCACAGAGCTTGCCGTCGATCTCACGGGTGACGACGCGCGGCTTGCCGACGGTCAGCTCGTAGCCCTCACGGCGCATCATCTCGACCAGCACCGCGAGCTGCAGCTCACCGCGGCCCTGCACCTCCCAGGTGTCCGGGCGCTCGGTCGGCAGGACACGGATCGAGACGTTGCCGATGAGCTCGGCGTCGAGGCGGTTCTTCACCAGACGGGCCGTCAGTTTCGTGCCGCCCGAGCGGCCGGCCAGCGGCGAGGTGTTGATTCCGATCGTCATCGAGATCGAGGGCTCGTCGACGGTGATGAGCGGCAGCGGGATCGGGTTCTCCGGGTCGGCGAGGGTCTCGCCGATCGTGATGTCCTCGATGCCGGCGATGGCGATGATGTCGCCCGCCGAGGCACTGTCGGCCGGCACCCGCTCCAGCGCGTCGGTGAGGAACAGCTCGGTGATCTTCACGCGCTGGACCGAGCCGTCGGTGCGGCACCACGCGACCTGCTGGTTCTTCTTGATCGTGCCCTCGTGGACCCGGCAGAGCGCGAGGCGGCCGAGGTACGGCGAGGCGTCGAGGTTCGTGACGTGCGCCTGCAGCGGCGCGCCCTCGGTGTAGGTCGGGGCGGGGATCGCCTCCATGATCGTGTTCATCAGCGGGCGCAGGTCCGTCGAGTCCGGCATGGTGCCGTCGGCGGGGCGCGTCAGCGACGCCAGGCCGGCCTTCGCCGAGGCGTAGACGATGGGGAACTCGATCTGGTGCTCGTCGGCGTCGAGGTCGAGGAAGAGTTCGTAGACCTCGTCGACGACCTCGGCGATCCGGGCGTCGGGGCGGTCGACCTTGTTGATGCAGAGCACCACCGGGAGCTTCTTCTCCAGGGCCTTGCGCAGCACGAAACGCGTACCCGGCAGCGCGCCCTCGGAGGCGTCGACGAGGAGCACGACACCGTCGATCATCTCCAGCCCGCGTTCCACCTCGCCGCCGAAGTCGGCGTGGCCGGGGGTGTCGATGATGTTGATGGTCAGCGGGGTGCCGTCGTCCGCGACCCACTTCACGGCCGTGTTCTTGGCCAGGATCGTGATGCCCTTCTCCCGCTCCAGGTCCATCGAGTCCATGACGCGGTTGTTGACGTCCTGGCCCTCGCGGAAGGCGCCGGCCTGCCAGAGCATCTTGTCGACCAGCGTGGTCTTGCCGTGGTCGACGTGGGCGACAATCGCCACGTTGCGCAGATCGGAGCGGACGGACACGCGAAACTCCTGACGAAAGAAACCGGGACTGACCCCATTCTCCTGTACCCGCCGGGGTGTTCCTGACCACGCGAGCGGCAAATTCGCATGCCGGAGCAGCGCGGCGCGCCCTATCGTTCCTCGGTCCGCCACCGTTCCAGGAGTTCCGTCATGCGCGCGCTCACGGCGACCGAGATCGCCGATTCCTTCGTCAACTGCACCCGCGGCGAGGTCAAATCGATGACGCCGATCCGCGGTTTGGCGGACGTGGACTGGGAAGTTCGCGAGTTCCTCGGCTGGCGCGACCCGAGGGCGCCGGCGCGGGCGTACCTCGTCACCGTCCGCGACGACCGACCCCTGGGGGTGGAGCTGCGCGCAACGACGGAGTCCCGTCCGGCCCGCGGGAGCGCGCTGTGCGACATCTGTCACACCGCCCACCCGGCCGACTCCGTGGGCCTGTTCGTCGCCCGGAAGGCCGGGCCGCGGGGCCGGGATCACAACACGGTCGGCACGTACATCTGTGCCGATCTCGCGTGCCCGCTGTACGTCCGGAAGCTCCGTCCGGTCACCCTCCCCCAGGGCGAGACCGCCCCGCCGGAGGAGCGCGCCCGCCGGCTCCAGCGCCGCCTCGACGCGTTCCTCGACCGCGTCCTCGCCTGACGCCGGTCTGACACAGCCTCAGGCCTGTGGAAAAGAAAGGGTGACACCCCTTACTGCGCAGTAAGGGGTGTCACCCTTTCTTCACATCACCCGCCGAAGTAGCCGCGGATCGCGGGGAGCATCCGCTCGATCACCTCGTCCTCGTCGGCGGAGGCGAGGGGTTCGACGCCGATCACGTACCGCATCAGCACGACGCCGATGATGTGCGCCGCGGCGAGGTTGACGCGGAGCGCGAGGTCAGGGGCGGGCGGCAGGTGCTCGGCGACGCGGGAGAACAGGGCCGAGGCGACGAACGACCGCATCATCGCGGCGGCGGTCTCGCTGCCGGTGGCGGAGCGCAGGAGGGCGAGGAACGGCGCCCGGGAGTCGGCCTCGCGCCAGATCGAGAAGATGAACCGGACCATCCGCTCGGCGACCTCGTCGGGGTCGGCGGCGTCGGCGAAGACGAGCGGCAGGACCTCGGCCGGGTTGAAGGGCAACTGCATCGCGGCGACGAACACCGCCTCCTTGCCGCCCGGGAAGTAGTGGTGCACCAGGGCGGGGTCGACGCCCGCGGCGCGCGCGATGCCGCGCAGGCTGACGGCGTCGTAGCCGGCGGCGGCGAACTCGCGCCGTGCGGCGTCGAGGATCAGCTCGGCTTTGTTGGTCTCTCCCCCGGCGGGCCGGCCGCGGCCGCGCCGGGGACGTTCAGCAGCTGCGGGCACCGCAGGACTCTAGGCCGACTGCCGGCGCAGGGTCGCGGCGCCCGCGGCGAGGGCGAGCAACGCGCTGCCGCCGACGATCGCGAGGTCCCGCCCGACCTGTCCGGTCAGCCCGCCGCGTTGCATCGCCTGGTTCATCGCGTCGACGGCGTAGGACAGCGGGAGTACGTCGGACACGGCGTTGAGGACGTCGTCGAGCTGCGACCGCGGGACGAACAGCCCGCACAGGAACAGCTGCGGGATGACGACGGCCGGGAGCAGCTGCACCGCCTGGAACTCGGTGCGCGCGAAGGCGCTGGCGAACAGGCCCGCCGCGGCACCGAAGACCCCGACGACGGCCGCCGACAGGAACAGCGCCCAGCCGCCCTTGGTCTCGGCGTCCACGCCGTAGAGCGTCATCGTCAGCAGTGCCGCGATGCCCGACTGCACGATCGCGACCAGCCCGAACGCGAGCCCGTAGCCGAGGAGCAGGTCGAGCTTGTTCATCGGCGTCGTCAGCAGCCGTTCCAGCGTCCCGGCGCGGCGTTCGCGCAGCGTCGCGACCGACGTCACCACGAACATGACGACGAACGGCAGGATGCCGAGCAGCTGCGGCCCCACGCGGTCGAAGCGACCGGGGATGTCGCTGTAGACCCAGCACATCAGGCCGAGCAGGGCGGACGGCAGCACGAGCAGCATGGCCACGGTCCGGTGGTCGCGGCCGAGCTGGATCAGGACCCGGCGCGCTGTCGACAGCGTGATCTGAGGGTTCATCACGCCACCAGCTCCCGCTCGCCGAGCACCGCGAGGAAGGCGTCCTCCGCCGAGGAAGTGCCCGTTCGCGCCAACAGCGCCTCGCGGCTGTCCGCGGCGAGGATCGCCCCGTCCCGCATCAGGATCAGGTGGGAACAGTGCTCGGCCTCGTCCATGACGTGACTCGAGACCAGCAGGGTCGTCCCCGCGGCGGCGAGCTCACCGAAGAACGTCCACAGCCGCCGCCGCAGCAGGGGGTCGAGCCCGACCGTCGGCTCGTCGAGGATCAGCAGCGCCGGCCGGCCGACCAGCGCCGACGCGAGGGAGACCCGCGCCCGCTGACCGCCGGAGAGCTGCTCGACCCGGCGCCCGGCGAGGTCCCCGAGGTCGACCGCCGTCAGCGCCGCGAACACCGCGTCGGCCCCGGCGCCGACCATGCTCGCGAAGTACCGCACGTTCTCGACCACGGTCAGGTCGCCGTAGACCGACGGCGCCTGGGTCACGTAGCCCACCTGGGATCGCAGCTCCGGCGCCCCGGCCGGATGGCTGAGGACGGTCACGCTCCCCTCGAAGCGCTGCACGCCGACGATCGTCCGCATCAGCGTCGTCTTGCCGCAGCCGCTCGGGCCCAGCAGCCCGGTGGTCGACCCGGCCGGCACACCGACCCCGTCGACCGTCAGCACCCGCCGGCTTCCCCGGGTCACGGCGAGGTTCCGCATCTCCACCGCTAAATTCATCATGTGATGAATATTGGCGCAGGTCGGCCCGTCCCGTCAAATGCGTCGCCCGCGGGGGCGGTCGGACGCGAGGATGACGCCGTGCAGAAACTCCCCGACGGATTCCGGCTCCGGCTCGCGACGGTCGACGACGCCGAGGCCCTCCAGAAGCTGATCACCGCCTCGGTCGAGGCGATCTTCCCCGCGTTCTACGACGCCGAGCAGACCGCGAGCGGGCTGCAGCACATCGGCGTCCTCGACCTCGCGCTCGTCGAGGACGGGACGTACTTCGTCGTCGAGGCGCCCGACTCCTCGCTCGCCGCCTGCGGCGGGTGGAGCCGACGCGACAAGCTCTTCAACGGCGCGCAGGTGACCGGGGCCGAGGCCCGCCTGCTGGACCCGGCGACCGAGCCGGCCCGGGTGCGGGCGATGTTCGTGCACGGGGACTGGACCCGCCGCGGGCTCGGGACGCGGATCCTCGAGGCCTGCGAGGACGCGGCCCGCGCCGAGGGATTCACCGAGCTGGCGCTGATGGCCACGCTGCCGGGCCTGCAGCTCTACCGGACCTGGGGATTCACGAACGAGGACCCCCGGGATCTCGTTCTGCCCGACGGCGTCGTCGTACCGGGCGTCGCGATGACGCGGAGGATTCCGTGACCGAACGCTTCTCCCCCACCGCTCGCACGAGACCGAACCGGCTCCGGAAGCGGGTCCGCGACGAGGTGCCGACGGTCCACGCGATCCTCGACGGGGGCCCGATCTGCCACGTCGGGTTCGCCGGACCTGACGGGCCGTCGGTTCTCCCCACGCTGCACGCTCGCATCGAGGACCAGCTATACCTGCACGGCTCCACAGGCAGCTGGATGCGCCGGGTCGAGAACACCCCGATCTGTGTGACCGTCACCTGCCTCGACGGGCTCGTCCTCGCCCGCTCGACGTTCCACCACTCGATGAACTACCGCTGCGCGGTGGTCTTCGGCACCCCGCGCACGGTCACCGACGACGACGAGAAGCTCGCCGCCCTCGACGCCCTGGTGGAGCGCGTCTCCCCCGGCCGGTCCGCCGAGGCGCGTGGCCCGAACCCGCGCGAACTCGCGGCCACCCTCGTCCTCGCGCTGACCATCGACGAGGCCACCGCCAAGATCCGCACCGGCGGCCCCAACGACGACGACGAGGACCTGGGCCTCGACGTCTGGGCCGGCGTCGTCCCCGTCCGCACCGTCCTCGGCGACCCCGAGCCGGACGGCACCCCGCCCCGCGCGCTGCCAGACGGCGCGCTCGCCCCGGCCTGGGTCACCGCCTGACGTCAGCGGAGCTTCCGCACCACCCGCGCCGGGACGCCGACGGCGAGCACGCCGGCCGGGAGGTCCTTCGTCACGACCGAGCCGGCCCCCACGACGGTGTCCGCGCCGATCGTGACGCCCGGGCAGACGATCACCCCGCCACCGAGCCAGACGTTGTCGCCGATGGTGATCGGCTCGGCGGACTCCCACTTCTCCCGCCGCGGCTCCGGATCGAGCGGGTGGGTCGCGGTGAGGAGCTGCACGTTCGGCCCGATCTGGACGTCGTCGCCGATGACCACCCGCGCGACGTCGAGGATCACGAGCCCGAAGTTGGCGAACGTCCCCGCCCCGACGGTCGTCTGGTACCCGTAGTCGACGAACAGCGGCGGCCGGATCTCGGTGCCCTCACCGATCGCGGCGAACAGCTCGGACAAGATCTCCCGCCGCTTCGCCGGCTCCGCGACCGACGTGCGGTTGAACGCCTCGGTCAGCGTCATCGCGCGCCGGCTGTCGGCCGCCACGGTCTCGTCGGCGATGTACAGCTCCCCGGCCAGCATGCGGTCCCGCATGGTGCGGTCGTCCATGCGGGAGCCTTACCCGCTCAGCCCCGACGGAACAGGCGGGAGAAGAAGCCGGTGCCCGGCTCCTTGGGGTGGCCGTCGCACCAGTTGTCCGCGGGGACGCCGGCGCGGACCTGGTCGACGTGGGCACCGCAACCGGCCCACGTGATCCGGTCGCACGAACGGCACTTCACCGGACGGCACATCAGTTCGTCCAGTCCGGCCGCAGGGGCATGCGCGCGGTGCCGACGTCGTCGCAGCGGACGCCGAGGACCTGGTGGAGCTCGATGAACCGGCAGTCGAAGGCGACGCGGCAGGCGGCCATGTAGAGCAGCCAGACGCGGGCGCGGTTGGCGCCGACCTCGGCGACGGCGTCGGCCCAGTTCTCGACGAGGTTGTCGCACCAGCCCCGAAGCGTCATGGCGTAGTGCTCGCGGAGGTTCTCCTCGTGCCGAACCTCGAGCCCGTTGTCCTGCATCGCCGAGACGATGTCGCCGACGCCCTCGAGCTCGCCGTCCGGGAAGACGTAGCGGTCGATGAACTTGCCGGCCTTCGCGGGCTGCGCCGTCGAGGGGCGGGTGATGCAGTGGTTGAGCATCCGGCCGTACGGACGGAGCTTCCCGCGCAGGAACGAGAAGTACGCCGGCAGTTGCTTGGCGCCGATGTGCTCGGTCAGGCCGATGGAGGACACCGCGTCGAAGCCGTCCTCGGGGATGTCGCGGTAGTCCATGTGCCGGACCTCGCAGAGGTGCTCGAGGCCCTCCTCCTTGATCCGGTTCTGCGCCCACTCGGCCTGCTGCTTCGACAGCGTGACGCCGAGGGCCTGCACGCCGTACTCCTTGGCCGCGTGGCGGACCATGCCGCCCCAACCGCAGCCGACATCGAGCAGCCGCATGCCCTCCTTCAGCCCGAGCTTGCGGGCGACGAGGTCGTGCTTGTTCCACTGCGCCTCCTCCAGCGAGGAGTCCGCCTTCGGGAAGGCGGCGCAGGTGTAGGACATCGAGGGCCCGAGGACCCACTCGTAGAAGCGGTTCGAGACGTCGTAGTGGTGCGAGATCGCGCGGCTGTCGCGCAGACGGGTGTGCCGCAGCAGACCACCCTTGTAGCGGATCTCCTCCGGCGGCGGCTCGACCGGACGCAGGTGCCGGATGCCGAAGTCGCGCAGCATCTCGACCCGGTCCCGGGTGGAGAGCTGTTCGCCGCCGCCGCCGGCGCCGAGTCCGTAGAGGGCGGCGTAGAGATCGCCGCGCACCTTGACGTGCCCGGTGATGTAGGCGCGGGCCAGGCCCAGTTCTCCCGGGGAGCTGAGCAGGTAGCTAAGCGCGGTCGGCGACGCGATCTCGACGGTGACGTCGGCGTCGATCGCGCCGCCCTCACTGCCGTCGAACGCCGTCACCCGAACCGGGACGCGCGGGTTGAGCACGCGGGCGAACACCTCCGCGACGCCCGGCCGATGGCCACGTGGCCGACCCATGCCCGTCCTCCTCACCGGTTCCGCACGCACTTGGCGTACAGGTCCAACAACCGTGCGTCCGGATCGTAAGTCTTCTTCACGACTTCGTACGCCGGCCCGTTGTACAGCCGCCAGAACTCGTCCTCGGAGTAGAAGGCCGTCGAGTAGAGCGACTTGCGGCCGCCGAGGGAGTCGACGACCTGCTCGATCCGCCGGTTGTGGTGGCCGTCGGACTGCCCCGGCTCGAGCGCGACCGTCGACCAGAACCCGAAGTTGACGTACAGGGAGTCGGTGAACCGGTACAGCGGCCAGTCGGCGTTCGGCCGGCCGTCAGGAGTTGGGCGCTGCTTCAGCGGGCAGATCCAGAACGGGGTGATCGGCACTTCACGCAGGAAGAAGTCGCAGAACTCCTCGGCGCGACCGATCGGGACCTCGATGTCCTGGACCACGTCCTCGCGCGGCGGGCGGCCGCGCAGCCGCTCGATCCGTGCGTTGACGTGCGTGCGCCGCTCGAACGCGACGATCTTCCAGTAGACGTCGGAGCGGAGGAACCGGCGACCGGCGAGACGGCGCACCCATTTCTTCTGCGCGCCGAACGCCCGCGAGCACCAGAACCAGTCGGTGTCCCACCGCCAGAGGTAGTCCCGAACTGTCAGGAAGTCCTCAGCCCGGGTCTGCAGCGAGCGGTAGTAGATCTCGGTCCACGTGTAGTCGGACAGGTACGGCGCCTCGTCGACGAACGTGCCGACGGTGAGGTACTGCTCGTCGCGGGAGAACACGGTGCCGTCGACGAAGTCGACCGGGTGCCCGCCCAGCGTCCGCTCGGTGCAGAGCCGGTCCAGCTCGGCGAACAGCTTGGCCGGGTCCCGGAACCGCAGGTGCCGCAGCGCCACGAACGGCTTGACCGGCTCGAGCTCGATCTCCAGCCGCAGGGCATATCCGAGGGTCCCGTAGGAGTTCGGGAACGCCCGGAACAGCTCGGCGTGCTCGTTGTCCGGGCGGGCGACGATCACCCGGCCGTCGCCGGTGAGGATCTCCATCTCCAGCACCGACTCGTGCGGGCAGCCGTTGCGGAACGACGAGGACTCGATGCCGAGCCCGGTCACCGCGCCGCCGAGCGTGATCGTCTTCAGCTGCGGCACGACCAGCGGCATCAGCCCGTACGGCAGCGTCGCGTCGACGAGCTGCTCGTAGGTGACCATCCCCTCGACCGAGGCGGTCCGCGCCACCGGGTCGACGGCGAGAACGTTCGTGAAGCCGGTGACGTCGAGGCCGGGGGCATCCGTCCTGGCCCGGGGACGGAAGAGGTTGGACGTCTTCTTCGCGAGGCGGACGGGCGCGTCCGGCGGGATGGCCCGGAACTGTTCCACCAGACGCGCCACGCGCTCCGCGTGGCCCGTGGGTTGCTCCATCATCCCATCCTCACCCCTAATGTCGCCCCATGGCGAACCCGGGCCCGAACGGCACCGGGCGCGAGGGCGCCCTCCGCGAGGTCGAGGCCTGGCTCGCCGACCGCGGTCTGCCGCAGCTCATCGACGGCTACCGTCCGGTCCGCTCGGTGGTCACGCGCTCCGCGCCGATCGCTCTCGTCCTGCTCGCCGGCGCGGTCTACGGCGCCACGGTCCGGGACTGGACGTGGTGGGGCGTCGCCGCCGCGTGCCTGACCGCGCCGATCGCGGTGGCGCTGGTCTACCTCGCGATCAACTTCGGCGCCGCGCCGCTGACCCGTTGGGCCGCGATCCACCTCGCGCGCGAACTGACGTCGGTGCTGAGCCTCGGCGCACGCGCCCTGCCGTTGCTCCTCGTGTTCGGCGTGGTGCTGGTCGTGAACACCGAGGTCTGGCAGATGTCGGCCTCGCTCGGAACGACGTCGCTGGCGGCGGTCGTCGCCCTCTTCGTCCTCGTCGGCGGCGCGCTGCTCACCGTCCGGATCCCGCGCGAGATCCACGGCCTCGAGACCTGGGACGGCCCGGACGACCTGGCCCGCCGGCTGGCCGGGACCCCCGCCGAGCGGCTCGGTTTCACGGGGCCCGGTGCCCCCGACTGCCCCGCGCCGCCCCCGCTGCGGCACCGGCAGTGGGCGAACCTCGGGCTCGTCCTCCTGTTCGCGCAAGGTCTGCAGGTGCTGATCGTCGCGGTCACCGTCGGAGCGTTCTTTGCCGGCTTCGGGATGCTCGCGATCACGCCCGCGACCGCCGAACTCTGGACCGGGGCGGGTCTGGACCGGTGGGCCTCGCTCGACATCGGCGAGCGCGACCTCGTCCTGTCCGGCGAACTGGTCAAGGTCGCGGTGTTCCTCGGCGGGCTCGCCGGGCTGTCGTTCGCGATCTCCGCCGTCACCGACGAGACCTACCGCCGGGAGTTCTTCGACGACGTCCTCGCCGACCTGCGCCGGGTCCTGGCCGTCCGGGCGGCCTATCTCGCCGCGCTGGCGCGGCCGGACGGTCGGGACCTGACCGGCACGTGACCGGCGGGTAGCGCGGATGTGAGAACTTCCACAACGTCCTGCGGCCGTCCGGGGTTCCCGGTCGCGCTGACGCGCCGTCAGACCACGCCGTCCGCGTTCACAAGCGCACTACCTGCACTTATGAGGTGAACCTAACCTGAAACTCGGACTTCGCACGAGGTCAAGAACCGATCCTTGCAGGTCATCGCCACCCTCAAGACCGACTTGGTCACGTCGACCCAGGTCGAGACGCAGCAGGTCAGTGCGCGATGATGCCGAGCGGCCTGGTCCCCCGCCGGGTCCTGGACCCCCCTCGCGAACCCTGCATCAGGAGTACCGCCCATGGCTGGCACCGGAGTCTTCTCCCCCGGCCGGGCGAAGATCGACGCCCGGACTTTGCGCCGGGACCGCTGGTGGCTGGAACCGGCACTGATCTTCGGCCTGCTGTTCACCTTCGTCGTCTACTCGTCCGTCCGGGCGTTCTGGGACACGAACTACTACAACGAGGACACGTCCTTGTTGTCGCCGTTCTACTCCCCGTGCCTCGCCGACGCGTGCGTCGAGGGCTCGTCGCACCTGGGCACCCCGGTCGGCGACTGGTGGGCGCTCTCCCCCGCGCTGATCATCCTGATCCTGCCGCTCGGCTTCCGGATGACCTGCTACTACTACCGGAAGGCCTACTACCGGTCGTTCTGGTTCTCCCCGCCGGCGTGCGCCGTCGCGGAGCCCCACAAGAAGTACACGGGCGAGACGCGCTTCCCGCTGATCTTCCAGAACGCGCACCGCTGGTTCTTCTGGGCGACGCTCCCGTACCCGATCCTGCTGGCCTACGACGCCTACGACTCGGTCCACCACCACGGTGACTGGGGCGTCAGCCTCGGCAGCGTCGTCCTGCTGACGAACGCCCTGCTCCTGCTGGCGTACTCGCTGTCGTGCCACTCCTGCCGGCACATCATGGGCGGCCGCCTCAACCACTTCTCCAAGCACCCGATCCGCTACTGGGGCTGGGTCCAGGTCTCGAAGCTCAACGGCAAGCACATGGAGCTCGCGATGGTCTCCCTCGTGGTCGTGGGCCTGACCGACCTCTACGTCCTGCTGACCGCCAGCGGCGCGTTCACCGACCCGCGCATCGGCTGAGGAGCCATCGATGACTGAACTCGAACGGCACTCCTACGACGTCCTCGTGATCGGGGCCGGCGGCGCCGGCCTCCGCGCGGCGATCGCCGCCCACGAGTCCGGGGCCCGCACCGCGGTCGTCTGCAAGTCGCTGCTGGGCAAGGCGCACACCGTCATGGCCGAGGGCGGCATCGCCGCGGCCATGGGCAACGTGTGGCAGGACGACAACTGGAAGGTCCACTTCCGGGACACCATGCGCGGCGGCAAGATGCTGAACAACTGGCGCATGGCTCAGCTCCACGCCCAGGAGGCCCCCGCCCGGGTGTGGGAGCTCGAGGAGTGGGGCGCGCTGTTCGACCGCACCAAGGACGGTCTCATCAGTCAGCGCGACTTCGGTGGCCACCGCTACGCCCGTCTCGCCCACGTCGGTGACCGCACCGGCCTGGAGATGATCCGCACCCTCCAGCAGCGCGTCGTCGCCCTCGGCATCGACGTCTACATGGAGTGCACGATCACCCGCCTCCTGACCGACGGCACCGGCGAGGAGGCGCACGGCGCCCGTCGCGGCAACATCGCCGGCGCGTTCGGCTACTGGCGCGAGACCGGCCGCTTCATCGCCTTCGAGGCCCCGTCGGTCGTGCTCGCCACCGGCGGCATCGGCAAGAGCTTCAAGGTCACCTCGAACTCCTGGGAGTACTCCGGTGACGGCCACGCGCTCGCGGCCCGCGCCGGCGCGACGCTGCTCAACATGGAGTTCATCCAGTTCCACCCGACCGGCATGGTCTGGCCGCCGTCCGTCCGCGGCATCCTCGTCACCGAGTCCGTGCGCGGTGACGGCGGGATCCTGAAGAACAAGGACGGCAAGCGGTTCATGTTCGACTACATCCCGGACTTCTTCAAAGCCGACACCGCGGACAACGAGGCCGAGGCCGACCGCTGGTACGAGGACAAGAAGAACAACCGGCGTCCCCCGGAGCTCCTCCCCCGTGACGAGGTCGCGCGCGCGATCAACGCCGAGGTGAAGGCCGGCCGCGGATCCCCCGCCGGTGGCGCCTACCTCGACATCGCGTCGCGGCGCTCGGCCGAGTACATCCGCAAGCGGCTCCCGTCGATGTACCACCAGTTCAAGGAGCTGGCGGACGTCGACATCACCAAGGAGCCCATGGAGGTCGGCCCGACCTGCCACTACATCATGGGTGGCGTCGAGGTGGAGCCCGACACCGCGGCCGCGACCGTGCCCGGCCTCTACGCGGCCGGTGAGGTCGCCGGTGGCATGCACGGCTCGAACCGGCTCGGCGGCAACTCGCTGTCCGACCTCATCGTGTTCGGCAAGCGCGCGGGTGACGCCGCCGCCGAGTACGCGAAGAGCCACACCGCCCGCATCGCCGACGACCAGCTCGACGTCGCGTCCAAGGAAGCGGTGGCACCGTTCGAGCGCGAGGGCGGGGAGAACCCCTACGCCCTGCACCAGGAACTGCAGAACACGATGAACACGCTCGTCGGCATCATCCGCGACGCGGACGAGATGACGGCGGCGCTGGACAAGCTGCAGGAGCTCAAGGAGCGCGCGAAGAACCTCTCGGTCGAGGGCAACCGCCAGTTCAACCCGGGCTGGCACCTCGCCATCGACCTGCGGAACATGCTGCTGTGCTCGGAGATGGTCGCGAAGGCCGCTCTCGAGCGCAAGGAGAGCCGCGGCGGGCACACCCGCAACGACTACCCGAAGACGGACCCGGAGTGGGGCACCAAGAACATCATCCTGTCCGAGAAGGACGGTGCGGTGTCGCTGGTGCACAAGCCGCTCCCGGTCATGCCCGATGACCTCAAGGAGCTCTTCGAGGAGCCGAAGTGACGAGCGACCTGACCATCACTGAGTCGGCGAACAACCCCAAGGCCTTCCAGCCGGGGGTCGACAAGTCGAAGAGCTACCAGGCCAAGTTCAAGGTCTGGCGCGGCAACTCCGAGGGCGGCGAGCTCAAGGACTACACCGTCGAGGTCAACGAGGGTGAGGTCGTTCTCGACATCATCTTCCGCATCCAGGCGGAGCAGGCCAACGACATGTCGGTCCGCTGGAACTGCAAGGCCGGCAAGTGCGGCTCCTGCTCCGCGGAGATCAACGGCCGTCCGCGCCTGATGTGCATGACCCGCATGTCCTCCCTCCCCCCGGGCGAGGAGGTCGTGGTCACGCCGATGCGGACGTTCCCGGTGATCAAGGACCTCGTCACCGACGTCTCGTTCAACTACGAGAAGGCCAAGCAGATCCCGGCGTTCTCGCCGAAGCCGCGCGAGGCCGACGGCACGTACCGGATGGCGCAGATCGACGTCGAGCGGGGCCAGGAGTTCCGCAAGTGCATCGAATGCTTCATGTGCCAGAACGTCTGCCACGTCATCCGTGACCACGAGGAGAACAAGCCGGCCTTCGCGGGCCCCCGCTTCTTCATCCGCCTGTCCGAGCTGGACATGCACCCGCTGGACACCAACGACCGGCAGAAGCTCGCGCAGGAGAAGCACGGCCTGGGCATGTGCAACATCACCAAGTGCTGCACCGAGGTCTGCCCCGAGCACATCAAGATCACCGACAACGGGATCATCCCGCTCAAGGAGCGCGTGGTCGACCGCAAGTACGACCCGCTGTTCAAGATCACCGGTCTGAGCAAGCGCAAGACCAACAAGTAAGAGCACTTCCGGGACGTCCGAGGATGTGGTCGCAATAGCGGCCACATCCTCGGACGTTGCTGTTTTCAAGATCAACTTTCGCTCGATCATTACGCTCGGCTCCGGGGCCCGGTGGCCGGATACGCCTGACGGCGTCACGGGGACGCCGGCAGGACCTGGGAGCGCGTCATGCGTCCAGCAGCGTTTCGATCGGTCGGCAAGGCTCTCGTCGGATCAGCTCTCGGGCTGGCCCTCCTCGCGGGTTGTGGGTCGGACGACTCCCCCGCCCAGCCGGCGGCGTACCAGGCCGAGGCCGAGGCACGTCGGACGATGAGCGAACTCGAAGCGCTGACGGCGGACGTCCAGCGGCAGGACGCCCAGGCGGCGCGGGCCGGTACGGAGGAGGCCGCCTGCAAGAAGGCTCTCCTCGTCCAGACCCGCCGCAACTTCGAGCTGCTCACCTCCGGTGCCGACGACAACGACCCGCGCTTCACCCGCTCCACACCGGCGGCCTGCAAGGGAATCACCGACCCGGCGACGCAGCGACGCCTGACCCGCGAGGTCACCGAGCAGGTCGCCGCCGAGCAGTCGGCTCGCCGCTGACGTCAGACTCCCGTTACGTCCGACGATGTGGTCGCTATTGCAGCCACATCGTCGGACGTTGCGTTCAAGACGCGCGGACCGCGATCATCAGACGCCGGAAGAACTCCTCGTAGCCGGCCTTCTGGCTGCCGTTCCAGATCAGGTTCTCGTCGAGCTTCGCGGTGTCGGAGCTGTTGTCCGGGGAGCGCTCGCCGGCGCGGGTGATCACGAGGTCGAGGCTCGGGATGACGAACACGTGCTGCCCGTGGGCTCCCCAGGTGTAGTACATGTCCGCGGGGGCGGACGCGATCCACGAACGGGCCGGGCGGATCTCCCGCCGGGTGATGATCGAGGCGTTGACCTGGCGCTGGTTCCCGGTGCAGCCGTTGAGCCAGGTCATGAACCCGTAGCCGCAGTTCGCGGTCGTGCCGGTGCGGAGCATCTCCAGGTACTCGGCGTCGATCAACCGCCGATCGCCGACGAGACCCTGACGCCGCATCAGGTCACCGATGCGGCCGAACTCCAGCGGTCGCAGGTGCAGGTTCGCGTGCGTCATCGGGGTGCCGGCGCGGTCGGTCTGCCACACGTAGGCGTCTGCGGGGATGCCGAGCGGGGTGAAGAACTCGTCCCGCGCGAAGGTGAGGAAGTTCGGTGCCACGCCCGCCCGCCGAAGCGCGGACTCGACGACCCAGTTCAGCAGCGAGGCCGCGTTCTGGTCGTACTCGAAGTACTCCCCCGGGCGGTGGCGCATGCGGATCGCCATCGCGTCCTGAGGGCCGATCAGGTCCGCGTTCAGCGCCATCGCGAACATCGGCCGTAGCTCCAGGCCGGTGGTCATCGTCAGGATGTGCCGGACGGTGATCGCCCGGTGCTCGGCGTCACCGATCCCCGGCGGCAGGTGCTTGCCGATCGGGTCGTCGACGTCGATCACGCCGCGACGCACCGCGACGCCGGCGACCAGCGCCGAGATCGTCTTCGTCTGGCTCCAGTTCTGCCGCGGGATCCGCTCGACGGCCGGGTCGAGCGTCCCCTCGGCGACCAGGCAGCCGTGGCGGAAGACCTTGAGGCTCTCGGCGCCCTCGTTCACCCAGTAGTCGACGGCGTCGCGCAGAGCGTCGGCGTCCAGCCCGACGGCCGCGGCGCCGGCGCGCTCGTAGCCGGCCGCGTCCGGGGCGCACTGCGGGGACCACGCATCCGCCGGCGGCGGCGGGAGGAGCGCGAGCGCGGTCCCGGCCGCCAGCACCAGGGCGGGGACGCGGCGCGGGATCCTCATGGCGCCCTGTTCTACCCGTTCAGGCCAGATCCGCAAGAGCCGAGACCGCGGTGACCGCCGGGACGTCCGCGGGCAGCCACGGCACCGCGAACAGGTCGGCGGCGCCGAGCCAGCGCAGCTCGTCGTGGTCCTCCAGCGGGGCCGGCTCGCCGGTGACGATCTCCGCGAGGTAGACGCGGAGCATCAGATTCGGCCCCAGCGCCCACTCCCCGGGCACCCGGGCGCCCGGCGCGATCTCGACGCCGAGTTCCTCCCGGCACTCGCGGACCAGGGCCGCGAGTTCGCTCTCCCCCGGCTCGACCTTCCCGCCGGGGAGCTCCCAGCCGCCGACGAGCGTGGCCGGGGCACTCCGGCGTGCGCCGAGGAGCTGCCCGCGGCGCACGATCGCCGCGCCGACGACGATCTGCGGCACCGCGCCTCCCGCTCCGGCCGGGGTTAGGGTCGGTTCATGGTCGCACTGCTGAGCGAGGACGACGTCGCGGCCGGGCTGGCCGACCTGAACGGCTGGACCGGCGACACCACCGAGATCCGCCGCTCCTACGCGGCGCCCGACTTTCCGACCGCGATCCGGCTCGTCGACGCGGTCGCCGTCGCCGCCGAGGAGATGGACCACCACCCGGACATGGACATCCGCTGGCGGACCGTCCACTTCACGATCTCCACGCACTCCGCCGGCGGGGTCACCGAGCTCGACCTGACGCTCGCACGGAAGATCGACGAGGCCGCCGCGGGCCTCGGCGCCGCCTGATCCGAGTTTCCCGTGTCCCACCTGGGAGAATCGCTCCATGACGATGGCTGAGCCGACCACCCTGGTCCTCACGCCCACCCCGTACGACGACCCCGTGGCAGCCGGTCTCATCGAGGCCGTTCAGCAGGTGTACGTGGCGCGCTACGGCGGTCGGGACGCGACCCCCGTGGACGCCGCGGAGTTCGCCCCGCCCCGCGGCCTGTTCCTCGTCGGCCGTCTCGGCGGCGAGCCGATCGCCTGCGGCGGCTGGCGCATCGTCTCCCCGGGCCTCGCCGAACTCAAGCGCATGTACGTCGCGTCCGGCTTCCGCGGACGCGGGCTGTCCCGCATCCTGCTCGCCGCGCTGGAGGACTCCGCCCGCCGAGTCGGGATCACTCGCATCCGTCTCGAGACCGGCCATCGCCAGCCCGAGGCCATCCGGCTCTACGAGACCAGCGGCTACACCGTCATCGAGAAGTTCGGCGTCTACCGCCACGACCCCGGCTCCACCTGCTTCGGGAAGTCGCTGGTCTGACGTCGAGTGGCCTGAGCGCGCCGCTCAGAGCAGCCCGCGACTCCGGGCGATGAAGACGGCCCGGGTCCGGGTATGGGCTTCGAGGCGGCGCATCGCGTCGTGGACGTAGGTCTTGACCGTCGCGTCGGCGAGACCGGTGCGCTCCGCGATCTCACGGTTGGTCAGGCCGTCGCCGACGAGCCGGAGGATCTGGGCCTGACGGGTCGTCAACGGGCTCGGGCCGTCGGCCGAAGCCGGTTCGGCGTCGTCCCGGGTGAGGGCGAGGACGGCGCGCTCCAGGCGGGGGCGCAGGGGGCTCGGGCCGAGCGCCTCGGCGACGGCGCGCAGTTCGGCGACGACACCGGTGGGCACGCCGTTGGTCCGGTCGGCGGCGGGAAGCATGTGCTCGAGGTCGCGCTCGACGGTCCGGGCGACGTGTTCCGCGGCGCGGATGGCCGACTCCCCCAGCGGCTGGGAGCGGGACGCCGCGTACAGGACCGCGACGACCTCGTCGGAGTGCCGGACGGGCGCCGCGAGGGCCGAGACGAGCCCTTCGTGCTGCACCGCGCGGTCGTACTCGTGGGTGATCAGGCGGGAGCCGGTGTAGTCGTCCACGACAACGGCCCGGCCGCCGGCGACGGCCTTGCCCCCGAGCCCCGTGCCGGGATGCACCACGAGACCTTCGAGCGCGGGCGTCCGCAGACCCGAGACCTGACTGATGACGACCGCCGGCTTCCCGGTGCCGTCGTCCTCCACCGCACCGCCGAACACCACCGGGAGACCGGTGAGCTCCTGCAGCAGACCGAGACGTTGCCGCACCGCCTGGCGGACCACCGCCGTCGTCGCTGCGCCCACGCCCACCTCCGGACCACGTGCTGCTGTTCGCCGGCGGGCGCAGCGCCACGCTAATCGACCGCGGCGGCTTCGCGGAACTCAAGATCCTCCGAAAGGAGGGATCCGCCGCCGCCCGTTGGAGCGGAGGACGAAACCGCTACGGCCGGACGGCGCAGCTCGCGACCACCCGAGGCCCGTTCTTGATCCGGAACGTCACCTGAGCCACGACGCGCTCGACGTCCGCGCCGTTGCTGCGCGGGTTGAGCCGCCACGTCGCCGGCGAGGAGTGCCGGCTCACCGCGGACGCCGAGCCGATCATCCCGCCGCCGGAGCTGCGGGGCTCGTTCTCGACGCTGAGAACGATGCGCCGCACGTCGACGCGGCGGTTGTCCGTCGCCCGGACACGGATGCGGCGGACGTCGTCGCTGCCGCGCTCCCGCAGCCGCAGCTTCACCTTGATCCGCAGGGTGGTGTTCCTCGGCGCCTCGAAGCTGCAGACGCGGGTGACCGCCGGGCCCGCCGCGGCGGCCGCCCCGGTCGTCGGGGCTGCCGCCGCGGGAACCGCGACCACGCCGGCGACCAGCGCGCCCGTCACCACCACCGGACCGAACGCCGAGAAGATCGTCATGGCGGACACGTAATCACAGATGTGTAAGGGGCTTCTAAACGTTCACTTTGGTCTGGGACAGGTCACGGTCGGCGACGTCGGGAACGGTCTCCTCCGGCTCGGCCGGAGGCACGAGGTGGCCGTGCTCGACGGCCGCCTGGGCCGCGGGCTTGAGGCCGAAGAACGCGAAGCCGGCGACGAAGGTCGCGAGCACCGCCGCGATCGCGGTCGAGAGCCGCATGCCGTCGACGAACGCGTGGTCGGCCATGTCGAGCAGCGCGTAAGCGACGTCCGCGGGCAGGTCCGCGGCCGCGGCCACGGCACCACCGAGGGTGTCGCGGGCGTCGGCCGCCGCCTCCGGGGGAACGCCGGCCGGCATCTCGTCCAGCCCGTTGCGGTACATCGTCACGCCGACGCTGCCGAAGATCGCGATGCCCAGCGCACCACCGAGCTCGGCCGCGGTCTCGGAGATGCCCGAGGCCGCACCGGCCTTCTCCGGCGGCGCGGAGCCGACGATCAGCTCGGTCGTCAGACCGAAGACCGGACCCATGCCGAGGGAGATGATCACCGAACCGATCACCGCGATCGCCAGGCCCCGGTCGCCGTTGTCGGCGCTGACGCCGATCAGGACGTAGAGGCCGAGCGCCGCCACGGCCAGACCCGTGCCGACGAGCTGCGGCGGGGTGACGCGGTGCGCCAGACGGGGCGTCATCTGCGAGGTGACGACGAAGCCGGCGGCCCCGGGCAGACCCCAGAGCCCCGCCTCCAGCGGTGAGAGCCCGAGCACGAGCTGCAGGTACTGGAAGACGAAGATGAAGTACCCGACCATCATGAAGATCGCGAAGAAGTTCACCGTCAGCGCGCTGTTGAACGAGCGCACGGCGAACAGGCTCACGTCGATCATCGGGTTCTCGAGCCGCTGCTGCCGGTAGACCCAGGCCACGCCGACGAGCAGACCGACCGTGATCGAGACGTTCGCGGTATCGGAGTACCCGTGCGCCGCGATCTCCTTGATGCCGTAGACGACGCCGAGGACGGCGACGACCGACATGGCCGCGCTGAGCACGTCGAGGCGGCCCGCGTTCGGGTCCTTGTACTCGGGCAGGACGCGCGGCCCGAGGACCAGCAACGCACCCATGACCGGCAGGGCGAGCAGGAACACCGAGCCCCACCAGAAGAACTCGAGCATCGTGCCGCCGACGACCGGACCGACGACGGAGCCGGCGGAGAACGCCGCGATCCACCACGCGATCGCGATCCCGCGCTGCTTGGGGTCGGGGAACATGTGGAAGATCAGCGACAGCGTCGACGGGGCGATCGTCGCGCCGGACAGGCCGAGCAGCGCGCGGCTGACGATGAGCATCTCCGCGCTGTTGGAGAACGCGGCGAGGATCGAGGTCAGGCCGAAGCAGACGGCGCCGATCATCAGCAGCTTGCGGCGACCGATCCGGTCGCCGAGCGTCCCCATGACGACCAGCGCGCCCGCGACCATGAAGCCGTAGACGTCGATGATCCAGAGCAGCTCGGTGCTCGTGGGGTTCAGGTCCTCGGAGATCTCCGGCACCGCGAGGTGCAGGACGGTGAGGTCCATGACGTAGAGCAGGCACGCCAGGGCAAGCACGGCCAGGCCGACCCACTCCTTGCGCCCGGCCTGGGGCGGGGCGTCGTTCGTGGCGACGTCGATGGCTGACACGGGGTGCTCCTGTCGTTCCGGACGGCGCCGATCGGGCGCCTCGAACATGGTGCTGACTAGGACCGACAACCGCACCTGAATTCATCGGTGCCCGGCGGTGACCTGGGCCACCGCGGAGGTCAGACGCCGCCCGCGGCCAGGCGCAGGGCCTCCTCCGCCGCCTCCTTGGGCGAACCGGCGGGAACGCAGCCGGGGAGCAGGTCCTCGTGCGGGTAGCTCGCGAGCAGCACCACGGGCTTGCCGAGGCGGACGGCGAGCGCGATCTCGCTCAGCGTCCCCGGGCTGCGGCCGATCGCGACGACGGCGTCGGCGGTCTGGACGACGAGCAGGTTGCGGCCCTGGCCGAGCCCGGTGGCCACGGCGACGTCGACGAAGGGGTTGGCGGTCCGGCGGTCGGTTCCGGGCAGCAGGCCGAGCGTCAGGCCCTCACCGAGGTGCGCGCCCTCGCAGGCCCCGTGCATGACGCCGCCGAGGCCGCCGGTGACGACGACCGCACCGCCCACCGCGAGAAGCCGGCCGACGCCGCGGGCGAGCTGGAGCTCCCGCTCGTCGGCCTCCTCGGGGCCGACGACGGCGATCTGACGCCGTGCCGCCGCGGCGCGGCTGCTCTGCTCGGTCACCCGCCCATTCTCGTGGGTGGTTCGGCCGACGCGGCGTCAGGCTCGCGCGAGCAGGGTCCGGGCGACGATCAGGGCGCGAAGCTGCTCGCTCACGGCGAAGAGGGGATCGATCGAGCGCGAGGCCCGGCAGAGCCCGACGGCGCCGGTGATTCCGGACATCACGGTCGTCGCGAGAGCGTCGGCCTCGGTCGCTGACCATCCGTCAGCGGTGAATGCGGCGGCGATGGTGCGGCACCAGCCGGTGAGGATCCCGGCGGCCTTCGCCGTCAGGGCCGCGCCGTCGGGGCCGGCGTCCCCGGCGGTCGGGACGACCGGGCAGCCGGCGCGAAAGTCGGAGTCCTCCAGGACGCGGGTCCAGAAGGTGACCAGCCGGGTCAGGACCGCGTCGGGGCCCTTCTGCGCCGCACGCTCGAGCATCCCCGTGAAGGTCTCGCCGGCGTAGGTGAGCGCCTCGTCGATCAGCTGGGTCCGGCCCGCCGGGAAGTGGTGGTAGACCGACCCGCGCGGGGCCCCGCTGCGCGCGAGCACCTCGTCGACGGTCACGCCCGCGGCGCCGCGTTCACGCATCACCTCGATGGTCGCGACCAGCATCTTCTGCCGGGTCTGTCCGCGCGGGGCCATAACTCAATTCTATGGGCTGGGGCCTACTTCGGGCCGAGAAGCTGGGCGATGCCGTCCAGGTTGGCCGTCATCCCGGCGCGCCACTCCTCCAGACGCCGAGCGATGATGCGGCCCTCCTTGTCCGGCATCGCGAGGATCGCGGGCGTCAGGCCGGAGGGTGCCGGGCCCATGCGCCCCCACTGGCGGACGGTCGTCGCGTCCCGCCCGGGCTCGACCTCGAAGCCCCAGGACGAGCTCACCGCGCCGTCCTCGTGGACGACCTGCCAGACCCAGCGCCGGCCGTCCTCCACCTCGCTGACCAGGCAGGTCGTGGTCCAGTCGCCCATGACGTCGTTGCAGTTGTGGCCGCAGAAGCGGTTGCCGACCGCGACGCCGGTGGCCCCGTCGAGCCACTCGGCGGCCTTGAGCTCGGGCGAGAAGCGCGCCGGCAGCGCGATGTCGGTGACCAGCTCCCAGACCGCGTCGGGCGGGGCGGCCACGCGCGTCGAACACTCCGTCGTCGGACAGTCGCGGTACCGCACGAGCGGCCTCCTCCGGGTCGGGACCCCTACTATGGGATTCACCATAGTCTTGGCCGACGAGAGGTGACTACCGTGCGGGTCGGCGCGCTGGTGCAGCCCCAGGTCCCCGGAGCCGTCGAGTTCGCGCGGCGGGCGGAGGCTCTCGGCGTCGCGTCGTTGTGGACCCCGGAGACGTGGGGCTACGACGCCCTCACCGGCCTGGCGTGGATCGCCGCGCACACGCGCACTCTCGAGGTCGGCACCTTCGTCGTGCAGCTCGGCTCGCGCAGCCCCGCGCTGCTGGCGTCCTCGGCGCTGAGCCTGCAGGCGCTGTCGGCCGGGCGGTTCCGGCTCGGCATCGGGGTCTCCGGCCCCGGCGTGATGGAGGGCTGGCACGGCGTCCGGTTCTCACGGCCCGTGCAGACGACGCGGGAGACGATCGAGATCGTCCGGCAGGTCGCCCGCGGCGAGAAGCTCGTGCACCCCGGCGAGGTGTACCCGCTCCCCCTGCCGGACAGCCGCGGGAAGGCGATCACCCCGGACCTGGGGCCCGCGCACGTCCCGATCTACGTCGCCGCCCTCGGGCCGCGGAACCTCGCGGTCACCGGCGAACTGGCGGACGGCTGGCTCGGCAACGCCTTCGTCCCCGAGCAGGCGCAGGTGTTCCTCGGTCCGATCGCCGAGGGCGCCGCCCGGGCCGGCCGCGCGCTCGCCGACCTCGACCTCGTCGCGCCGGTCGCGCTGGAGATCGCGATCGACGAGGCTGACGCCGCCCGCCGCGTCCGCCGGCACGCGGACGGGTACGCGTTCACGATCGGCGCGATGGGATCCGGCTCGACGAACTTCTACAACGAGGCCTTCACCCGGCTCGGGTACGGCGACGAGGTGGCCGAGGTCGCCCGGCTGTGGAAGGAGAGGCGCCGCGACGAGGCGGCCGCCGCGGTCCCTCTCGCGCTCGGGGCGCTGACCAATCTCGTCGGGACGCGGGAGCAGATCGCGTCGCGGGTGACGGAGTATCAGAAAGCGGGGATCACGACGTTGCTGGCGAAGACGTCCGGCTCGTGGGACGAGCAGCTCGCGGCGCTGCGGGTGCTCGTGGAGCTCACGGGCTGACGGCCATCGCGGCGAGCATGCCGCGGGTGGCGAGCTGGTCCGCGAGCTCGTTGTCGGCGACGCCGTCGTGGCCCTTGACCCAGTGCCAGTGCACCTCGTGCTGGTCGCACGCGGACTGAAGCCGCTGCCACAGGTCGACGTTCTTGACCGGCTGCTTGGCCGCAGTCAGCCAGCCGTTGCGCTCCCACGAGCGCATCCAGCTGGTGATCCCGTTCCGGACGTACGTGGAGTCCGTGTACAGCTGCACGACCACCGGCCGGGTGAGCGCCTCCAGCGCCATGATCGGCGCGGTGAGCTCCATGCGGTTGTTGGTCGTGGTGCCCGGGTCCCCACCGAAGAGCTCGCGCATGTGGTCGCCGTAGCGCAGCACCGCACCCCAACCGCCGGGGCCCGGGTTGGGCGTGCAGCCGCCGTCGGTGTGAATGACGACGTTCATGCCTGCTTCGCCAGCACGTCGGCGCTGTCGCGCGCGGCGATGAGCTCGCCGATGCGGCGCTGCCCGTCGAGGATCAGCTGCCGGTACTCCCCCTGCTGGCCGCCACCGGCCGGGATGTGGCTGGTGAAGGCGACCGAGTCCGCCAGGGCGCGCGCCGCGTCGTCGAACCGGCCCGCCCGCCGGTACCCGTCCGCCAGGTTGAGCTGCAGGGAGGGGATGAAGCCCGCGACCGTCAGCGTCGGGTGGATCTCCTGCAGGGCCTCGTCGGTGACCTGGTCGGCGAGCATCAGGGCGATCTCGTCCCACCGGATCTCAGACTCCAGGTCCCGCTGCACGTCCGCGAGGTAGTGGGCGACGACCAGGCGCCGTGCGTGGTCCCGCACGTCGAGGGAGTCCCAGAGGGCTTCGAGACTCCCGGACGGCCCGGTTAGCGCCGCCCCCAGGCGCTCCAGGAAGGTCATGGGACCCACCCTAGGACGTTCCTCAGTACTCACCCTTGATGACGAAGTACGACCCGCGGATCGTCCCGGCGAGCTTCGACTTCTGGCGGGCGAACTTGAACGTGTCCGCGAGCTCGGCCGGGACCTCCATGCCGTCGGAGAGCTTGAACCCGACGGCCCGCTTCCCGCCCGGCTCCAGCGTGTAGAGCACGTTGATCGACAGACCCGACTCGTAGAAGACGTACGTCCAGCGCATCCCCTCGACCTCGAACGAGGTCGCCTCCAGCGGCTGGGAGCCGATCACGATGTCGCGCTCGTCCTTCAGGATCTGGTGCACGTACGCGATCGCCTTCTTCGCCTTCGCCGCCGGCTCGGTCGCGAACTCGTGCCCGTACTTGTTCTGGAAGTACCGCGCCTCGTTCGCCCGCAGCCCCGCCAGCGCCTCCGCCACCGGCGACGACTCCAGCCCCGCGGTCGAGACGTTCACGAAATCCACGACAGTCGGCATGGCCCCGATTGTGGTGCTCATCTCGTCCCCGCGCACCCCGCCGCCCCAGTGAGCGACAGGGTTGCAACGAAAGTGGCGAGGATCGGCCGCGGCGTCGCCTCTGCTGTTGCAACTGTGTCGCTCAGTGGGGCGGAGGGCAGCCGACGGCGCTGCGGCGTCTTGGTTAAGCTCACGCGGTGCCTGCGTACCGATGCCGTTCCCACGACCGTTCCGACTGCCGCGACGTCGTCTGCCGCCGGCAGGCCGAACGCGCCGGCCTGATCACCCCGGCCGCCGCCCGGCCCCGCAGCTCCGGCGGCAGCTCCGGCGGGGGCGCCCGTACGCCCGTGACCAGCGCCGCCGCGCAGGCCCGCACCCGCGCCCGCGCCGGTGAGCTCTGGCTCGGCCCCGCGACCGTCACGTACTCCTCCTACGGCCAGGTCACCGGATCGACCGCCCACCTCCCCGGCGGCGTCTGCAAGGTGAGCGGCGAGAACCCGGACTCCACCGGTCTGTTCGAGGGCTGGGGCCGGATCGAGAACACTCCGAACGCGATCGAGCAGCTGATCAGCGGCAACCCCGTGATGGCGACCGACGGCTCGGGTCTCATGGCCGTCCGGTTCTGCCAGTCCTGCAAGACCGTCCTCGGCTGACCTCAACGTCGTCGAGGGTTTGCTCAGGACGCGGCGCCCGGAGGGCGACGGATCCCCCTATCGTCCGAGGAATTGCGCGTCATAGCGCGCTATTCCTCGGACGGTAAGGCGAGTCAGACGTTGAAGCGGAACTCCACACAGTCTCGTCGCCGAACAACATCACGAACTCGGCGGACTACCCCTGGATCGGTGGCTCCGCGGATCGCCGCGAGACGGCTCCTTCGACCGACGCCGGGTCGCAGCGGTAGCTCACCACAGCCAGCACCAGGATCTGATCCTGATCGAGACGCCGGACTCGGGGAACGACTCGAGCCGATCGAACTGTTCGGCCAGCCGGGCGCGGAATCGTGCGGGCAGACCCGGGTCGCGGCTTCCGTAGTAGTCCAGGATCTCGGCGAGGTCTCCCGCCACGCCCGGGCGAAAGACCAGGCGACGGCCCGTCACTTCCAGCGCTCGCCGATCCTGGCATCGAGCTCTTCGCGGGTCAGGCCATTCGAAGGGTCCGCTGCCAGCTCTGCGGCACGGGACCGGATGGCCGCCTTCTGCTCCTCGCTCACCGAGATCGGTGACGCTTCGACGGTGCTCTCGATGTACTCGACGAGCTCCAGCCGCTCATCGACGCTCATGGCATCGATCGCTGACCGCAGGGCGGGGTTCACCATGGGCCCAGGCTACTCCGAGCTCACGACCTCAGCGGCCGATCCAGTGCTTCGCGCCCACTGTTCGGCAGTCTTGACGCTAGCGACGAAGGCGTCGGTGTCCACCGACCAGACCGTAGGGCAGCCGATTCCAGTCGTAACGTCAGCGAGATCGGTCGCTATAGCGACCAGTTTCGCTGACGTAAGGGGGCCCCGACGTTAGACCGGGACTAAACGTTGAACCTGAACTCGACGACGTCGCCGTCGCGCATGACGTAGTCCTTGCCCTCGATGCGGACCTGGCCGCGGGCTTTGGCCTCGGCCATGGAGCCGGCGGCGACGAGGTCGTCGAAGGCGACGACCTCGGCCTTGATGAAGCCGCGCTGGAAGTCGGAGTGGATGACGCCGGCGGCCTCGGGGGCGGTGTCGCCCTGGTGGATGGTCCAGGCCCGGGCTTCTTTCGGACCCGCCGTCAGATAGGTCTGCAGGCCGAGGGTCGCGAAGCCGACGCGGGCGAGCAGGTTCAGGCCCGACTCCTCCTGACCCGTGGACTGGAGCAGCTCGAGGGCCTCGTCCTCGTCGAGCTCGATGAGCTCGGACTCGATCTTCGCGTCGAGGAAGATCGCCTCGCTCGGGGCGACCAGGTCACGCAGCTCGGACTTGAGGGCCTCGTCGCCGAGCTCGCCGGAGTCCATGTTGAAGACGTAGAGGAACGGCTTCGCCGTCAGGAGGTGAAGCTCGCGCAGGGGCGCGGGGTCGAGGCCCGCGGAGTAGATGGTGCGCCCGGAGTTCAGGACCTCCTGCGCGGCCAGGACGGCGTCGAGGGTCGCGGCGTTCGCCTTCGCCAGGTCCTTCGAGAGCCGCGTCTCCTTCTGCAGGCGCGGCAGGACCTTCTCGATCGTCTGGAGGTCGGCGAGGATCAGCTCGGTGTTGATCGTCTCCATGTCGGCCTTCGGCGACACGACGCCGTCGACGTGGACGACGTCGGGGTCGTTGAAGACCCGGATCACCTGGCAGATCGCGTCGGACTCACGGATGTTCGCGAGGAACTTGTTGCCGAGGCCCTGGCCCTCGGAGGCACCCTTCACGATGCCGGCGATGTCGACGAAGCTCACGGTGGCGGGAATGATCTTGGCCGAACCGAAGATCTCCGCCAGCTTGGCCAGCCGGTCGTCCGGGACGCCCACGACGCCGACGTTCGGCTCGATCGTCGCGAACGGGTAGTTCGCCGCGAGCACGTCGTTCTTGGTCAGGGCGTTGAAGAGGGTGGACTTGCCGACGTTGGGCAGGCCGACGATCCCGATGGTGAGACTCACGTGGCGGGAGTCTACGCACCGCCGGTCCGGACCGGTTCGGCCGCGAAGAACCCCGCCTTCCAGCTCACCTCCGCCAGCAGGCGCTGGCCGGAGGTGCTCGGGTGGAAGAAGTCCCACTTGCTGACCTGGCCGAGTTGAAACCGGGCCCGGAACACGGCCCCGCCGTCGTAGCGGCACTGCGGCCCGTACGCGGCGCACTCGGCCTCGAGCACCGCGTTGAACTGCTTCACCCGCGTCCGGACGCGCTCGCGGCGCTCGACGTCCTCCCGGCGCTCGGATGTGGGATGCGCGAGCATCGACGGGCAGACGTCGAGCCGGCTCCACACCTGACGGACCTGCCAGCGGCCCTTGCCGATCTCCCACAGCCGGCCGACGTCCGGGATGCTCGCCACCAGTACCCGCGCCTGCGGAGCCCCCGAGCGCAGGACCTCCAGGCCCGCGCGGATCGAGGCGCGGTACTCCTCCACCGGCGTCATCCGGTCCTCGGAGGCGACGCAGACGTCGTTCGCGCCGATCTCGACCGTCACGTACCGCGCCCCGGCCTCGACGGCCTGCGCCGCCTGGTCGGCCAGCGCGGCCGCACGGGCCCCGCTGCGGGCCAGGTTGACCGCCCGGATCCGCACGCCGGTCGCGTCCTGCAGCCGCTGGGCGTGGCTGCGGACGGACGAGTCGCCGCCGGTGCTCCACGACCGCTTCGGGCAGTCGCGGTAGAACCCGCACGCGTTGAAGCCGCGGGTGATCGAGTCCCCGAGCGCGGCGGCGGTGACGCGCTGCGGCGCGGGCATCTCCGGCACCGCGGCCGCCACCGCGGGCGGGGCCAGGACGGCGAGCAACGCCGTCACCGTGGCGACCACCAACGAACGCGGTTTCGCCGAACGTGCTGTCATCGCCCGAGTCCCCCAACCCGCGGCCTCCCCCGGGCCTGCGGGAACCCTAGTCCGGGCGAATCGGGACGCACCAGACGTGATCGAGACCGAACTGTCGGTGGTCCCCGGCATCGTGTGACGCATGATCGAACTGGGATCGGTGTTCCTCCTGGGACTCGTGCTGGGCGCCGTCCTGGGCGTCACCGTGGCCGTCCGGCTCGCCGACCGAGCCGGCCGAGCGGACCCCGGCGGCCGCCCCGTGCCGCCGGGGGAGCTCGACGACACCCTCGGCCGGCTGGAGGTCCGCCTCCGGGAGCTCGAACTCGCCCGCGCCGGCGCGTACGGGGCGCTCACCCAGCAGGTGAGCATGACGCGGGAGGCGACCGAGGCCCTCGCGATGCGGACGGGAGAACTGCTCACCGCCCTGCGTGCCCCGCAGACCCGCGGCCGGTGGGGCGAGCTGCAGCTGCGCCGGGTTGTGGAGCTGGCCGGCATGGCCCCGCACTGCGACTTCACCGAGCAGGTCAGCACCGCCACCGCCGGCGGCACGCTCCGGCCGGACCTGGTGGTCCGGCTCACCGGCGGGCGCACGATCGTCGTCGACGCCAAGGTCTCCCTCGCCGCCTACCTGGAGGCGGCCGCGGCGCCGGACGAAACCCGCCGCGAGGAGCGCCTGCGCGCTCACGCCCGGGCGCTGCGTACCCACGTCGACCAGCTCGCGGGTAAGGAGTACTGGCGCAGCGTGGCCGGCAGCCCCGAGTTCGTGGTGCTGTTCCTGCCCGGCGAGGCGTTCCTGTCCCCCGCGCTCGAACGCGACCCCGCGTTGCTGGAGCACGCGCTCGGCGCCCGCGTGATCATCGCCACGCCGACGACGCTGGTCGCGATGCTGCGCACCGTCGCGTGGAGCTGGCAGCAGGACAGCCTGACCACCCACGCCCGCGAGGTGTTCGACCTCGGCCGGGAGCTCCACGCCCGCCTGGCGACGATGGGCGAGCACGTCGACCGCCTGGGCCGCTCGCTCAACCGCGCGGTCGCGGACTACAACGCCGCCGCCGGATCCCTGGAGAGCCGGGTGCTCGTCACCGCCCGCCGCCTGCAGGAACTGCGGGTCGTGGGTGACGACCTCCCCGCGCCGCGCGGGGTCGACGCGTGCGCCCGGCCGCTCACCGCACCGGAGTTGCTGCGGCCGTGATCTCGCTCGCGACCTAGAGTGGAGGGGTGACCGCTCCCGCCGCCCCCGCCCGCCGCCGCGTCCTCCTGGCCGCCCCGCGGGGCTACTGCGCGGGCGTCGACCGCGCCGTGCAGACCGTCGAGAAGGCCCTGGAACTCCACGGCGCTCCGGTCTACGTGCGCAAGGAGATCGTCCACAACCAGCACGTGGTCGCGACGCTGCGCGAGCGCGGCGCGATCTTCGTCGACGAGACCGACGAGGTGCCCGAGGGTTCGCTCGTCGTCTTCTCGGCCCACGGCGTCGCACCGGTGGTGCACGCCGAGGCCGCGGAGCGGTCCCTACGGACGATCGACGCGACCTGCCCGTTGGTCACCAAGGTCCACAACGAGGCCCGCCGGTTCGCGGCGCAGGACTACGACATCCTCCTGATCGGCCACGAGGGCCATGAGGAGGTCATCGGCACCTCCGGCGAGGCCCCCGAGCACATCCACCTCGTCGACGGCCCCGACGACGTTCAGAACGTCCGGGTCCGCAACCCCGAGCACGTCGTCTGGCTCTCGCAGACGACCCTCTCGGTCGACGAGACCGTCGCGACCGTCGGCAAGCTGCGCGAGCGCTTCCCCGCGCTCGTCGACCCGCCGAGCGACGACATCTGCTACGCCACCCAGAACCGTCAGGTCGCGGTGAAGCAGATGGCCGGCCAGTGCGACCTGTTCCTCGTCGTCGGTTCGCGCAACTCCTCGAACTCGGTGCGCCTGGTCGAGGTCGCCCGCGAGTACGGGGCGAAGGACGCGCACCTGGTCGACCACGCCGGCGAGGTCGACGAGACGTGGTTGGACGGCGTCAGCACCATCGGCGTCAGCAGCGGCGCCTCGGTGCCCGAGGTCCTCGTCCGCGGTCTGCTGGAGTACCTCGCCGAGCGCGGCTTCGGCGACGTCGAGGAAGTGCGGTCCGCCGAGGAGACGCTGCTCTTCAGCCTCCCGAAGGAACTGCGGGGGATGAAGGAGCAGCGCCACCCCGGCGCCTGACTGCTCCTCAGGTACTAGCTCACCGCTCCGGCGAGATCGGCAGACCGCCGACACCCGGGATCGTCGACTCCGGCGGGCCCGGGGGCGGGGCCGGGATCGACTTCTTCGCCGACTCCGCGTGAGCGTCGTGGTTCACCGGCGGCGCGGTGGGCTTCTTGGTCTTGTCGCCCTTCTTGCCGCCCGCCTTCTTGTCGCCCGCCTTCTTGTCCGCCGACTTCCCGGTGGACTTGCCCGGCGCCTTCCCGCCCTTGGCCCCCTTCGCAGGCTTGGCGGCCTTGGCCTCGACGACGTGCATCGTCATGAACATGTCCGGGTGGAACCGGCACGTCAGCGTGTAGTCGGCGGGCTGGGTGAAGGTCCACTCGAAGTGGGCCCCCGGCGGGATGTCCGGGGAGTTGATCTCCGCCCCGCCCTGCTGCACGACGCTGTGGATCGTCTGGTCCAGCTCGTTGTTGGTCCAGTGGACGGTGTCGCCCACCGCGACGGTCATCTCGAACGGGTTGAACTGGAGGTTCTTCTGGCTCACCTCGTGCGAGCCCGCCGACGCCCGTCCCTCCTGCGCCCCGGCGCCGGAGGGGCCGACCGCGACCAGCCCCAGGACCAGCGCCGACACGGCGACTCCCCGCGTCCAGGGAAGCTGCGTGTACCTGCGAGTGCGCATCGGAATTCTCCTCATCGTTTCTGATGGTGCGTCAGTCATGGTCGTCCTGCTCATGCGCCCATCACCTGGGCCTCGAACGGCACGATCACCAGCGCCTCCGTGCCGTTCACGTCCCGGACCGTGATCCCCAGCTCCCACTGACCCGCGCGCGGGACGGTGAAGGCGCTGAAGAAGTGGCCCTGGCCACTGCTGCTCAGGGGGCTCTGGCTGGACCGTTCCTGCGTCCCGCCGACGGTGCGCAGGTCCACGAGGACCGATCCGACGGGTAGGGGACGTCCCTGGTCGTCGGTGACCGAGACGTGCAACTCATTCGGCAGCCCGCCGAAGGCCGGGCTGATGACGGCCTGGACGAACCCACGGCCCTTGGCGGGACCCTCCGGGACCGCCAACGCCTCCCGGAACGCCACCGGCTCGGCGCCCGGGGCCGGCTTCGCCAGCCGGAACCCGATCGTCAAGTCGGCCGGCGAGGCGGCGAGCAGCGCGCGGTTCGTGCTCGCCGAGGAGTGCGCGGCCAGCGCGGCCTCGTGCGCCGCCTCGGCCGGCTGGGTCGCGACCAGCGTCGCCGTCACCGCGAGGACGACGGCACCGAGGCTGGTCTCCAGCGCGACCACGCGGCCGAGCCGGGCCGAGCCCGCCTCCACGGCCGCGGAACGCGCCGTGGTGACGCCCGCTCGCCGGGACCCCCGCCCCTCGGGGACCGCGTGCGCGGCCACCAGGCGCGGAGTCGCCCACCACCGGGCGAACCCGCCGAGGGCGACGATGCCGAGGACGAGGCCGACCTTGACCAGGAGCCAGTCGCCGTAGGTCGTGGACGTCAGCGCATCCGCCGACCCGACCTGGCGCCAGGCCTGGAGAACTCCGGTGGCCACGAGCGCGATCACGCAGATCGTCGCCGTCCGTGAGAACATCGGCACAGCCTTCGTGAGCGCCGCGGAGTCCTTCACCTTCAGCAGCAGGACGAGCAGTGCCGGCATGCCGCCGAGCCAGGCGCTCATCGCCATCATGTGCACGAGGTCGACGGGCAGCGTGACGAACCGGCTGCCCTCGGCGCTGTGGGTGGCGAGGCTCCACGTCAGCGCGAGCGCCCCTCCCCCGATCAGCGTCGCGGCCACCGGGCCCGCACCGCCGGCGCGGCCCGACTCCCGCGCCCGGCGCAGCCACAGCGCGAGCGCGACGACCACCACCGCGACCAGCGCGAGGCGGACGAGGAGCAAGGTGCCGATGCGCGTCGAGATGCCGTAGTCAAGGCTGCTCGCGACGCCGGAGAGCCCGGTCCCCTGCACGTAGGGGCCGTACAGGAGCAGGCTCGCCGCCGAGGCGCCGGCGAGCGCCCCGAGGCCGTACCAGATCATCCGCCGCGCCGCCGGCACGCCGAGGCCTCCGGGCCAGGCGAGGACGACGAGCAGCAGCGTCCCGACCGCGAGCGCGAGGCCGACGAAGGCGACCCAGCGCGCGATGCCCAGGTACAGCCCGAGCGCGCCGCCGTCGGAGACCAGCGCGTCCGGGGTCGCCGACGCGGTCGCGACGCCGACGCTGAACCGGAACGAGCCCTGCAGCGGGTGGCCGTCCGCGGACACCACCCGATACAGCACGGTGCGGGTTCCCTGCGCGAGCTCGGCCGGGAGCGTCACCTCCAGGGTGTTCGGGTTGGCCGCCACGTGCACCGGGTCGCCCACGGCCAGCGGGGCACCGCTGGGCTCGAGTACCTGCACGAGGGCGGTCTTGAGGTCGATCGCGTCGCTGAACGTCAGCGACACGGTCTTCGGTGCCGCGGCCAGAACCTGGTCCGGCCGCGGAGTGGTGCCGATCAGGCTCGCGTGCGCCGCGGCGGGCGCCGCCAGGCCGAGCAGCGCGAGACCGCTCAGCAGGGCGACGGCGACCGCCGCGGCGAGACATCGCCAGGGGGCGAGGGCGGATGTTCTCCGGGAGGCACGAACCATCAGTGACCCGGTTCGAAGTCGATCCGTCCGACGGGCTTCGCTGCCGCGGTGTCCCCGACGCCCGGGACGTGAGGAACCGTCACGGGGTTCGCCTCGGCGACGTCGAACAGCGTCGCCATACCGGTCATGCCGGCGGCCGTCTCGGAGTGGCTGAAGATGTGGCAGTGCATCATCCACGCGCCGGTGCGCGTCGGGACCCACAGCAGGTCGTAGGTCTGCCCCACGCCGAGCACGACGGTGTCGGCCTTGTAGGGCAACGGCAGCTTGTTGCCGTCCTGCGCCACGACCTCGAAGAACCCGAGGTGCAGGTGGATCGAGTGGAGAAACTCCGGCCCGGCGCCGATGATCCGGATGCGGACGCGCTCACCCACACGGGCCGCGAGCCGCTTGGTCTCCGGGAACGCCTTGCCGTTGATGACGAAGCCGAGCGCCCCGTCGGAGAAGATCATCGTGTAGTCGCGGTCCGAGGCGATGTCGCCGACCGGCGGGACGACGTAGAGACCGCCGAAGACGCCGCGGCCCTCCTGATCGCCGTGCATGTGCGAGTGGTACCAGTGCGTCCCGGCGCTGATCGCCGTCCACTCGTAGACGTGCTCCTTGCCGGGATGGATGACTCCCTGCGTGATGCCCGGCACGCCGTCCTGCTCGTTGGGCAGGTCCATGCCGTGCCAGTGGATCGAGGAGCCCTCCTTCATCTTGTTGATGACGACGATCTTGAGCTTGTCCCCCTGGTTGACGCGGATCGTCGGCGCGGGGATCGAGCCGTTCACCGCCAGGCCGTCCTTGACGAGACCTTCGGCGGTGCGCTGCTTCTTGGGGGCGAGAGTGAGGCGGAAGACCTTCTGGTCCCCGACGAGCTCCCACGGCGCGAGCGTCGTCCCGTCACCGAGGTCGACCGCCTCCTGCGAGGTCTGCGGCGCCGCCGGGGCGGCGGGAGCCGCGTCGGGTGCGGACACCGCCGACTGCGCGACGGTGGCCCGGCCGTGGTCGGACTCGGGGACGAAGCGCGCCAGGGCCGGCAACGTGCCCAGAGCGACCAGCACGAGCGCGGTGCTCAGTGCGGTCGACGAGCGCCGGCGGGGGCGGGTGTGGCGGCCTCGAGCGTGGTGGTTCGACATGCAATCCCTTTCCGGGGGGAGAAAGGCCGGAGCCGGGGGGCGCGTAACGCGCCCCCCGGTCCGGGTGGTCAGTGCGTTATGACCTGACGGCCTGTCAGCACTTGCTCTTGTACTTGACCGGGTTCCGCTGCTTGCAGGTCAGCTGGTTGTTGACCGCGTTCTTCGGAGCCCGCTGGACCCAGCCCTCGTAAGCGAGCGGGATCGTCATGACGCCCTGACCGCCGAAGCCGTTCCAGTCGGCGATCGCGTCGTCCATCTGCGTCGCGGAGGTGGAGTCCGCCAGGAGCGTTCCCACCACCGCCGCGTCGGCCGGGCTGCCGTCACCGTTCGGGTCGATGTCGATGACATCGATGACGTTCGCGAACTTGCTGGTGACGTAGCCGTAGTAGCCGCCGCCCTTCTTGGCGCCGAAGTTCACACCGTGGCAGCCCGCGTGGCAGGGCAGCCAGGCCACGATCTTGTCCGTCTTCGGGTCCAGGATCGTGAGGTTCGACGTCAGGGTGTTGGCGTTGATGATGCCGGAGTTGTCCGGCGCGACCGCGATCTGGATACCGAGGCCGCCCCAGTTGCCGGCGGGGCCGGAGTAGGGGTCGTACTCGCTCCAGAGGTCGATCTTCTTGTAGTCGACCTTGGAGCCGTCGTCCGCGATGCACGCTGCCTTCTCGTTGGAGAAGCAGGAGATCGAAGCACCGAGGAAGTCGGCCATGTAGGTCTTGGTGCCGGTCGGGTTCATGCCCGTGGCGATCGGGAACTCACCCGTCTGCTTGTGGACGAAGGTGCCCTTCTTGATGTTGACGAGCGACGCGTTGTAGAGGTTCACGTTGGGCGTGGCCATCCACTTGGCGTTGCCGGACATCCAGTGCGCGTGCGGGTGAGCAACCAGCTCGTCCGGGGTCCCCACGGGGAGACGACGGTCGATGCGGGTACCGCCCGGGGCGACCTCCATGACCGCGCCACCGCCGCCGAGGGCGACGTGCAGCTGGTCGGTGTCGGTCCGGCTCATGACGTGCGTCGGGCCGGGGCCGACCTCGATGCGGCGAACGAGCTTGCCCGTCTTCCGGTCGAAGACGTCCAGCATGTTGCTGAACCACTCCGTCTGGTAGATGTACTTCTCGTTCTTGTCCGTCCACATGTTGTGCGGGTTGTTCATGTTGATCTCGGGAGCGGCGATCTTGCGCTCGATCTCCCAGGTCGACGCGTTCAGCATCGTCGCGGCGCCGGACTTGGTCTTGCCGGCGTACTTCTCCATCTGAGTGTCGAACCAGACCTCACCGACGCCCGGGGTGGCCGGCTTGACGCCCGCCTTCGGGAGCGTCGACGGGAAGGAGAAGAGGTCCTTCATGTAGGTCTCGAGCAGAACCAGCTGCGGGGAGCCCGACGAGTCGAACGTCAGCAGCGGGGCGGGCGCGAAGCCCGGGTCCCAGGTCGTGGCCTCGGTGTCGCTGTAGTGCTGCCAGTTACCCGGGTTGGTGATCACGAAGAACTTCTGGACGAGCTGCCACACGATGTTCGCGTAGGACGGAACGTTCATGCCACGGCTCTTGACGTGGAGCTTGTTGCCGAAGTCGACACCCGGGGTGAGCGGGTCGTCGACCGCGACGGCGCCGAGCATGTACGGGTGCACCTTGCAGGCGAACGCGTACAGGCCGGGCTGGGTGAGCTCGACGGTGCGGTCGCCGATCCAGGCACCGGCCTGGTCGAACGGCATACCTGAGGCACCGTCAGGCCAAATGATGGCCGACGCCATGTGCGCCGTGTCGGTGTTCTCCGCCCCGACGTTGAAGTTGATGGTCACCGGGAGGAGCGCCGAGTCGGCGGCGCGGATCCCCTTGGTGAGGTTCATCAGCTTCGAACCCGCCGGGCTCTTCATCATGTCGAGGGGCTTGTCGGCCGGGGCCGCGGAGGCCTCGGAGACGAACTCCCGGATCAGGACGTCGAGCTCGCCGAGCCGCGCGTCGCCGGCGGGCAGGAGCTGCGCCGCCGTCTTGCGCACGGTGTCGAGATTGAGCAGCTTGGCCACGTCGACGCCGAGGTCGGCGTAGGTGGGCGAGTTCGCCCCGTCCGCCCGGACGTTGTGGACCTGCTCCGCCATGTCGAGGTTCATGACCTCGGCGAGGTCCGCGCCCGAGAGCGCGCCCTTGCCGATGACGCTGGCGGTGTTGCCGACGACATCGCCGACCGAGCTACCCAGCACACCTCCCGGGTTGAGCGTCGGCATCTCCGCGACCGCGAGCGACTGCGTGCCGAAGATGTCCGTGCCGGTGTCGAACCACTTGCCCTGGTCGTCCCGCAGCGTGAACAACGCCGGCTGGGGGCCGAAGGCAACGGGCGGCGCCGCGACGGGGGCGGCCGCGGGCGCGGCGGCGACCGGGGACTCCTCCGTCGAGGCGACCGCACCGGGCGCGACGCCGATCATGGTCATGGCCAGGGCCGCGGACACGGCCACCGACCGTCCCACTCCCGGCCGACCCGTGAGGGTCAGCAAGGAGGGGACTTTGCGCCTGCCTGCTGAGCGCATTCGTTGTCTCCTTCATGTGGACCGGCGCTGGGTAGCCCGCCGTTGGGCTCCGAGGTCCGGGGGTGCTTCTGCGACAAGCTCAGGTGCATCCGGGTTGGCGGGCATTTCTTCCGAAGGCGCTGTGCTGACCTGATTACGGCGGTTTGGGATTTCCTGAGAGGACGCCAAGCGTTACGCCCAGATCAATTGAGATTTGCCGGGAACTGATCGCACCGTGAGCGCGACGCAACGCCGGGAAACGTGCTGACTCGGAGATCTGCCGTTAATCCGGGCGAAGCGATCCGGACTCAACGCGCTCGCACGATGGAGTTCCCCGCCCGGAAGGACTCCCACGTGACGCTCACTCAGACCGCACCACCGCGCCGACGACTCGTTCTCGTCGGCGGCGTCGTCGCGGCGCTGCTCGTGGTCCTCGGCGCGGGTCTGGCTTACTTCTCCGGCGACGACGGGCCGCAGCACCCAGTGGTGCGTACCGACCCGGTGAACCACGAGGTGCTGTACGAGGTCACCGGGACCGCGGCGGCGACGGCGCCTGTCATCACGTGGGTGACCGGCGAGCGGAACGCCACCGAGCAGGCGGTCAACGTCCCGCTGCCGTGGAAGAGCTCGATCACGCTGCCGGTCGGGCCGTCCGGCGGGTACGCCGCCGTGGAGGTCCGCAGCGCGGCGACCGGGGCCGGGTCGCTGTCGTGCCGCATGTTCGTCGACGGCGTCCAGGTCGCCCAACAGGTGGCCACCGACGGCTTCGCCGGCGTCGCCTGCTCGCACCGCATCCCGCCGGAGTACGTGAAGTAGCCGACACGTGAAGTAACTCCGCAACTACCGAGCGGGTTCGTTCCCACCCCGTGCTTGTTCCCTTGTGACGCGCATCGCACAATGCCCGGATGCAATCTGCGGCCGTATCCACGAGGGGGACGCTCCACACGGAGGTCCCCACGCTGGCGGCGTACCTGTACGAGCTCAAGCAGGTCACCGGCGCCGAGATCACCTTCGGCGGCACCCGTGCCGGTGAAGGTTCCCCCGCCGTTCTCAGCACGTTCGTCGGAACCAAGACCGAGGCACTTCGCGGCGTCCAGGTCGAGCTGGGCCGCGGTCTCGGGGGCAAGGCCATGGCGGTCGGGCGTCCGATCCACGTGCGCGACTACAGCACCGCCCGGGGCATCACCCACGACTACGACGCAGCGGTGAAGAAGGAGGGACTGCACGCGATCCTCGCGGTGCCGATCCTGTCCCGCGCGGGCGCGGCCGGCGTCATCTACGCGGGCCTGCGCCGCCCCGAGCTGATCAGCGAACGCATCATGGACCGCGCCGTCGCCGTCGCGCGGCGCATGGAGTACGAGGCCGCTGTGACCGCCGAGGTGAACCGTCGCCTCGCCGAGCTCACCTCCGCGATGCAGGCCCCGGCCCCCGGCGCCGACCAGCGCCTCCGCGACGTCCACGCCGAGCTCGGCCTGATCCGGAGCACGGCGAGCGGGACGACCCGTCAGCTCATCGACGACCTCATGCACCGCCTCGCCGGCACCCTGCGCACCACCGGGCAGGAGGAGGAGGCGGAGCGCGTCGTCACCCTCACCCCGCGCGAGCTGGACGTCATCACCCAGGTCGCGATCGGCTGCTCCAACGCTGAGGCCGGCGAGCGCCTCGGCGTCGGCGAGTCGACGGTGAAGTCCTACCTCCACGCCGCGATGCGCAAGCTGGGCGCCCGCAACCGTGTCGAGGCCGTCACCGCCGCCCGCCGCGCCGGCCTCATCCCCTGACCCGTCGACAAGGGGTGACACCCTTTACCGACATCGCCCCCCGTCGACAAGGGGTGACACCCTTTACCGACATCGCCCCCGTCGACAAGGGGTGACACCCTTTACCGACATCGCCCCCGTCGACAAGGGGTGACACCCTCTACCGACAGGGCGCCGGGGCGGGGTCGGGGGGTCAGCGGGAGGGAGAGGCGAGGCCGCGGGAGATGACGAGGCGCTGGATCTGGTTCGTCCCCTCGAAGATCTGCATGATCTTGGCCTCGCGCATGTAGCGCTCGACCGGGAAGTCCCGGGTGTAGCCGTAGCCGCCGAAGACCTGGACGGCGTCGGTGGTCACCTTCATCGCGGCGTCGGTGCAGACGAGCTTCGCGACGGAGGCGGCGCGGCTGTACGGGCGGCCGGCGTCGCGGCGGCGGGCCGCGTCGAGGTAGGTCGCGCGGGCGGAGTCGACGGCGGCGGCCATGTCGGCGAGCAGGAACCCGAGGCCCTGGTGGTCGACGATCTTGCGGCCGAACGTCGTGCGCTCGTTCGCGTACGCGACGGCGGCGTCGAGCGCGGCCTGGGCGAGCCCGGTCGCGCAGGCGGCGATGCCGAGGCGTCCGGCGTCGAGGGCGCTGAACGCGATCTCCAGCCCCTGGCCCTCGGCGCCGATCAGGCGGTCCGCCTCGAGCTCGACGCCGTCGTAGAAGGCGGTCGTGGTCGGAACCGCGTGCAGGCCCATCTTCTCCTCGGGCTTGCCGAACGACAGGCCCTCGGCCTGGCCGGGCCCGACGAAGCAGGAGATGCCGCGCGAGCCCTCGCCGGTGCGGGCGAACAGCGCGTAGTAGTCGGCGACGCCGCCGTGGGTGATCCACGCCTTGGTGCCGGTGACGCGGAAGCCGGTCTCGGTCTTCTCGGCCTTGCAGATCAGCGCCGCGGCGTCCGAGCCCGCCTGGGGCTCGGAGAGGCTGTAGCCGCCGATCAGCTTGCCGGCGCACATGTCCGGCAGCCACCGCTCCTGCTGGGCGGGCGTGCCGAACTTGAAGACGGGGTGGATCGAGAGCGCCTGGACGCTGGTGGCGACCGCGACCGCGGCCCAGCGGGCGGCGAGCTCTTCGAGCACCTGGAGGTAGACCTCGTACGGCTGTCCGCCGCCGCCCCACTCCTCCGGGTACGGCAGGCCCAGCAGCCCGACCTCGGCCATCTTGGCGAACAGGCCGTCCGGGTAAGTCTCGTTCTTCTCGCAGGCATCGACCCGCGAGGCGAGCTCGTTGTCCGCGAAGTCGCGGGTCAGCGCGATCAGGTCGCGCGCCTCTTCCGTCGGGAGCAAGCGGTCCACAGCCATTCCGCGACGATAACCGTTGCCGGTCCGGGGCCGGAAACGGCCGGCGGCCGCCTCCCCCCGATCGGGGGAGACGGCCGCCGGATCAGCTCGTGGAGCTCAGCTCAGCCGCGGAGCAGGATCACATGCCCTCGTGCGGAGCCTTGTAGGTCTTGGCGTCCTTGCCGACCTTCAGACCCTGAACCTGCTTCAGGCCACCCTTGGTGCCCTTGTCGACCTGCGCGATGTAGACGTCACGCGAGGACGGCGAGCCGGGCTTCGAGAAGTCGAGGTCGGAGACCAGCTTCTCGGTGGTGATGTTGTCGCTGGCCTTGAGCGCGGCGTTGATGCCGTCGCGGCTCAGGTCCTTCGACTCGCAGGCCTTGGTGAGGATCTGACCCCAGATCAGGCCCTGCGCGTAGCCGTACTGCACGGTGAAGCTCGGCTTGATGTCCGGGTTCTCCTCCTCGAACTGCTTGGCCAGCTCCTTGGCCTTGGGCAGCGGCGAGGTGTACGGAACGGCCGAGGCGACGACGTAGAGCTTGCTCAGCGCGTTCGCCGCCGGGGTGTCCAGCAGGGCCGGCGCGAACACCGGGCCGTTGCCGACCATCGGCACGTTCAGACCGAGCTGGACGTTGTTCGAGGCCGCCGAGGCGGTCTGCGCCGGCGAGGTCGTCAGCGCGATGGCCTTGACACCCTCACCCTTGAACTTGGTGACGATGCTCTTCATGTCGGTGTCGGTCGAGGTGACCTTGGCCTCGGAGAGCTTGATGTCGTTCTCCTTGGCGAAGTAGCGGGCACCGGCAAGGCCGTTGCCACCGTACTCACCCTCGATGTAGATGTGTCCGACGGTGTCGCCCTTCTTGATGTCACCCTTCTCGAGCAGGTAGTCGAGGCCGTTGATCATCTCGAGGTCGTAGGTGGTGCCGACGATGATCACGTAGGGCTGGTCGAGCAGTTCGGAGCTCCAGGACACCGCCATGGTGGTGACCTGCTTGTCGTTGATGTCGGTCTTGAGCGCAGCGATGACCGGCGATCCGAGGAGCTCCATGAAGCCCGCGACCTTGGGCTCCAGGTCGGGGAACTGGATGGTGGCCGTGTCGGCCTTGTAGCCGTGGTCCAGCGTCTCGAGCTTGATCTGCCGGTTGCAGACGCCGCCCGCGGCGTTGACCTCGTCCACCCACATCTTGTGGCCGGCCTGCAGCGTGGTGCTGAAGTCCTTGAACGGACCGGTCAGGTCCGTCATGACGCCCAGGGTGATGGCGTCGTCGGTGATGCCGGGACCACCCTTGACGCCGTCGGCACCGGTCCCACCGTCGGAGGAGGCCTCGTCGTCACCACCGCCGCAGGCGGCGAGGGCGAGAGCCCCGGCCAGGAACAGAGCAGGAACCTTCAGGGATCTGCGCATCGAGTTCAGCTTCCTTTCGGGGACAGGAGCGTGGAACCAAGCTGCGTTCGGGCGAACGTCATCTTCAGCCGGCGACCCAGGGCTGCGAGGCCACCGGGCTCGAAGAGGACGACCAGGATGATCGCAGCCCCGTAGACGAATGCCGTGAAGATCGTGGGGGTGATCGCGTGCGCGCCGGAGGTGCCGAACATCTCCGAGCCGCCGATCATCAGCGTGAGCGCGCCGGGCAGCCCGAACACGAGTGCCGCGCCGGCGATGGCGCCGCCCACCGAACCGAGCCCGCCGATCAGGATCATCGCGAGGAACGCGATGGCGACGACGATGCTGTACGTGCCGGCGAACTCGCTCTCGTCCGGCTTCAGCAGGCGGTACCACATGACGGTCATGACGCCGGCCAGGCCGGCGTAGGCCGAGGAGATCGCGAACGCCTCCGCGCGCACCCGCTTGACGTTCACGCCGAGCGCGGACGCCGCGGACTCGCTGTCGCGGATCGCGCGCCAGGCCCGGCCCGGGCGGCTGCGCACCGCACCGACCGCGAGCAGGTAGGCGATCAGCAGGATGAGGGCGAACAGGAACCACACCCGGTGCTCGCGCTCCAGCTCCGTGCCGAACAGCGTGATCTCCGGCTCCGCCCGAAGCGTGTGCAGGCCGAACAGGTTCAGGTCCGGCGAGGGACGGCCGCTGGCGGTACCGCCGGACAGCGAGGTCCACTGCTGCCCGAGGTACAGCCCGACGTAGACGAGCGACAGCGTGGCGACACCCAGGTACACGCCCTTGACGCGCGCGGAGACCGGAGCGAAGGCCATGCCCAGCGCGGCCGTCACGGCGATGGCGCCGACCAGTGCGACCAGCGAGGGCAGACCGACCCCGAACTTGCCGGGAGCGTCCTCGCTGCCGAGCACGCAGTACGTGGTGCCGCCGACGAACATGAAGAACGGGTGCGCCAGGGACAGCTGCCCAGCCTGGCCGGTCAGCAGCGTGAGGCCGATGGCGCCGACGGCGCCGATCATCACGTACTGGCCGACGCGCAACCACGAGGGCTCGAAGTAGAACGGCGGCGTCAGTACGAGAATCGCGATGACGAGCCGCACGCCCCAGCGGAACAGCGTCGCCACGTCCAGGCCTCCGCCGCGACCGCGATGCGTCGCGGCCTCCGCCGGCGGGTCGGCGGTCAGGGTCTCGTCAGACACGTGTTCGCTCCCGGGTGCCGAAGATGCCGCTCGGCGCGACGATGAGGACCGCGAGCATCACGAAGTACACGGCCACCTTGGAGAACTCGAACGAGACGTACTGGGCGGAGAGCGCCTCGGTCAGGCCGACGATCGCGCCCCCGAGGATCGCGCCGCCGGTGGAGTCGAGGCCGCCGATGATCGCAGCGGGGAACGCCACCAACGCGATCGCGTGCGTGCCACGGGACAGACCCGAGCCGGAGAAGTCCTGCGTCGCGAGGAACAGCACCGCGACACCCGCGAGGACGCCACCGATGATCCACGCCGTGGCGGTGACCCGCCCGCGGCGGATCCCCATGAGTGCCGCCGCCTCGCGGTTCTCGGCCTGGGCGCGCATCGCGACGCCCCAGCCGGTGTAGCGGAAGGCGAGGAAGAACAGGGTCACGAGGACGGCGCCGACCGCGATCGCGATCAGTTGCGTGCGGAAGAACGTCACGTCGCCCACGTTGATCGGCTTGCCGTCGTAGGGCCTGCCGAGGAAGGGAATCTCGAGACCGAGGCGACGGATGATCTCCTCGGTCATGATCACGTCGACGCCGATGGTCAGCAGCGCCAGCGCGATCGGGTCGGCCAGCGGCCGTCGAGCCACCAGCACCCGCTCGATGATCAGCGCACCGAGACCGGCGGTGGCCACGCCGAGGATCGCCGACAGGGTGAAGCCGAGGTCCTCCTGCGTGCGGTAGGTGACATAGCCGCCGAGAAGCACGAACGAGCCGTGGGCGAAGTTCAGGACACCGCTGGCCTTGAAGATGATCACGAACCCGAGGGCCAGCAGTGCGTACACCGCGCCCTTGCCGAGGCCGTTGACGACGACCTGGATGAAGGTCTCCATCAGCTAGTCCTGCTCTCCCAGGTAGGCCCGGATGACCTCCGGGTCGTTGCGCACCTCGGCCGGCGGGCCGTCCGCGACGACCTTCCCGAAGTCGAGGACCGTGATGCGGTCGGCGACGCCCATGACGAGCGTCATGTCGTGCTCGACGAGGAGGATCGAGATGTCCAGCGCCTCACGGACGACCTTGATCAGCTCGGCGACCTCGGCGGTCTCGCCCGCGTTCATGCCGGCGGCCGGCTCGTCGAGCAGCAGCACCTCCGGCTCGGTGGCGAGCGCGCGGGCGAGGTCGACGCGCTTCGCGTCGCCGTACGACAGACCGCCGACGGGGGCGTGCAGCAGTCGTTCGATGCCGAGGAACTCGCAGATCTCGACCGCGCGGGCCGAGTGCTTGCGCTGCTCGGCCACCATCGACGGCCAGCGCGCCCCGGCGGCGAGGAACCCGCCGCGGGTGCGGCAGTGGCGAGCGAGCATGACGTTGTCGAGCACGGTCGAGTGCATCGAGAGCGCGAGGTTCTGGAACGACCGGCCGAGCCCGCGGGTCGCGAGCTGGTGCGGCCGCAGGCCGGTGACGTCGGTGCCGTTGACCGAGACCGTGCCGGAGTCGGCGCGGTAGACGCCGGAGATCACGTTGAAGCACGTCGACTTGCCGGCGCCGTTGGGGCCGATCAGCGCGTGGATGGTGCCGGGCGCGACCGCGAACGAAACCTGGTCGAGCGCCTTGACGCCGCCGAAGCTGAGCGCGAGGCCGTCGACCGCGAGGGCGGGAGTCACCATCTCAGCCCTGCCACTTCGAGAGCGTCCGGCGGGCGACGGGGGTCCGCGAGGCCTCAGCCCCGGCGTCACCTGACTGTTCGTCACTCTCGTGCGAGTCGCCGTGGCCGCCGAGGTAGAGCGCGGCGAGCTCGGGCGAATCCTTGACGTGGGCGGCGGTGCCGGTCAGCGCGAGGCGGCCGACCTCCAGCACGACGACGTTCTGCGCGACCTTGAGGGCCATCGCGGCGTTCTGCTCGACGAGCAGGACGGCGGTGCCGCTCGCGTTGATCTCGGCGATGATCTCGCCGATCAGGGTGATCATCTTCGGCGCCAGGCCGAGGGACGGCTCGTCGAGCAGCAGGAGCTTCGGGCTCGACATCAGCGCGCGGCCCATCGCCAGCATCTGCTGCTCACCGCCGGAGAGCAGGCCCGCGCGCTGGGTGCGGCGCTCCTGCAACCGGGGGAAGAGTTCGTAGACCCGGTCCCGGGCCGGCCCGCGCTTGTCCTTGGGCACGATCAGCGCGCCGGCGCGCAGGTTCTCCTCCACGGTCATCGTGGCGAAGATCTGCCGGTTCTCGGGCACCTGGACGACGCCGGCGGCGACGATCTCCGCCGGGTCGAGCCGGGTGATGTCCCGTCCCTCGAGGGTGACCTTGCCCTGCGCGACCTTGCCGCGGTGCAACGGGAGCGTGCCGGAGATCGCCCGCAGCAGCGTCGACTTCCCGGCCCCGTTGGCGCCCAGGACAGCCGTCACCGACCCCTCGGGCACGTCGACGTCGACATCGGCAAGGCCCTGGATGGTTCGGCCGTAACGGACTGTGAGGTCCGACACCTGGAGCAACACGTGACACATCCTTGCGCCCCGCCACCCGGAGTCACAACGGCCGCGCCGATCCAACCCCCCAAAAGTTGGCGCGGCCGCAACCGGACCGTGATGTAAGACCATGATCATCGCTCTGACCGGCGCAAATGTCCCGGATTGCGCGGGATAACAGGTCGGCAACGACCCCCGCCTTAGGCTGTTCGGGTGCCCCTGGAAACCACCGCGGAGAAGCCCGTCCCGGTGCGGACCGTCGCCCACCTGATCGGTCAGTGGATCGCCCGGCTGGGGCGGGTCTGGGTCGAGGGCCAGGTGACGCAGGTGACCCGCCGCCCCGGCGCGTCGACGATCTTCGTCACTCTCCGCGACCCCATCGCGGACGTCAGCCTCCAGGTCACCTGCTCCCGGGCGCTGTTCGACGACGTCGTCCCGCCGGTCGAGGACGGCTCGCGGATCGTCGTCTTCGGCCGGCCGAGCTTCTACGTCCCGCGCGGATCGGTGTCGTTCGCGGCCGAGGCGATCCGCACCGTCGGGCTCGGCGAGCTGCTGGCCCGGTTGGAGCACCTGCGCCGCGTCCTGGCCGCCGAGGGGCTGTTCGACGCCCGCCGCAAGCGGCCGCTGCCGTTCCTGCCGCACCGCGTGGGCCTGATCTGCGGGCGGGCGAGCGCCGCCGAGCGGGACGTCCTGACCAACGCGCGGCGCCGGTGGCCGGCCGTGGAGTTCGACGTCCGTGAGGTCGCCGTCCAGGGCCCGTACGCGGTGTCGGAGATCCTCGACGCGCTTGCGTCCCTCGACGCCGACCCCGAGATCGAGGTCATCGTGCTCGCGCGCGGGGGCGGGTCCGTCGAGGACCTGCTGCCGTTCTCGGACGAGACGCTCGTGCGCGCGGTCGCGTCCGCCCGGACCCCGGTGGTCAGCGCGATCGGGCACGAGCAGGACAACCCGCTGGTCGACTTCGTCGCCGACGTCCGCGCCTCGACGCCGACCGACGCCGCCAAGCTCGTCGTCCCCGACGTCGCGGAGCAGCAGGCGCTGATCGACGGCCTCGCCCGCCGGGCCCGCCGCGCGGTCGAGTCGCGGCTGACCCGGGAGGAGGCGGTCCTCGCGGGGCTGTGCAGCCGCCCGGTGCTCGCCGACCCCGCCGCGGGGCTGCGCCGGCACGCCCAGCAGGTCGACGACCTCCGCGACCGGGCCCGCCGCTGCCTGCGCCACCTGCTCGACCGGGCGACCGACGACCTGCAGCACCGCCAGGAGCGTGTGCGGGCCCTGTCTCCCGCCGCGACGTTGGAGCGCGGGTACGCGATCGTCCAGCGCGCGGACGGCAGTGTGCTGCGCGATCCGGCCGAGGCCACCGCGGGTGAGGCGCTGGCGCTGCGCCTGGCCGGGGGCACGCTCGTCGCGACCGCCGCAGCCGAGGGTTCCGCCGCTCACTAGGGTTCTTGTCATGGCGGCCAAGAAGGATCCTGCTTCGGAACCTGGGTACGAACTCGGTGCCGAACCGGGGTACGAAGCAGCCCGGGACGCCCTCACCGAGATCGTCGCCAGGCTCGAAGCGGGAAATCTGACGCTCGAGGAGTCCCTGGCGCTGTGGGAGCGCGGCGAGAAGTTGGCCGCGGTCTGCCGGGACCGCCTCGACGGGGCGCGCGCCCGACTCGACGCCGCGATTGCGAAGACTGCCGAGGAGGACCAGCGATGACCGAGTCCGACATCCCCGCCGACCTGCGGGTCAGCACGGAGGCCCCCGACCGGAACCTCGCCCTGGAGCTCGTCCGGGTGACCGAGGCGGCCGCGATGGCCGCCGGCCGGTGGGTCGGCCGCGGCGACAAGAACGGCGCGGACGGCGTGGCCGTGAACGCGATGCGCCAGCTCATCGGCACCGTGTCGATGAACGGCGTCGTGGTCATCGGCGAGGGCGAGAAGGACGAGGCGCCCATGCTGTTCAACGGCGAGAAGGTCGGGGACGGCTCGGGTCCGGAGTGCGACGTCGCCGTCGACCCGATCGACGGCACCCGCCTGACCGCGATGGGCATGAACAACGCGCTCTCGGTCCTCGCCGTCGCCGAGCGCGGGACCATGTACGACCCGTCCGCGGTGTTCTACATGGACAAGCTCGTCACCGGTCCCGAGGCCGCGGACCTGGTCGACATCCGCCTTCCGGTCGCGCAGAACATCCGCCTGGTCGCGAAGGCGAAGAACTCCGACGTCCACGACGTCACGGTCGTCCTGCTCGACCGCGAGCGGCACCAGAAGCTGGCCGCCGAGATCCGCGAGACCGGCGCCCGCATCAAGTTCCTCACCGACGGCGACGTCGCCGGCGCGATCATGGCGGCCACCGAGGGCACCGGCGTCGACCTGCTGATGGGCGTCGGCGGCACCCCGGAGGGGATCATCGCGGCCTGCGCGATCAAGTGCATCGGCGGCATGATCCAGGGCCGGCTGTGGCCGACCGACGACGACGAGCGGGCGAAGGCGATCGACGCCGGCCTCGACCTCGACGCGGTGCTCACGACCGACGACCTGGTCCGGGGCGACAACTGCTTCTTCGTCGCGACCGGCATCACCGACGGCGAGCTGCTCCGCGGCGTCCGGTACCGCGCGGGCTCGGCGATGACGCATTCGCTGGTCATGCGCTCGAAGTCCGGGACGATCCGGAAGATCGAGAGCACCCACCTGCTGGCGAAGCTGCGGAACTACTCGCTGGTCGACTTCGACTAGCTCCGTCGCCTGGGCCCAGTCCCGGCACAGCCGATTTCTGCGCAGGTCGGGCGCACTTTTATCCTGGCGGGGCTGCCCACCGCCTGGAGATCTTCATGCCTGAGTTCGTGTACTCCGACCTGCTGCCGATCGGCGCCGACCCGACGGAGTACCGGCTCCTCAGCACGGAGGGCGTCGAGGTCGTCGACCTCGGCGGGACGGAATTCCTGCGGGTCGCGCCGGAGGCGCTGCAGCTGCTGACCGCGGAGGCGATGCACGACATCGCGCACTACCTGCGCCCGGCCCACCTGGCGCAGCTGCGGCGGATTCTCGACGACCCCGAGGCCTCGGGCAACGACAAGTTCGTCGCCCGCGACCTGCTGAAGAACGCGAACATCGCCTCCGCCGGTGTCCTGCCGATGTGCCAGGACACCGGCACCGCGATCGTCATGGGCAAGCGCGGGGAGCGGATACTCACCGGCGGGGGCGACGGCGAGGCGATCTCCCGCGGCGTGTACGACGCGTACACCAAGCTCAACCTGCGCTACTCCCAGCTCGCGCCGCTGACGCTGTGGGAGGAGAAGAACACCGGCTCCAACCTGCCGGCGCAGATCGAGCTCTACGCGGACGACGACCCGGCGCACGGCCAGCAGTACAAGTTCCTGTTCATGGCCAAGGGCGGTGGCTCGGCGAACAAGAGCTACCTGTACCAGGAGACCAAGGCCGTCCTGAACGAGAAATCCATGCTCACGTTCCTGGACGAGAAGATCCGCTCGCTCGGGACCGCGGCCTGCCCGCCGTACCACCTCGCGATCGTCATCGGCGGCACCAGCGCGGAGTTCGCGCTGAAGACGGCGAAGTACGCCTCCGCCAAGTACCTCGACACGCTCCCGACGTCGGGCTCGATGGGCGCGCACGGGTTCCGCGACGTCGAGTTCGAGGAGAAGGTCCTCGAACTGACCCGCGCCACCGGCATCGGCGCCCAGTTCGGCGGCAAGTACTTCTGCCACGACGTCCGCGTGATCCGGCTCCCCCGCCACGGGGCGTCGTGCCCGGTCGCGATCGCGGTCTCGTGCTCGGCCGACCGCCAGGCGCTCGGCAAGATCACCCCGTCGGGCATCTACCTCGAGCAACTCGAGCGCGACCCGGCCCGCTTCCTTCCCGACGTGACGGAGGAGCAGCTGGACTCCGCCGGCGTCGATGGTGGAGTCGTGAAGATCGACCTGAACCGGCCGATGGCCGAGATCCTCGCCGAGCTGACGAAGTACCCGGTGAAGACGCGACTCTCGCTGACCGGCTCGTTGGTCGTGGCGCGCGACATCGCGCACGCCAAGATCAAGGAGCGCCTCGACGCGGGCGAGCCGATGCCCGACTACCTGCGCGACAACGCGGTCTACTACGCCGGCCCGGCGAAGACCCCCGAGGGCTACGCGACCGGTTCGTTCGGCCCGACGACCGCGGGGCGCATGGACTCCTACGTCGACCAGTTCCAGGCCGCCGGCGGCTCCATGATCATGCTGGCCAAGGGCAACCGCTCGAAGCAGGTCACCGAGGCCTGCGCCAAGCACGGCGGGTTCTACCTCGGCTCGATCGGCGGCCCCGCCGCCCGTCTCGCCCAGGACTGCATCCGCAAGGTCGAGGTCCTCGAATACCCCGAGCTCGGCATGGAAGCGGTCTGGCGCATCGAGATCGAGGACTTCCCCGCGTTCATCGTCGTCGACGACAAGGGCAACGACTTCTTCGCCCCCGCCGACACCGCGGTCCCGATCTCCCTCGGCGTCCGCGGCTGACGCCTCCCCCCTGTGACGGGTGGGGCGTCACGTGTTCTCGACGGCGACGAGATCGGGGCCGCGGACGCAAAAACCTTGTCCCCGTCCCGTGCAAACACGGCGAACACCGGAAATCTTGCGGTCGAGAGACCGGATCGGTGACGGTAGTGTTGTGTTCCGACCGGCGCACCACCGTTGTCGCCGGTTTCTGCCGACGTGGTCCTGGCGTGAACTCACCCGGGGTGATCGTCCGGCAACTGAGTCCGCGACTCAGGAGTGCAACCGCGGACCCGGCTCCGAAACAAGCGGCGCCGTCTCCTAGCCTGACGCACGATCCCGCCGCCTGTGATGACGCAGGGCGCGGCGGCGTGAGCCGACAGCTTTCGAGAGGGCTGAACATCCGGTGGCTAACACGGTGGCAGATGTCGAGGCGGCGCTGGACGCGGCCGGCCTCAAGAACCAGCACGTTCGTGAGTATGTGAAGTACTGGGCGGAGCACACCGGCGCGGAGCGCGTCGAGGTCGTCTCCGCCGCCGACGACGCGCGCCTGATCTCCGAGGCCCTCGAAGCGGGCGAGCTGCTGCCCGCGGGTGAGGGCCTTTACTACTCCCGCAGCTACTTCAAGGACACGGCGCGCTCCGAGGAGCGCACGATCGTCGCCACCAACAACCCCGCCGACGCCGGCACGTACAACAACTGGCGTCCCGCCGCCGAGATGACCGCGCTCCAGAAGGAGAACATGCGCGGTGCCATGGCCGGCAAGACGATGTACGTCATCCCCTACCTGATGTCGCAGCCGGCCTCGCCGCTCGAGCGCTTCGCCGCCGGCGTGCAGGTCACCGACAACCGCCCCGTCGTGCTGCACATGATCCGCATGGCGCGCGTCGGCGTGGAGTACATCGAGAACCTGCAGGACCCGAACAGCTTCGTCCGCGCCGTCCACGTCACCGGCGACCTGCCGAACCTCGGCCAGGGCACCCCGGACGACAAGCGCTACTTCGTCACCGTCGCCGACGAGCGGACGATCCTGCACTTCGGCTCGTCCTACGGCGGCAACGCCCTGCTCGGCAAGATCGCCCACGGTCTGCGTCAGGCCGCCTACGACGGCTGGGCGTCGGGTCAGTTCCTCTCCGAGCAGTTCATGCTCATCGGCATCACCGACAAGCAGACCGGCCGCAAGTACCACATCTGCGGTGGCTTCCCGTCGGCGTCGGGCAAGACCAACCTCGCGATGATGCTGGCGCCGGACGACCTCGGCGACCGCTACCACGTCGAGTTCTACGGCGACGACATCGCGTGGCTGTGGGTCGGCGAGGACGGCAAGCTCTACGCGATGAACCCGGAGTTCGGTGTCTTCGGCGTCGCCAAGGACACGAACGAGACGACCAACCCGACCGCGCTGGGCTCGATCCAGCCGGGCAGCGGCGCGATCTTCACCAACGTCGCCTACAACCCGCAGACCCAGGAGGTCTGGTGGGAGGGCCGCACCAAGAACCCGCCGTCCCCGGTCGACGGCTGGCTGGACTGGAAGGGCAACCCGATCGCGGACCGCGAGCCGGGCAACACCGAGCCGTGGGCGCACCCGAACAGCCGGTTCACCACGACGCTGTCGAAGGTCCCGAACATCGCCTCGGACTTCGAGGAGCCCCAGGGCGTCCCGATCGACGCGATCATCTTCGGTGGCCGCACCCGTGACCGCGAGCCGCTGATCCGCGCGATCACCGACCTCGCCGAGGGCGTCTACGACGGCCTGACGCTGGGCGCCGAGGCCACCTTCGCCGCCGAGGGCGTCGACGGTCAGCTCCGCTACGACCCGATGTCGATGCGTCCGTTCATGTCGTACCCGGAGGCGGCCTACGCCGCGCACTGGCTGAAGATCGTCGGCGCCGCGAAGGACAAGCCGATCTTCGCCCACGTGAACTGGTTCCAGCGTGGCGAGGACGGCCGCTTCCTGTGGCCGGGCTACCGCGACAACCTCCGTCCGCTCCTGTGGCTCATGCAGCTCAAGAACGGCGAGGTCTCCGGCGTCGAGACCCCGGTCGGCATCCTGCCGAAGAAGGACGAGCTCGACCTCACCGGCGTCCAGGTCACCCCCGAGGACCTCGACCGGATCCTCTCCATCGACGTCGCCCGTTGGCGTCAGGAGATGGGCTTCCGCGAAGACCACCTCAAGCAGTTCGACGGGCTCCCCGAGGAGATCTGGGAGGCCCACCGCCGCGTCGCCGCCGCCCTCGACGCCGCGGAGTAACGACAAGCAACCTTGCGTCCGAAGATGTGGCTGCTATTGCAGCCACATCTTCGGACGTCGGCGTTAAGCAGCCCCGCGCCAGCCACCCCGGCGGAGCGCCGCCTCCAGCTGGTCGAAGTAAGGCTCGGGGTCGACGCGGAGCGCCACGTTCGGGATCTCGATGACGACGTGGCCGTCGAGGCGTCGCTCGTTCTGCTTCAGCGCGTCCCGCAGCATCTGCTCGGGTTCGAGGTGCTGCGACCCGTTGATCTCCGCGGTGACGCCGTACTGCTCCCAGACCGTGTCGTAGACCCACGTGCCGCTCGGGGTCTGCCGGCGCAGCTGTCGCGTCGGCGGCGGGAGCCCCCGGCGGCGGCAGAGCCGGGCGAAGTCCCGCTCCCCGAGAGCCTCGATGCCGCCGGCCAGTTCGGCGTACAGCTGCCGGATCAGGCCACGTCGCCGGTCCCGGCGGATCTTCTCGACCTCGACCCCGAATTCCTCGAGCGTGAACAACCGCTGCTGCGCGGACGCGAGGACGAACAGCGCGGCCTGCCGGGAGGTCCGCGCCCACAGTGCGGCGTGGACTGCGGCGGTCGCGGGCTGCATCCGCGGGATGCCGTCGTCGACGACGGACGACGCCTCGTAGCGGCGCGTCTCGTGCACCACCACCCCGCGGCACCGTCGTGGCCGCGAGGACTTCGGCACGGCGACGTGGATGGCGTCCGCGGTGATCGTCTTCAGCCCGGCCACCTGCAGCGCCGTGACCCCGTCGAGGACGGCCAGCGGTGACACCTCGAACAGCGCCCGCCACAGCACGGCGACCGCCGGATCACCGTCGGCCACGCGCACGGTCTGCTTCCCCCACCGGCGCCATCGGCCGGCCCGGACCTCCGCACGCAGATCCCACCGCTCCACGCCCATCCCGTAGAGCTGGGTCAGGCTGAGCACCCCCGCCTGTGGCTTCGCGGCGGCGGCAATGCGTCGGCGGCGCGCCTGCCGGCGTCGGGCCGCGGTGATCTCCCCCATGGCGGCACATCGTCGTCGACATCGGCTTTCGCTGCCGCCACCCCTGTGGACAACCCGCAACGTCCGAAGAAGTGGCTGCAATAGCGACCACTTCTTCGGACGCAAGGGGGGAAGGATGGGGGCATGGCGACGACGGCGAGCAACGGGGACAGCGGGTTCCGGGTCGAGCACGACTCGATGGGGGAAGTGCGGGTGCCGGCGGGGGCGAAGTACGCCGCCCAGACGCAGCGGGCGGTGGAGAACTTCCCGATCTCCGGGGAGCGGCTGGAGCGGCGGCACATCCGGGCGCTCGGGCTGATCAAGGCCGCGGCGGCGACGGTGAACGCCGAGCTCGGGGTGATCCCGGTTTCGATGGCGGAGGCCATCGCGTCGGTGGCGACGGAGGTGGCCGACGGACAGTGGGACGACCACTTCCCCGTCGACGTGTTCCAGACCGGGTCCGGGACGTCGTCGAACATGAACACCAACGAAGTCATCGCGACGCTCGCGACCGAGCGCCTCGGCGACAAGGTCCACCCCAACGATCACGTCAACGCGAGCCAGTCGAGCAACGACGTGTTCCCGTCCTCGATCCACGTCGCCGCGACCGACGCCGTGACGCACGACCTCATCCCGGCCCTCGAGCACCTCGCGACCGCGCTGGAACGCAAGCGCGACGAATGGCGCGAGGTCGTGAAGTCCGGTCGCACGCACCTCATGGACGCGACGCCTGTGACGCTGGGTCAGGAATTCGGCGGGTACGCGGCGCAGGTGCGCTACGGCATCGAGCGGCTGTCGGCGACGCTCCCGCGAGTCGCGGAGCTCCCGCTCGGGGGGACTGCGGTCGGCACCGGCATCAACACCCCGCCCGGGTTCTCGGCAAAGGTGATCGCCGAACTCGCGCGGACCACCGGGCTCCCCCTCACCGAGGCTCGCGACCACTTCGAGGCCCAGGGGGCACGGGACGGGCTCGTCGAGCTCTCCGGCCAGCTACGCACCATCGCGGTCGGGCTCTACAAGATCTCCACCGACATCCGGTGGATGGGCTCGGGCCCGCGCACCGGCCTCGCCGAGATCCACCTCCCCGACCTGCAGCCGGGCAGCTCGATCATGCCGGGCAAGGTGAACCCGGTCGTGCCCGAGGCGCTCGCGATGGTCTGCGCCCAGGTGATCGGGAACGACGCGGCCGTCGCGTTCGGCGGCGCGGCCGGCAACTTCGAGCTCAACGTCATGCTGCCGATGCTCGCACGCAACACGCTCAACTCGATCCGGCTGCTCACCAACGTCAGCCGCCTGTTCGCGGACCGCTGCGTCGACGGCATCGAGGCCGACGTCGAGCGCTGCCGCGAGTTCGCCGAGTCGTCCCCGTCCGTCGCGACCCCGCTGAACTCCCACCTCGGCTACGAGGAGGTCGCGAGCATCGTCAAGCAGTCCGTGAAGGAACGACGGACGATCCGGGACGTCGTCGAGGCCCGCGGCCACGTCGAGTCGGGCCGCATCAGCAGCGCGGACCTCGACGCCGCTCTCGACGTCATGCGAATGACGCACCCCTGACGTCCGAAGAAGTGGCTGCTATTGCAGCCACTTCTTCGGACGCAAGCGGGAGATCAGGCCGCGTCGAGCGGCGTCTCCAGCATCTCGGTGACGAGCGCCGCGATCGGGGAACGCTCGGACCGGGTGAGCGTGACGTGCGCGAAGAGCGGGTGACCCTTCAGCGTCTCGACCACCGCGACGACGCCGTCGTGGCGACCGACGCGGAGGTTGTCGCGCTGGGCGACGTCGTGGGTGAGCACGACGCGGGAGCCGGCGCCGATTCGCGAAAGGACCGTCAGAAGGACGTTCCGCTCGAGGGATTGGGCCTCGTCGACGATGACGAACGCGTCGTGGAGGGACCGGCCGCGGATGTGTGTGAGCGGCAGAACCTCGAGCATCCCGCGAGCCATCACTTCCTCGACGACCTCGGGCGCGACCAGCGCGCCGAGGGTGTCGAACACGGCCTGCGCCCAGGGGCCCATCTTCTCGGCCTCGGTGCCCGGGAGGTACCCGAGCTCCTGGCCACCGACCGCGTACAGCGGCCGGAAGATGACGACCTTGCGGTGCAGGCGACGCTCCATCACGGCCTCGAGACCCGCGCACAACGCGAGCGCCGACTTACCGGTACCGGCGCGACCGCCGATCGAGACGATGCCGATCTCGTTGTCCAGCAACAGATCCAGCGCGATGCGCTGCTCGGCGGAACGTCCGCGCAGACCGAACGCGTCCTTGTCACCCTTGATCAGCCGGACGCTCTTGTCGGGCAGCACCCGCCCGAGTGCGGACCCGCGGTCCGAGAGCAGCACCAGGCCCGTGTGGCAGGGCAGGTCCTGCGCGTCCTCCACCACCGCGCTCTCGCCGGCGTACATCGCGTCGAGCGTCGCGGCCGGCACCTCGATCTCGGCGAGGCCGGTCCAGCCCGCCTCGACGGGCAGGTCGGCGTGGTACTCCTCCGCCATCAGCCCGACGGCGGACGCCTTGACCCGCATCGGCAGGTCCTTGGAGACCAGCGTGACCTCGCGACTCTCCGCCGCGAGATTGCGCGCCACGGCGAGGATCCGGGTGTCGTTGTCGCCGAGCTGGAAGCCCGCCGGCAGCACCGAGACGTCGCTGTGGTTGAGCTCGACGATCAACGTGCCGCCCTCGTCGTTCACCGGCAGCGGTGAGTCGAGGCGGCCGTGCTCCATGCGGAGCTCGTCGAGGATGCGCAGTGCCGTACGTGCGAAGTATCCGAGTTCGGGGTGGTGCCGCTTCCCTTCCAGTTCGGTGATGACCACGATCGGGATGACGACCTCGTGCTCAGCGAACCGGGTCATCGCCCGGGGGTCGGAGAGCAGAACGCTGGTGTCCAGGACATAGGTGCGACGAGCAGTCCTGGGCGGGCGACGACGAGAGACGTTGGCCACGGGGCGCTCCGAACGCGAGCGGGATACCGCCGCTGCGCGGGGACTGGCATCGAGCCGGCACCGCGAGTCCGAGGGCCCGGTACCGGCCCTCTCTTCCGAGAGCACAGCACCCAGCAGAAGCATCCGGGGCCGGTGTGACCGGCTGCCCGTGTCTTTCGCTGCGATCGTGCAACGAGGACCCTTCCGGCCGGACGGCAGGGTGCCGTCCGATGTTCTTCACGGTAGGACCGCGACCTGTGTGTCACGTGGAAGAACACGCGATCCGGCTCCGGATGTGGATGAACGGGCCGTTACGAAATCCCCCGAAAGGACTAGTCATCGCCGCTTTCGGACACCCGGCGAGGTGGATCAGTCACCCACCGAAGCGGCGATCCCGGCGGGCGTAGTCCCGCAGCGCACGGAGGAAGTCGACGCGGCGGAAGTCCGGCCAGTACGCGTCGCAGAAGTGGAACTCCGAGTGCGCGCTCTGCCAGAGCAGGAACCCGGACAGCCGCTGCTCCCCCGACGTGCGGATGACCAGGTCCGGGTCCGGCTGACCGCGCGTGTAGAGGTGCTCGGCGATGTGCTCGACGTCGATGACCTCGGCGAGCTCCTCGATCGAGGTCCCCTGCGCGGCGTGCGCGTGCAGCAGTGAGCGGACGGCGTCGGCGATCTCACGCCGGCCCCCGTACCCGATGGCGACGTTGACCAGCAGGCCGTCCCGGTCGCCGGTCGCGTCCGCGGCCGACTTCAGGACGCGCGCGGTCTCCGGCGGGAGCAGGTCCACGGCGCCGACCGGGTGCACGCGCCAGCCGCCCTCGACCAGCTCGTTGACGGTGTTCTCGATGATCCGCAGCAGCGGGTGCAGCTCGGCCTCGGGCCGGCTCAGGTTGTCCGTCGAGAGCAGCCACAGCGTGACGACCTCGACGCCCGCGTCCGCGGACCAGCGCAGCAACTCGTGGATCTTGTCCGCGCCGGCCTGGTGCCCCTCCTCGGGACGTCCGCCGGCGGCCTTGGCCCAGCGCCGGTTGCCGTCGAGGATGACGCCGACGTGCCGGGGCGCCTTGGCGGTCGACAACCGCCCGGTCAGTCGGCGTTCGTAGGCCCGGTAGAGCACGCTCTTCACCCGTGCGCGCACCCGACTCCCGGCCACATCGGTCACCCTACAGACGTGCCCTAGCCTGGCGACCGTGAACGAGGTCTTCGACCGCATGGAAGCCGCGGTCAAGCCACGGCTCCGCGGCTGGCTCCACCTGGGCACGTTCCCGGTCTCGGTGATCGCCGGCATCGTGCTCGTCTCGATCCCGCAGGAGCCCCGCGCGCGCCTGGCCTCGGCAATCTTCGCCGTCACGGCCTCGTTGCTGTTCGGCATCAGCGCGCTCTACCACCGCGGCACCTGGGGGCCGCGCACGACGGAGATCCTCAAACGGATCGACCACGCGAACATCTTCCTGATCATCGCGGCGTCGTACACGCCGTTCGCGCTGCTCCTGCTCGACGACCGCACCGGCACGATCATGCTCGCGATCGTCTGGACCGGGGCGGCGCTCGGCGTGATCCTGCGCTCGATCTGGATCCACTCCGCGCGCTGGCTCTCCGCCCCGGCCTACCTGATCCTCGGGTGGACCGCGGCGTTCTTCGTGCCCCAGCTCGTCGAGGGCGGCGTCGCGACCTTCGTGCTGCTGATCGTCGGCGGCGTCCTGTACTCCATCGGCGGCGTCATCTACGGGCTCAAGCGCCCGAACCCGTCACCGCGCTGGTTCGGCTTCCACGAGGTGTTCCACTCGTTCACCGTCGTGGCCTGGATCGTGCACTACGTCGCGGTGTCGATCGTCGCGTACAGCTACGGCTGACGCGACGACCGACCCGCGACGGGACGAGCAGTGCGGCCGGTCAGCCGAGCAGACCGCCCAGGTCCAGGTTGAGGCCGAGCGCCGTGGACGTGTCCGCGACCAGCCGGTCGACGGTGCCCAGGGTGTAGTCGAGCTCGGCACCGAGGTCGAGCGAGCTCGGGTCGGCGAGGGCCTCCGCGACCGTGTCGGTGGTGTGGTCGACGTACGTGGGCACGACCGGCGCCACCAGGCTGTCCGACAGGACGACCGCGACGGTCGAGTCGACCGTCTCGCCGACGTTGTGGACCAGGCCCTGCAGGCCGATGACAAGGTCGCCGCCGACCGGCAGGTTCGTGGTGTCGGCGACGTCGGCGAGCAGGCCGTTGACCAGGTCGGTCGTGGCGTCGCTGCTGCTGTCCGCCGTCGCGGTCAGCGCGGTCGGGCCCTCGGTCGTGCCGACGGTGACGACGTCGGTCAGGTCGCCCGTCACGCCGTCGAGGCCGAGCGAGGAGTCGAGCAGCTCGGTCAGGTTCGACAGCAGCGAGTCGCTGCCGACGACGGCGATGCCGGCCAGGGCCGACAGCCGGGCGGGCAGCTCGTCGGTGACGCCGAGCGTGGACGTGATGCCCGCCACGACGTCGCTGACCGGGTCGAGCACCGGGCTCAGGACCGGGCCCAGCGCCGCGGTCACGCCGGTGACCTGGTCGAGCGTGACGTCCAGCGTGTGGTCGAGGTGCTCACCCAGACCGGTCAGGACACCACCCACGGTGCCGGGCAGACCCCCGAGCACGTTGCTCAGGGTGCCGTCCAGGCTGCCCAGGTCCAGGACCCCACCGAGGTCCAGTCCGTCCCCGAGACCGCCCCCGAGGACACCGCCCAGGACGTTGACGACGACGCCGTCGCCGTCGCCGTCGCCGAGGACGTCGGGCAGGCCGCCCAGCAGACCGTCCAGATCCGGAACGGCGGAATCAGCAAGAAAGGTGGCCTCGTCGGCCTTGTCCACGACAAGAGTGTCGGACATCGGAAACTCCCCCCGAAGTTCAGCAGATGTGCTGTGCACACCCGATCACGCCGGGGCCGGACCGCGAATGCGCCGGGCGGGTGACGAGACCCGTGAGCAATCTGACGCTCCGTCGGTCAGTTGCGCAGGTAGGTCAGGAATTGTCCGGTTCCACCGGGGGCTCACCCGAGGCGGCGCGGCGCTTGGCCTCCTGGTCGCGGGCGTGCCGGTCCACGTCGATGTTCCGCAGGCGGTTCTGCATCGACCTGATCAGGAAGAACACCACGACGAACATCGCGATCAGCAGCGCGAGCGCGATGAACCCCGGCGAGACCTTGTCCTCGTCGATGACCACCGGCTCGGGCGAGGGGCTGGCGGCGGCGACGAGATCGACGAGCTGCACGAGCCCCTGGGTCAGCATCATGGACACACACGATCGCGTACGCCGGCGAACAGGTCGTCCTCGGGGACCTCGGTGTCGACGAGCGAGCGGGCGAGCTCGAAGTCCTCGGTCGGCCAGACGGCCTGCTGCATCTCCATCGGCATCCGGAAGAAGAAGCCGTCCGGATCGATCTGCGTGGCGTGGGCACGCAGGGCCGCGTCCCGCACCGGGAAGTACTCCGCGCAGTGGACGCGGGTCGTCACCGGGCGGGAGTCACGGTCCTTCCAGCGCTCCAGCCACTCGGCGTACGGGGACTCGAGGCCGGCCGCGACCATCGCGTCGTGGAGGGCCTGCGTCTTCTCCTTGGTGAAGATGACGTCGTAGTAGAGCTTGAGCGGCTGCCAGGGCTCGCCGCACTCCGGATAGAGCCCGGGATCGCCGGCGGCGTCGAACGCGGCCACCGACACCCGGTGGCAGGCGATGTGGTCCGGGTGGGGGTAGCCACCCTCCTCGTTGTACGTCGTGACGACGTGCGGGCGGAACTCGCGCATCAGCTTCACGAGGGGCCGCGCGGCCTCCTCGGTCGGGACCAGCGCGAAGCAGCCCCCGGGCAGCGGCGGGAGCGGGTCGCCGCTCGGCAGGCCGGAGTCGACGAAGCCGAGCCAGGCCTGCTGGACGCCGAGGATCTCGCGGGCAGCCTCCATCTCGGCGGCCCGGATCGCATGGATGTTCGCGGCGACCTCGGGGTCGTGGGCGAGCTTGGGGTTCAGGACGTCCCCCCGCTCCCCGCCGGTGCAGGTCACGACCATCACCTCGACGCCCGAGGCGACGTACATCGCCATCGTGGCCGCGCCCTTGCTCGACTCGTCGTCGGGGTGGGCGTGCACTGCCATCAGGCGCAACGGCTCAGCGCTCGACACGCGTGCGTCCCGTCCTCTCGTCGATCCCGGGGCGCCGGTTCTCCCGCATGTGACCCCCGCCCCGAGGATAGTCGGCCCGACGAAGCCGCTGATCACGGTGCGTGTCGGGCTGCCGGAAATGCCACTCTTTCGGGCTAAACCCCCAAATTGTTCAAAAATTCCCAGGCATGAAACTTGTGTCACGGGGGAACGCCTCTCACTACACTGAGCGGCCTAGCCACGACCGTCGCACCGTCATCCGGAGCGTCGGTCGGTTTGTTTACTAGGCCCGCTCGTGCGTGGTTCACCAACCTGACCCACCTGACCGTCCGTCAGCAGAGCGCCGTCGGACGAACGAGCCCGCGCAACACATCCGCAAGGAGCGACCCATGACCACGGAAACCGTCACCTGGCTCACCCAGGACGCATACGACCGTCTCAAGGCAGAGCTGGACCAGCTCTCCGGCCCGGGGCGCGTGGAACTGGCTCGCAAGATCGAGGCGGCGCGCGAGGAGGGTGACCTCAAGGAGAACGGTGGCTACCACGCCGCCAAGGAGGAGCAGGGCAAGCAGGAGGCCCGCATCCGCCAGCTCGACGAACTCCTCCGCTTCGCCAAGGTCGGCGAGCCGCCGGCCAACGACGGCGTCGTGCACCCCGGCTCGATCGTGACCGTCCGGTTCGCGGACGGCGACACCGAGCGCTTCCTGCTCGGCTCCCGCGAGGTCGAGGTCGGCGACCTCGAGGTCTACTCCGAGAAGTCGCCGCTGGGCTCGGCGATCCTCGACCACAAGATCGGTGACCACTGCGCGTACGAGCTGCCGAACGGCCGCAAGGTCGAGGTCTCGATCGTCGACGTGGAGCCGTTCACCGGCTGATCCTCAGCTGCGCACCCGGCGCATCCGCCGGGTGCACAGCGTCGCCGCGACGCAGATGATGCCGACCGACCAGAGCACCGTGAGCAGGACCGGGTGCTCGGCGGGGAAGGTGCCCTCGTCCCGGAACGGGTTCGGGTTCCCGAACAGTTCCCGGGCGGCGGCGGCCACCGCCGTCACCGGATTCCATTCCGCCACGGTCTCCAGGGGTTCCGGCATCGTCTGCGTCGGGACGAAGGCGTTCGACACGAAGACGACCGGGAACAGCCACATCATCGGCATGCTCTGTGCGGCCTGGACGCTCTTCGCGACCAGCCCGAGGTACGCGCCGACCCAGCTCATGGCGAAGCCGAACAGCAGCAGGACGCCGAACGCGGCCACGGCGCGGACCGCGCCGTCCTCGATCCGCCACCCCACGATCAGGCCGGCGACGGCCATGACCGTCAGCGAGATCGACATGCGCGCGACGTCACCGACGGTCCGCCCGACGAACACCGCGGCCGGGTGGATCGGCAGCGTCCGCAGCCGGTCCATCAGGCCGAGCTGCAGGTCGTACGCCATGGCGATCGTCGTCGGGTAGGTGCTGAACGCGACGGCCTGGGCGAAGACGCCCGCGAGCAGGAACTCGCGGTAGCTCCCGCCGCCCGGGATCGTGATCGCTCCGCCGAAGACCAGGGCGAACAGGAACACGAACACCAGCGGCTGCAGGAACATGAATGGCCACAGCTCGCGCACCCGCACGGTGTGGAGCAGGTTCCGCCGGGTCAGCACCCCGGCGTCCGAGATCGCCCACGCGATCTCCGACCCGAGCGACCAGGCCGGCCCGTGGCCACCGCGACGGTGGGACCTCGGCGAGGCGGCCACCCGCGACCCGAGCGGCTCGGGGATCGAGTCGGTCATCGGGACGTCACCGCCACGAAGACGTCGTCGAGGGTCGGCCGGTGGACGGAGATGTCCTGCATCGCGATGCCGTGGCGGTCGAGGACCCGGACGATGCCCGCGATCGCGGTCGAGGCGTCACCCGCGGCCGGGATGCCGACGGTCCCGGCGGCCGCGTCGACCACCGGATCGCCCGCCGCGAGCTCACGGAGCGCAGTCACGGCGTCCTCCGTCCGGGTGACGTCGGCGAGCCGGACGTCGACCCGGTCCCCGCCGACCTGACGCTTCAGTTCGTCGGGGGTGCCGGAGGCGATGACGTGCCCGTGGTCGACGACCGCGATGCGGTCCGCGAGCCGGTCGGCCTCCTCCAGGTACTGGGTGGTGAGGAGCAGGGTCGTCCCGCCGCGGACGAGTTCGGCGAGCAGGTCCCACAGGTCCAGCCGGGAGACCGGGTCGAGCCCGGTCGTCGGCTCGTCCATGAACAGCACCTTGGGCGTCGCGACGAGCGCGGAGGCCAGGTCGAGGCGGCGGGCCATGCCGCCGGAGAACGTCTTGACCGGCTGCCCGGCGACGTCGGTGAGCCGGAAGCGCTCCAGCAGCAGGTCGGCCCGCTTGTTCGCCTGCCGGCGGCCGAGCCGGTAGAGCCGGCCGAACATCTGCAGGTTCTCCCGGGCCGTGAGCGTGTAGTCCAGGGCCGCGAACTGCCCGGCGAGCCCGATCCGGCGCCGGACGGCCGCCGGGTCGCGCAGGACGTCGACCCCGGCGACCTGGACGCGGCCGGCGTCGGGGCGCAGCAGCGTCGTCAGGATCTTGACGGTCGTGGTCTTCCCGGCCCCGTTCGGGCCGAGCAGGCCGAGCGCGGTGCCCTCCGCGACCTCCAGGTCCAGGCCGTCGAGGGCCCGAGCCTGGCCGTAACGCTTGACCAGGCCCTCCACGACAACGGCGTCGGCCACCGCACCATGGTGCCGGTCGCCCGAAGCGGACGCCGCGATCTTTGCCCCAACCGGGGTCGGGCGCCGTCCGGGACGCCCGATCAGAGCGCGCGAATCAGCCGAAGACCAGCGGATATCCCGCGGCGCGCAGCCGGCCGAGGACGGCGTCGGTGTGTTTGCCGCCGCGGGTCTCGATCTGGACGTAGACCTCGGCCTCGTCGACGTGCAGGCGCGGGTTGGTGCGCAGGTGCTCGACCTCGAGGACGTTCGCGTCGGCCTCGCCGAGCTCGTGGAGGAGGGCGGCGAGCGCGCCCGGGCGGTCGGTCATCCGGGTGCGGAACGCCACGAACCGCCCGGAGGCGGCGAGACCGTGCCGCAACAGCCGGAGCATCAGCAGCGGGTCGACGTTGCCGCCGGACAGGATCGCGACGACCGGGGGCTCGAAGGCCTGCGGGTCGTCGAGGACGGCCGCGACGCCGGCGACGCCGGCCGGTTCCACGACGAGCTTCGCGCGCTCCAGGCAGAGCAGCAGGGCGCGGGACAGCGACTCCTCGGACACCGTCCGGACGTCGGGGACGAGTTCGGCGACGACCGCGAACGGCACCTCGCCCGGCAGTGCGACCGCGATGCCGTCGGCCATCGTCGTGATCCCGTCCAGCGCGACCGGGTGCCCGGCGGCCAGGGACGACGGGTACGCGGCCGCACCGGCGGCCTGGACGCCGACGACCCGGACGCCGGAGCGCTCCCCCACCGCCGCGGCGACCCCGGCGAGCAGCCCGCCGCCGCCGGTGGGGACGACGATCGTGCGGACGTCGGGGACCTGGTCACCGATCTCCAGCCCGACCGAGCCCTGCCCGGCGACGACGTCGACGTGGTCGAAGGGGTGGATGAGGACGGCCCCGGACTCGGCCGCGATCTCGGCCGCGGCGGCCAGGGCCTGCTCGACGTTGTCACCGATCAGGCGGACGGTCGCGCCGTAGCCCTCGGTCGCGGCCACCTTCGGCAGGGGCGCGCCCACGGGCATGACGACGGTGGCGCTGCACCCGAGCAGCGACGCCGCCAGCGCGACGCCCTGGGCGTGGTTGCCGGCACTCGCCGCCACGACCCCGGCCGCACGCTCCTCGGGCGTCAGCCGGGCGATGCGGACGTACGCGCCGCGGAGCTTGAACGACCCGCCCCGCTGGAGGTTCTCGCACTTGAACCGGACCGGGCCGCCGCAGCGGTCGGAGAGCACCCGCGAGCCGACGACGGGGGTGACGCGCGCCACGTCGGCCAGGAGGTCCGCGGCGGCGCGGACGTCCGCGAGCGTGACGGGCAGGGCCGGGGACACGGTGGCATGATGCCGGATCGCCCGGGCTCCCGGGCCGGATCGGCTGCGGGACCGGCGCGGCGGATGGCCTAACCTTCTGCGGTGAATTCGGGCCGGAGCTTCCGCCTCCTGATGGTCGGACTCCTGCTGGGCGTCCTCCTCGGGGCGCTGGACGGGACGATGGTGGCGGTGGCGCTGCCGACCATCGTCGGCGACCTCGGCGGCGTCGAGGACACGCACTGGGTCGTGACGGCCTACCTGCTGACCGCGACCGCGTCGACGCTCCTCTACGGGCGGGTCTCGGACCTGTTCGGCCGCAAACCGGTTTTCCTGGCCGCCATCGGGGTCTTCCTCGCCGGGTCCGCGCTGTGCGCGCTGGCGCCCGGCATGGGGACGCTGGCCGCGGCCCGCGCGCTGCAGGGTCTCGGCGGCGGTGGCCTGCTCACCCTCGCCCTGGCGGTGATCGCGGACGTCGTACCGGCCCGGGACCGCGCGAAGTACCAGGGCCTGTTCGGAGCGGTGTTCGGTCTGGCCAGCGTGCTCGGTCCGGTGATCGGCGGCCCGGTCGTCGACGCCGCGGGCTGGCGCTGGCTGTTCCTGCTCAACCTGCCGGTCGGCGCGGTGGTCCTCGCGCTCGTGCTCACCCAGCTGCCGCTGCCGGTGCGCCGCCGCGAGCACGCCCTCGACGTGCGCGGCGCGGTGCTGCTCGCCGGCGCGGTCGGCTGCTTCCTGTGCTGGATCACCCGCGGCCAGGAGGTCGGCTGGGACTCCCCGCAGAGTTGGCTGCTCGGCGTCGCGGCCGCGGTGCTGGCCCCCGCGTTCGTCGCGTCCCAGCGCTCGGCGCCGGAGCCCGTGCTCCCGCTGGGCCTGTTCCGCAACCCGGCCTTCGCGCTCACCGGGGCCGTCGCGTTCTGCGTCGGCGCCGCGATGTTCGCCGCGATCCTGTTCATCCCGCTGGTCCTGCAGCTCGTCCAGGACCGCAGCGCGACCGCGTCCGGCCTGATGCTCGCCGCGATGACGACGGGCCTGCTGGTCAGCTCCGTCGGTGTCGGACGGATGGTCAGCCGCACCGGCCGGCACAAGGCGCCGCCGGTGGCGGGGTCGGTGCTGATCACCGTCGCGATGCTGGCGCTGACCCGGCTCGACCCGGGGACGTCCGCGGCGTACACGGTCGGGGCGCTCACGCTGCTCGGGCTCGGCATCGGGCTGGTGTCGCCGGTGCTCGTCGCGGTGGCGCAGTGCTCGGTCGACGCGCGGGACCTCGGCATCGCGACCGCGTCGGTCTCGTTCTTCCGCAACCTCGGCGGGACCGTGGGGTCCGCGGTCGGGGTCGCGGTGCTCACGCACCGGTTGGCCGACGCCTCGCTCGACACGGACCGGGTCTCGACCCTGCCCGAGCAGGTGGACGCGCTGCCCGCGGCGGCGCAGGAGACCTACGCGCTCGCCTTCGCCGAGGCCGCGACCGGCGTGTTCTGGGCCGCGGCCGCGGTGGGCGCCGTCGCGATCGTGCTTGCCGCGCTCACCCCGGCCCTGACGCTGGGTCAGGTTCTGGCGGAGGAGCCCGGCGACCAATACGCGCCGGAGCCGAGCACGAGGGCCGCCGCGCCCACCAGCCCGGCCTCCTGACCGAGCGCGGCCGGCACGATCCGCGTCGCCCGCACGAAGTCCATGCGCGCCTGTGCCTCGTAGGCGGCGTGCAACGGGCCGAACAACAGGTCGCCGGCCTGAGCCAGCCCTCCCCCGACGGCCACGACGTCGAGGTCGCACAGGTGGGCCGCCGACGCGATCGCCACGCCGAGGGCCTCCCCCGCCCGGCGCAGGGCGGCCAGCGCGACCGGGTGGCCGGCGCGGGCGTCCGCGGTCAGCGTCGCCGCGTCGTCGCCGGCGGGGTTCGCCCAGCCTTCGTCCCGGGCCCACGCGGCGGTGCGGGGCCCGCTCGCGACCGCCTCCAGGCAGCCGCGTGCGCCGCAGGCGCACTCCGGCCCGCGGGGGTCGACGCAGACGTGTCCGATGTGGCCGGCGTTGCCGCGGGCGCCGTCGACGAGCCGTCCGCCGAGGACCAGGCCGCCGCCGACGCCGGTGGAGACGACCATGCCGAGGACGTTCGCCCTCCCCCGCCCGGCCCCGCGCCAGTGCTCGGCCACCGCGACGCAGACGGCGTCGTTGTGGATGCGGACGTCGTCCTCGGAGCCGTTCCCGGCGCCGAGTTCGCGGGCGAGGTCGCGGAGCCGGTCCCGCAGCGGGAAGTCGCGCCAGCCGCCGATGTTCAGCGGCGAGACCCGTCCGGCGGGCCAGACCATCGGCCCGCCGCAGCCGACGCCGATCCCGACCGGGGCCGCCGCGGCCTTGGCGTGCACGCGGCGGACGAGGTCGGCCAGCGCGGTCCAGATCACCTCGGCGTCGGGCGAGCGGGGCGTGGGGACGCGGTCGGCGGCGAGCACGGTGCCGGCGCCGTCGACGAGGCCGGCGGCCAGTTTGGTGCCGCCGACGTCGACCGCCAGCGCGACGCTCACGAGTCGGCGCTCACGAGTCCCCGCCGCCGAAGGCGAGGATCGACGCGGTGAACCCGTGCAGGTGGTTGCGGCCGCCGACGGGCCCGATCTCGCCCCCGGCGAAGAAGCCGGCGAGGGCGGGCACGTCGAGGCCGGCGCCGACGAGCTTGGCGTCGTGGTCGGCGGTGCCGAACATCGACGCGCCCCGGCCGTTGCAGGAGAAGAGCAGCGCGCCGCGGGCCGCGCCGACGTCCGTCCGGAACCGCGTGAGCACCTCGGTGAGCTCGTCGTGCGCGGCGGTGGCGTCGCGGACCTGGAACCGGACGGTCCGGCCGACCTCGACCACGTCGCCGACGACGATCGAGCCGCGGTCGGGGTGCAGGCCCGCGACCCCGCGGATGAGGAAGTCGCCGCGCTCGTGGACCTCGGCGTACTCGTCCATCGCGATGCCGATCTGAAGCCCCGTCAGCGCGAGCTCGCGATCCTCGGGGTCGAGCGCGGTCAGCACCTCCTGCAGTTTCTCGCTCGCGGGGGTGCCGGCCAGCGACAGCAACTCGTTGCCGTCGGCGCCGGTGACGACCATCGTCGGCCCGACGGGCCGGCAGCCCTGGCTGACGACGGTGCTGACGTCGACCTCCCCGCCGATCAGCACCCCGACGGCTCCCGAGTCGAAGGCGTCGTCGTCGCAGGCGAGCCAGGTCGAGCGGCCGGCGGTGGCGAGCGCCGAACCGGCGAGGCCGCCGACGAGCGGCAGCCCGGGCAGGACCTCGTTCGAGAGCTCGACGAACCCGTCGACCGGGAACGACCAGGGGTCGGCGAGCAGCACGCCGACCGCGTCGTCGATCTCGGGGTCGGGGAGGCCGAGGACGGTCAGGCCGTCCGGGCTGCGGACGACGTCGAGGTGGAACGTCTGGACCCGGGCGCCGGGCAGCACCGCCGCCCAGACCGCGACCGCCGGTTCGAGCTCGCACCCCGTCCCGGAGCCGATCACCCCGGACGCGCTGCAGCCGATCAGGGCCCCGGCCGCGAGCTCGGCGGCGACGACCTCCCCGGCCGTGGCGATGTCCTCGACGTCCAGCCCGCTGATGAACACGCAGGCCAGGTCGGGGGCCTCGCCCCCGAGCGCCGCCCGCGCGGTCGCCGCGGCCAGCCGTGCGGCGCCGGCGAGGTCGCCCGCCGTGGCCGCCCGTTCCACACCGCTGCCGAACCGCATCGTGTCTCCTTCGCCAGGCCTGTCAGGGGGCCGGACCCCATTGTCCCGCTCTGCCGCCCGGATGATCGCCGGCGCACGAACGCGGCGCGGCGACGTACCGTGCTGGCATGCCTGCGCACTCTTCCTCGTCCCCTCCTGCCCCGCGGACCCTCGGCGAACTCCGGGCGTCCGGGCACCAGCACCGCACGCTCAAGGCCGAGCTGCGTGCGAACCTGCTCGAGGCACTGCGCACCGGCGGCGAGCGGTTCCGCGGGATCGTCGGGTTCGACGAGACCGTCCTGCCCGCCCTCGAGCGCGCCCTGTTGGCCGGCCACGACCTGGTCCTGCTCGGCGAGCGCGGTCAGGGCAAGACCCGCCTGGCGCGGACCCTGACGACCCTGCTCGACGACTGGACACCGGTGATCGCGGGCTCGGCCCTGCGCGAGCACCCGTACGAGCCGCTGACGGCGCACAGCCGCGCGCTGGTGGCTGAGGCCGGGGACGACCTGCCGATCGAGTGGCTGTCGGCGGCCGACCGGTACGCGGAGAAGCTCGCCACCCCGGACACCTCCGTCGGTGACCTGATCGGCGACGTCGACCCGGTCAAGGTCGCGGAGGGGCGCAGCCTCGGCGACCCGGAGACCGTCCACTACGGCCTGGTTCCGCGCGCGAACCGCGGCGTCTTCGTGCTCAACGAGCTGCCCGACCTCGCCGAGCGGATCCAGGTCTCGCTGCTCAACGTGCTGGAGGAGCGGGACATCCAGATCCGTGGCTACAACCTGCGGCTCCCGCTGGACCTGCTGCTGGTCGCGACCGCGAACCCCGAGGACTACACGAACCGCGGGCGGATCATCACCCCGCTCAAGGACCGCTTCGGCGCCGAGATCCGCACCCACTACCCGCTCGACCTCGCCCACGAGATCGCGCTCGTGCGGCAGGAGGCCGTGCTCGGGTGGGACGGCGCGGAGTCCCCGGTGCCGGACCACCTCCTGGAGATCCTGATCCGCTTCACCCGCGCGGTGCGTGAGTCGCCGGCGGTGGACTCACGCTCGGGCGTCTCGGCCCGGTTCGCGATCGCCGCCGCGGAGACGGTCGCCGCCTCCGCGTACCGCCGCTCCGCGGTCACCGGCGAGCAGCCGGTTGCGCGGGTCTCCGACCTCGCGACGGTGGTCGCGACGCTGCGCGGCAAGGTCGAGTTCGAGGCCGGTGAGGAGGGCCGCGAGCTGGAGGTGCTCGCGCACCTGCTGCGCCGCGCCACCCACGAGGTCTTTCGGGCCCGCCTCGGCGGCGCGGACCTCTCCGCGCTGATCGAGCGGATCGAGACCGAGGGCATGATCGCGACCGGCGACCTCGTCCCGGCGTCCGACCTGCTCGAGGCGATCGGCCCGCTGTCCGGTCTGGCGAAACTGATGGACCGTCTGGGCCTCGACGGCGCCGAGTCGCCGGGGCAGGCCGCCGCGGCCGCGGAGTTCGCCCTCGAGGGCCTGTACCTCGCGCGCAAGATCTCCAAGGACGTCGACGCCACCGGGCGCGTGACCTACCAGTCATGAGCCGGTACCGCTACGGCCCGTACGACGACGGGCCCGACCCGCTCGCCGCGCCGTACGACGTGCGGCGGGCGCTCGACGAGCTCGGCGACCGCGTGCTGCAGGGCGGTCGGCCCGAGGACGCGCTGCGCGAGCTGCTGCACCGCGGCGCGGGCGGCCGGCGCGGGCTGGACGCGCTGCGACGCGAGGCGGCCAAGCGGCGCAAGGAGATCCGCCGCCGCGGCCGCGCGGACGGGACGCTCGACGAGGTGCGCGCGCTGGTCGACACCGCGATCGGGCAGGAGCGCGCCCAGCTGTTCGGCGACGCCGACGACGACGCCCGGTTTCGCGAGGCCCGGCTCGACAACGTCCCCGACGGGGTGGCGCAGGCGATCTCGGAGCTCTCGACCTACGACTGGCGCTCCCCCGAGGCGGCGCAGACGTTCGCCCACGCCCAGGACCTGCTCCGGCGCGAGGTGCTCGACAGCCGGTTCGCGGGCATGAAGCAGGCGCTCCAGGACGCGACCCCGGAGGACATGGAACGCGTCCGCAACATGCTGGCGGACCTGAACGAGATGCTCGCCGCCGACGACCGTGGTGAATTGACGCAGGATCAGTTCGACCGCTTCATGGAGCAGTACGGCGACTTCTTCCCGGACAACCCGCAGAACCTCGACGAGCTCGTCGACTCCCTCGCCCGTCGCATGGCCGCCGCGCAGCGGATGATGGCGTCGCTGACGCCGGAGCAGCGCGACGAGCTCGCCCAGCTCTCCGAGGGTGTGTTTTCCGACCTCGGGATGTCGGCCGAGATGGGCCGGCTCTCCGACCAGCTGCGGGCGCGTCGGCCCGACCTCGACTGGGACGGCGGCTCCCGGCTGAACGGTGACCAGCCGCTGGGCATGGGCGATGCGACCAGCGCGTTCCAGGACCTCGCCGACGCCGAGGAACTGATGGCCACCCTCGGGCAGGAGTACCCGGGCGCGAGCCTCGACGACGTCGACGAGGAGGCGGTCCGCCGCGCCCTCGGCCGCGGGGCGCTCGACGACCTCGCCGAGCTGCGGCGCATCCAGCGCGAGCTGGAGGAGCAGGGCTGGCTGAACCGTTCCGGCGGGCGGCTGGAGCTGACGCCGAAGGCGGTGCGCCGCATCGGGCAGTCCGCGCTGCGCAAGGTGTTCTCCTCGCTCGCCGCCCGGCAGCAGGGGACGCACGAGATCCATTCCGCCGGGTCGGCCGGCGAGCTCACCGGCGCGACCCGTGCGTGGCAGTTCGGCGACGAGCAGCCGATCGACGTCGTCCGCACCCTGACCAATGCCGTCCGCCGCGGGGGTCTGGCCGACGACGGGCGGATCCGGCTGGACGTCAGCGACTTCGAGGTCGCCGAGACCGAGCGCCGCGGCCGCGCGGCGGTGTCGGTGCTGATCGACATGTCGTACTCGATGGTGCTGCGCGACACCTGGGTGGCGGCGAAGACGACCGCGCTCGCCCTGCACGCCCTGGTGCACGGCATGTACCCCTCCGACGCGGTGCAGCTGGTCGCGTTCTCCCGCTACGCGCAGGAGATCTCCGCGACCGAGCTCGCAACGCTGGAGCCCGACTACGTCCAGGGCACGAACCTGCAGCACGCGCTGCTGCTGGCGGGGAAGTTCCTCGAGCAGCACCCGGGCAGCGAGCGGATCGTTCTCATCGTCACCGACGGCGAACCGACCGCCCACCTGCTCCGCGACGGCGGCGTCCACTTCGACTGGCCGCCCGCCCCGTCGACCCTGTCGCTCACCTACGCCCAGATCGACGCGATGACCCGCCGCGGCGCCCTGCTCAACGTCTTCTCCCTCGACGACGACCCCCGCCTCGCCGCGTTCTGCGAGGAGGTCGCGCGCCGCAGCGGCGGCCGGGTCTTCTACCCCGACCCCTACCGCCTCGGCGACTACGTCGTCAGCGACTACCTCAAGCTCCGCAACCGCAACGCCCGCCGCCGCTCCGCCTGACCACCACCTCCCCGGGCCCCGCGTTGATAAGGGGTGACACCCCTTACTCCGCAGTAAGGGGTGTCACCCTTTATCAACACCAGGCACCGCCGACAAAGGGTGACACCCTTTATCAACGCGGGGCGCGGTCAGGCCCAGCCGTCGGGGGCGGCGAGGGAGGCCGGGAGGTCGCGGGTGTGGAGGACGCCGAGGTGGGTGGTCGCGCGGGTGAGGGCGACGTAGAGGTCGCTGCGGCCGCGGGCGGAGGCCTCGACGATCGCGGCGGGCTCGACGACGATCACGGTGTCGAACTCCAGACCCTTGGACTGACCCACCGTCAGGACGACGACGCGGGCGCGGAGGTCGGGGCCGTGGGTGCCGACGGTCGCGAGGCCCTCGACGCCCTCGAGGGCGGCCCAGGCCTCGGCCTCGGCGCCGGCGGCGACGAGGACCGCGAGGTTGCCGTCACCGTCGGCGAGCGCGGCGTCGACGGCCTTGCGCAGCCGGGCGCCGAGGTCAGCCGGGTCGACGGCCTCCTTCCACGGCAGCTCGCCGACGGTGCGGACCGAGCGGGGCGGCGTCGCGTCCGGGTCGATCTCGGCCAGGACGCGGCCGGCGATCGCCATCACCTCGGACGGCGCGCGGTAGTTCACCGTCAGCTCCGCGACGCGCCAGTTGCCGTCGCGAACGTACGGGCCCAGGACGTCGCCCCAGGACAGCGCGCCGCCGGGTGACGAGCTCTGGAACAGGTCGCCGACGATCGTCATCGACCGCGTCGGGATGCGACGCATCAGCGCGCGCCACGCCATCGCGGTGAGCTCCTGCGCCTCGTCGACGATGACGTGGCCGTAGACCCAGGTCCGGTCGGCGGCGGCGCGCTCGACGGGGGTGCGGTCGTCGATCTCCTCCATGCGCCCGGCGAGCCCGCGGCCGGAGACGACGTCGAAGACGGACAGGACCTCGGCGGCCTCGTCGGAGTCCGCCTCGTCCTCGATGTCGGTCGACCGGGAGCCCTGGGCGATCGCGAGCACACCCTCGGCGTACTCCTCGAGCTCGCGGCGCTCGGCCTCCAGCGCGCGGGCCCGGGCCTCGGCGGCGTGGTCGGGCAGGTCGCCGAGCAACTCAGCGGCCTCGTCGAGCAGCGGGACGTCGGCGTCGCTCCAGCCCAGCCCCGGGCGGCGGACGAGCAGCGCCCGCTCGGTGTCGGTCAGCATCGGCGCCGCCGCCGCGATCCGGTCCGGGTCGGCGAACAGGCCACCGATCAGGTCCTCCGGCGTGAGCCACGGCCAGACCGACTCGACCGCGGCGAGGATTGCCGGCTCGTCCGCGAGCTCGGACCGCAGGTCGGCCTGGTCGTGCTCGTCGAGCAGGTTGCGCCCGCCGCGGGGGTCCCCGCCGACTTGAGCGATGTAGTGCTTCGAGAACGCATCGACCAGGCGGCGCTGCACGTTCGGCCGGGCCTCGTTGTGCAGGCGTCCGCTGCGGCGGGCGGAGTCGGCAATGCGCCGGCAGGCCGGCGCGTCGACGCGCAGCTCGTAGCCCGCGTGCCGGACCCGCAGCCCGTCGGCCGGCGGCTCCTGCCGAGCCCGCAGCGCGGCGGCGACGACCTCGGCCATCTCCAGCCGGCCCTTGAGCTCGGCGACCTCGGGCGTCTCCGTCAGGTTCGGCTCCAGGTCGGGGACCAGGCCGCCGATGCTGCGCAGCAGCACGTCGGTCTCGCCCAGGCTGGGCAGGACCTGGCCGATGTAGTCGCAGAACGTCGGGCTCGGGCCGATCACCAGCACGACCCGGCGCGCGAGCACGTCCCGGTGCGCGTAGAGCAGGTACGCGGCCCGGTGCAGCGCGACGGCGGTCTTGCCCGTCCCGGGACCACCGGCGACGACGAGGACACCCTGCCGCTCGGCGCGGATGATCCGGTCCTGCTCGGCCTGAATGGTCTCGACGACATCACCCATCCGGCCGGTCCGCGCGGCCGAGAGGGCGGACAGCAGCGCGGCCTCGCCGACGAGTTCACCGGTCCACCGGGACGCGGCGTCGGCGTCGAAGATCTCGTCGGAGACGCCGGTGACCGTCCGCCCGGAGGTCGCGATCCGCCGCCGGCGGCCGACGCCCGCGGGCTCGACGGCCGTCGCGAGGTAGAACGGCTGGGCGGCGGGGGCGCGCCAGTCCAGCAGGATCGGCTCCTCGATCGCGCCGTCCCGGTGCTGGAGCCCGACGCGGCCGACGTACCGGGTCGGCCCGTCGGTGAGGTCGAGACGGCCGAAGCACAGGCCGCGGGCCGCGGCGTCGAGCGCCGCGAGTCGCTGCGCGTGCAGGGCGTTGAAGGCGTCGCGCTCGACCGCGGCCTGGGGCGTGTTGCCCGCCTTGCGCTCGACCGAGCGCCGGCGCTCGGCGGCGTCGGCCCGGACCTCGTCGAGCCGGTCGTAGAGCATCGAGACGTAGGCCTGCTCCTTGGCGACCTCGGCCTCGGCGACCGCGCGTTCCGTCGTCACGCCACCCCTTCGTCGAACCGTTCCGCCCGCGCGGGCAGAACGGTCAAGTCTAGGTCCCGAGGGCCGGGTGTGCGCCCGGGAAGAAACCGCCCGGGGGCCGGGGTTGCCCTGAGGTGCCTGCCCTCCCGACCCCGTGCGCGCCCCGTGCGAGCATGAGCCCGCGATGCGCTCACTGATCCAGCGGAGGTTCGCCGCCTCCGAGATGCCCCGCGAGGTCTGGGTTCTGGCGGCCGTCGCATTCTCCGTCGCCCTCGGGTTCGGCATCGTCGCGCCGGTCATCCCGATCTTCGCCCGCGAGTTCGGGGTCGGGGAGACCGCGGCCGGCCTGGTGATCAGCGCCTTCGCGTTCATGCGGCTGTGCTTCTCCCCCGCCGGGGGCTGGCTGGTCAACCGCTTCGGCGAGCGCGTGATGATGGCGACCGGCATCGGGATCGTCGCGGTCTCCAGCCTGCTCACCGGCCTGGCGCAGAACTACGAGCAGATGCTCTCGCTGCGCGCCGCCGGCGGCGTCGGCTCGGTGATGTTCAGCGTCTCGGCGCAGAGCCTGCTGCTCCGGTCGGTCGCACCCCGCATGCGTGGCCAGGCCAGCAGCAAGTTCTACGGCGGCTTCCTGCTCGGTGGCCTGACCGGACCGGTGTTCGGCGGCATCCTCGGCGGGATCTCGCTGCGCCTGCCGTTCTTCATCTACGCCGGGACGCTCGCCCTCGCCGGCACGATCGCGATGGTCTTCCTGCACCGCTCGGAGCGGATGGCGGAGGCGTCGTCGACGTCCGCCGTCCCGGTCACGACGCTCCGGACGGCCCTGCGCGACAAGGCCTATCAGGCGGCGCTCACCGTCAACGCCGGAACCGGGTGGGCGATCTTCGGCATCCGCAGTTCGCTGGTCCCGCTGTTCGTCGTCGAGGCCCTGCACCGCGGGCCGCTGTGGGTGGGGATCGGCCTGCTCGTCGGGTCGGTCGTAGACGTCGTCCTGCTGCAGAAAACCGGCAAGCTCGCCGACACCGTCGGCCGGCGCCCGATGCTGCTCGGCGGCACGGGCCTGGGCGCGATCGGCGCGCTGATGCTCGCGCTCGCCCCGAACCTGCCGATGTACCTGATCGGCATGGCGGTCATCGGCGCGGCGGCGTCGATGCTCTCGGTCGGGCCGTCGGCGGTCGTCGGGGACGTCGTCCAGGGCCGCGGCGGCACGGTCGTCTCCACGTTCGGCATGGCGAGCGACCTCGGCGCGGTCGTCGGCCCGCTCGCTGCCGGCGCGCTCGCGGAGCACGTCGGCTACGGGACGGCGTTCACCTCGACCGCCCTGGTGCTGATGATCGGCTTCGCGATGGCGCTCCGGATGCCGGAGACCGTGCACCGGTCCCGGCCCACGGCGGACTCAGCCGAGGGCACGCCGGAGGTCGGCGAGAAGGTCGTCGACGTCCTCGATGCCGACGGAAAGTCGCACCAGATCTGACGGCACCTCAAGTTCGGACCCGGCGACCGACGCATGCGTCATCTTCCCCGGGTGCTCGATCAGCGACTCGACGCCGCCGAGCGACTCCCCGAGCGTGAACAGCGTCGCCCGCTCGCAGACCGCGAGGGCGTCGGACTCCCCGCCGACCACGCGGAACGAGACCATCCCACCGAAGCCGCGCATCTGCTTGGCGGCCACGTCGTGACCGGGGTGGTCGGGGAGCCCCGGGTAGAAGACGTGCGTGACGTTGCGGTGGCTCGTCAGCAGGTCGACGACGGCCGCGGCGTTCGAGCAGTGCTTCTCCATCCGCACCGCAAGGGTCTTGATGCCCCGCAGCACCAGCCAGGAGTCGAACGGTCCGGCCACGCCGCCGATCGCGTTCTGGTGGTAGGCCAGCTCCTCCCCGAGCGCCGCGTCGGAGACGACGAGCGCGCCGCCGACGACGTCCGAGTGCCCGCCGAGGTACTTCGTCGTCGAGTGCATGACGATGTCCGCGCCGAGGTCCAGCGGCGTCTGCAGGTACGGCGAGGCGAAGGTGTTGTCGACGGCCAGCCGCGCGCCGGCGCCGCGGGCGATCTCGGCCAGCGCGGCGATGTCGGCGATCCCGAGCAGCGGGTTGGTCGGGGTCTCGCACCAGATCAGCTTCGTCGTCGGGCGGATCGCGGCGCGGACGGCGTCGAGGTCGCCGAGCGGGACCGGCGTGTACTCCAGTCCCCACTTCGCGTGCACCCGGGCGAACAGGCGGTAGGTGCCGCCGTACGCGTCGCCGGGGATAATCACGTGGTCGCCGGGCGCGCACACCGTCCGCAGCAGGGTGTCGGTCGCGGCGAGACCGGACGCGAACGCCAGCCCGCGGACGCCCCGCTCGATCGAGGCCAGGCACTCCTCCAGCGCGGTCCGGGTGGGGTTCGCGCTGCGGCTGTACTCGTAGCCGCCGCGGAGCCCGCCGACGCCGTCCTGCTTGAACGTCGAGACCGCGTAGATCGGGGGCACCACCGCACCGGTGGCCGCGTCGGGCTCCTGGCCGGCGTGGATGGCGCGGGTGGCGAAACCGTGGGTGCTCTGATCGGCCCTGTTGTCAGACATGCGGCCACGCTAGTCCGCCAGACTGCGCGGCATGACCGGACCGCGCCCCTCCCCCGCCGGCGACGTCGACTACGAGGTCGCCGGGGCGGGTTACGGCGCCGCCCGCCGGGCCGACCCACGGATCGCGGCCCACGTCCACGCCGCGCTCGGCGACGCCCGGACCGTGCTCAACGTCGGGGCCGGGTCGGGCAACTACGAGCCGGCGGACCGGGCCGTGATCGCCGTCGAGCCCTCGGCCGCGATGCGGGCCCAGCGGCCCCGGACCGCCCTGCCCGCCGTCGACGCCACCGCCGAGCACCTGCCGTTCGACGACGACAGCGTCGACGCCGCGATGGCGACGATCACCGTCCACCAGTGGGCGGACCTGGCCCGTGGCCTGGCCGAGCTGCGCCGCGTCGCCCGCGGGCCGGTGGTGGTGCTGACCTTCGATCCGGACGCCTTCGCGCAGTACTGGCTGATCGGGTACGGCGCGGAGCTCGCCGCCGGCGACCGGGCGCGGATGCCCGACCCGGCGGCGATCCTCGACGCGCTCGGCGGGCGGGGCTCGGTGCAGTCCGTCCCGATCCCCCGCGACTGCACCGACGGGTTCGTCGAGGCGTACTTCGGCCGCCCCGCGGCCTACCTGGACCCGGCCGTCCGCGACGCCCAGTCGGTCTGGCGGTTCGTGGCGCCGGACGTCACGGCGCGGATCGTCGCCGACCTCGCCGCGGACCTCGCCTCCGGCGCCTGGGACGTCCGGTTCGGTCGCCTCCGGACCGCGGACAGCTTCGACGGCTCGCTCCGCCTGGTGGTGGCGGAGCCGCCGCGGGCGTAAGGCGGACGTAACCGCCGGGAGCGGAACACCGCCGGAGGGGGCAGAGTTGTCCCAGGCGTCGGAGCGATTCCGACCCACAGGGAGGTCAGCATGTTGTTCGGACGCGGCGCCAAGCAGGTCATGGTCACCCCGGAGGAGGCGCTGCCCGGCCGGCCCGAGCGTCCGTACGTGGTGCCGGAGCGGCACGCCGTCAACGGGAACCCGCTCGAGGGTCCGTACCCGGACGGGTACGAGGTCGCGATCTTCGGCCTGGGCTGCTTCTGGGGCGCCGAGCGCAAGTTCTGGCAGACCGACGGCGTCTGGGTGACGGCCGTCGGCTACACCGGCGGGTTCACGCCGAACCCGACGTACGAGGAGACCTGCACCGCGCGCACCGGCCACACCGAGGCCGTGCTGGTGGTCTTCGACCCGGCGAAGATCTCCTATGCGGACCTGCTCGTGAAGTTCTGGGAGATCCACGACCCGACGACCCCGAACCGTCAGGGCAACGACATCGGGACCCAGTACCGCTCGGGCATCTACACCACCACCGAGGAGCAGGCGAAGATCGCGCAGGAGTCCGCGGCGATCTACCAGGGCGCCCTGACCAAGGCCGGCCTCGGCGAGATCACCACCGAGATCGCCCCCGCGGGCGAGTTCTACTTCGCCGAGGACTACCACCAGCAGTACCTCTACAAGGTCCCCCACGGGTACGACTGCCACGCCGAGACCGGCGTCAAGTTCCCCCGCGACTGACCCGTCCGCGCCTGCAGTGGAGATGACATCTCCACTGCGAGAGGCCCTTTCCGGTGGAGATGACATCTCCAGCGGGGAGGGCGACGGGGGTCACAGGGGATGCCGAAACGATCTTGAGTTTTCGGCCCGACGGGTCGGGCAGGCCCTTCGGTGTACGCCGCTCACGCCCGAGCGGCCGGGAACGGAAGGGGGCCGGCATGAACCTCGGTGCCGGCATTGCGGTGATCGCGTTCGGAGCGGTGCTCGCCTTCGCGGTGAATTCCTCCGGCGGGGCGATCGACGTCTCGGTGGTCGGGTGGATCGTCATGCTCGCCGGTCTGGCCTACCTGCTCGTGGAGATGAACTACTTCGGGCCGCGACGGCGTGGGGTGGCGCGGCCGACGGTGCTGCGGCGCCGCGCTCCCCGCACGGTCGTCGTCGAGGACGAGCCCGTCGAGTCCGTCCGGGTCATCGAGTCGACGCCGGAGACGGTGGTCGTCGAGGAGCCGCATCGCGTGGTGGGGTCCGACACCTGGTACTACGACGACCCGCGGCTCCCGAACCGCTGACCTAATATCGCGCTGTGCCGGTGAGTGTCGAGGTCAGCGCGTCCGACGTGCGCGTGCGGTTCCTGGGGAGCGACCGTTGGTGGGCCCTGTCCACGGGTCTGACGATCCCTCAGGAGCGCATCGCCGCCGTGTCGGTCCTACCGCTGAGCCAGGCGAAGAAGGAATGTTCCTGGCTCCGTCTCCCCGGCACGCACTGGCCCGGCCGGATCCAGGCGGGGTCCTACGGCCTCGGGGACAAGCGCCAGCTGTGGTGCGTCCGCCGCGCGCCCGAGGTCCTGGTGATCGACCTGCACGGGCGCCCGTACTCGCGGGTGGTCGTGGAGATCCCGAATCCGACCGAAATGGCCGAGAAAGTCAACGCCCAACGCACGTAACCCGCGCCACAACAGCGTTTGCGCACCCCCGCCCCGGGCAGCCCAACCCGAGCACGCCGCCCACGCCCGGGCGGCCCGAGGGCAAGGGGGCACAGCATGGGTATCGGCGTTGGCATCTTCCTCGCCGCAGTCGGAGCCGTCCTGGCGTTCGCCGTCGAGGACACCGTCCGGAACGTCGACCTGTACGCCGTCGGCTGGATCCTGATGATCGCCGGCGCGGTCAGCGTCCTGCTCGACCTCGTCATCTTCGGTCCGCGTCGTCGCGCGTACGTCGACACCGCCGCGGCGCCGGTGGTCGAGGAGCGTCGCGTGTACGAGGACCGTCCCCGCTACTGATCGACCACCTGACCTGACTGTCCCTCACCAACAGACCTGTCGCCGCTTACCGGCGGCCTGATCGAGAGGAGCCCCGCATGGGTATCGGGGTTGGCATTTTTCTGGCGGCCATCGGCGCGATCCTGGCGTTCGCCGTGCAGGACAACATCTCTGACGTGGACCTGACCGCCGTCGGCTACATCCTGATGGTCGCCGGCGTCGTGGGCGTGCTGCTGGAGCTGCTCCTGTTCGCGCCGCGGCGCCGCGCCGGCGGTGTCGTCGAGGAGCGCCGCGTGTACGACGAGCCGCGCCGCTGACGCGCCGCTCCAGCAACATCGGACAGACAGCGAGGCCCCCGGTCGATGACGACCGGGGGCCTCGTTGCGTCCGAACCCGTTCAACGTCAGAGGTGCTCGACGAACCAGTCCCGGGCCGGGGCCGAGGCCTGCTCGAACCCGTCGACGTAGGCGTCGAAGTGTCCACCCGGTAGCAGCACGAGCTTCTTGGGCTCCTTCGCCTGGGCGTAGGCGTCCAACGCGAGGTGAGCCGGCGTCAGATGGTCCTCGCGGGCGACCAGCATCAGCAGCGGCGTCGGGCTGACGCGGGCCACGTAGCTGATCGGCTCGTACTCCCCCAGCATCTCGACGGTCCGCAGGGTGACCTCGTTGCGCCAGGACGGGGCGCGCTTCGCGGCCGTCTCGGTGAACCAGGCCCACGAGTCCGCGGTCGGGAGCGCCGACGGGGCCATCGGGTCCTCGGCGACGACCGGCACCATGGCGGGCGGCTCACCGGCGAAGCGCGCGGCGCGGTCGGCGTCGAACATCGCGCGGTACCCGGCGCGCAGGTCGGCCCGAACCAGCTCGCCGATGTTGGCGGACCCACTGGCCAGCGGCACCTGCGACACGACGGCCTTGATGCGCCGGTCGATGGCACCGAGGACGAGAACGTGCCCACCCGAGTAGCTCGAGCCCCAGACGCCGATGCGGTCCGCGTCCACCTCGGGCAACGTTCCGGCGTAGGTGATCGCGTGCCGGTAGTCGCGGACCTGCTGCCACGGGTCGGTCTCGCACCGCGGTTCCCCGTCGCTGGCGCCGTAGTTGCGGTTGTCGAAGACCAGCGCGTTCACGCCGGCGGCCGCGAAGACCTCCGCGAACGCGTCGAGGTACATCTCCTTGACGGCGGAGAAGCCGTGCGCCATCACCACGGTCGGGCCGGGGCCGTCGGTCGCGGCGTAGAACCAGCCGCGCAGCGTGACCCCCTCGGCGTTGAACTCGATGTCGCGTCGTCCGGTCATGGCGCCTCCATGAGCTTCGTTGCTCGGCATTCCGACCACCCTGGCACGGTGGGCACTGCGTCCGGAATGGTCCGGCGCGACATACTCGGTCCGTGACGAGCGCAGCCGAGAACGAACGCGGCCGGCTCTCGCGGGAGGTCATCGTCGCCACTGCGGTCCGGCTGATCGAGAGCGACGGGGAGGCCGCGGCGTCGATGCGCCGCATCTCCGCCGAGCTCGGCGTCGCCGCGATGTCGCTGTACAACCACGTGCCGAACAAGGCGGCGCTGCTCGACGCCGTCGGCGAGTTCGTCCGCGGCCAGATCCAGCTGCCCACCGACCACGACCTCGCGTGGGAGGCCCGCGCCCGCGAGATGGTGCGCGCGTTCCGCGACGTCGTCGAGCGATACCCCCGGTGCGTCGAGCTGATGATGGCGCGCGCCCCGTCCTCCCTCGTCGGGCTCGAACCGCTCGAGTACGCGCTCGAGATGGCCGAACAGGCCGGCTTCGCCGGCCGGGACGCCCTGCGCGTGGTCCGGGCGTTCGTCTCCTACGCGATCGGCGCGACGACGACCGCCGCGCACCGGGCCCGGGCCGTCGAGGCACTCCCGCCGGACGCGGCGCCGGACCCGGCCGAGCTCGCCCGCTACCCCCGGATCGCCGCGCTCGGGGTCGACGTGACGGTCGACGAGACCGACTTCGACTTCGGCCTCGACCTGCTCATCGACGCCGTGACCCACCTCCGCGGAAGCCGTTGACGCCGTTCGTCCGAAATGCGACCCTGGTCGGACTTACGGTGTAAGTCTGGCGCCCGGGGAGGCCCGGCAATGGTCGTGAAATCCGCTGTCCGATGGGGAGTGCGCCACGGTTTGGCGCAGGTGGCGATCAAGAAGGGCGCCCGCAGCGGCGACCCGCACGGCCGCCTGGTGCTCGGCGGCAGCACCATCGACCCGCACCCGATCTACGACGAGATGCGCGCCCGGGGCCCGGTCACGATGGGCGCGTTCGCCATGGTCACCGCGCGACACGGGGTGATCACCGAGATCCTCAGGAGCGACGACTTCGGCGCCGGGCTCCCCCTGGAGGCCCTGCCCCGCCCGATCGCCGCCGCCGGCCGCTGGGCCCTCGACGGGCAGAACCCCGGCCCGGTCGAGCCGCCGTCGCTGCTGGTGATCAACGGCGTCGACCACATGCGGCTGCGCAAACTGGTCAGCCGGGCGTTCACGGCCCGCGCGGTCGACGCCCTCGGCACGGACATCGAGAACGTCGCCGGCGACCTGCTCGACCGCCTGGAGCGCGAGCACCCCGGCGGCGGGCGGGCCGACCTCGTCCACTCCTACGCGCACGCCCTGCCGGTGCAGATCATCGCGAAGATCCTGGGCGTCCCGGTCTCGATGCAGGACACGTTCCTGCGCTGGGGCGACGACCTCGCCTCCAGCATCGACATCGGCGTCGGGTTCCGGCAGTTCCGGCGCTCCGAGCAGGCGCTGCGCGCGCTGAACGCCTGGCTGCGTCAGCACTGCGCCGAGCTGCGGCGCAACCCGGGCGACGACCTGCTCAGCCGCGTCGTCCTCGCGGGCGAGTCCGACGACAGCGAGCTCACCGACGCCGAGCTGATCGCGCTCGCCGGGCTCGTGCTCGCCGCCGGGTTCGAGACGACGGTGAACCTGATCGGCAACGGCGCGGTGCTGATGTTCGAGCACCCCGAGCAGCGGGAGATCCTCCGATCGGACCCGGCGCTGTGGCGCAACGCGGTCGAGGAGGTCCTCCGCTACGACAGCCCCGTCCAGAACACCGCCCGCCACGCGGTCCGGGACACCACGGTGGCCGGGATCCCGATCCGCGAGAACGTCCTGATCGCGCTGATGCTCGCCGGGGCGAACCGGGACCCCGAGGTGTTCGAGAACCCGCACACCTTCGACGTCACCCGCGCGAACGCCAAGGACCACCTCTCGTTCTCCGCCGGGCCGCACTACTGCCTGGGCGCCGCCCTGGCGCGGATGGAGGGCGAGATCGGCCTGCGGATGCTCTTCGAGCGCTTCCCGGACCTCCGGGCCGACGGACCCGCCCAGCGGCGCCCGACGCGACTGCTGCACGGCTGGGCGTCGGTCCCGGTCCGGCTGGGGAGCGCGGTGCGCGCGGCCGCCTGAGCCGGTCGGCGGTCGCGGGCGACCGGCGGGCAAGAAATCGGGCAATCCGGTCGAAAACTACTCGGCTTTGGGCGAACCTTTCCCCTGCCTCGAGTGATCCTGCGGTGGTCACACCCATCACACGAGGACCCTGGGACCACACGCCCCAGGGCTGCCTTCGTGGGCCTCGCGAAGGATCTGCATGACCCGCCCGCACCACCGGTCCCCGTACCGGACGACCCCGACCCCCGCCCAGGGGCCGCAGCGCCGTTCCCGCGCGCGCCGCGCCACCCGGATGACGGTCGGCGTCACGCTCCTGCTCGCGGTCGCCACCGGCGTCACCGTCGGTGCGGCCGCCTACTCGCGCAACGCCGCGACCGAGAACACCGGCATCGCCCACACCGCGGCCGACGCCCAGTCCGTCCGGGACACCGACGTCGCCCGCTCCACCACCGAGGCCCGCGACCTGGCCGAGATGGGCCAGTCGCGGGAGGTCATCCCCGGCCTCGCGGTCACGATCGGCGACCTGCGCGTCTTCACCGACCCCTCGGGCCTGCCCGCGACCACCCTGCCGCTGCAGGTGCTCAACACCGGGGACCTCACCCGCTCGTTCGACATCACGATCGTCGCGCTGTCGGACAAGGGCGAGATCATCACCAGCGACGTCGGCACCGCCGCGAACCTCCGCCCCGGCCAGGCCGCGGAGCTGCAGGTCCTCGAGCTGGTCGGACCGGAACTGGCGGACCGCCTGCAGGCCGCGTCGTTCCGCATCGACGAGGCGTACGCGTACTGATCTCCGGCTGGGCCGTCCCCGCGGCGAGCCCATCCCGTCCGGCTCAGGCCGGGCTGCCATGATGCGCCCGGACGTCGGAGGGACAGATCATGCGTTTCCGGGTGCACCAGCGCCGAGCAGCCGCGCGCACGGCCGCCGTGGGGACCGTCGCGGCGGTGACGCTCGGCGCGATCCTCACGTCGGGAGCCGCGAGCTCCCGCGCGGTGGACGCGCCGGCGAACGAGACCCTGCAGTTCGCCGCGGTCTCCGTCCAGAGCATCCGGCTCAACGTCGGGGCCCCGGCCGTGACGACCGGTGACCGCCTGGTCTTCTCCCACACGCTGACCAAGGCCGGGAAGACCGAGGGCCTGTCCGGCGTCGAGTGCATCCTCACGTCGGTGACGAGTTCGAAGGCCAAGGACAAGCAGAAGGCGGCCACGAGTGCGCGCTCCCACTGCATCGCCACCATCGTCCTGACGGACGGTCAGATCGCTGCTCAGGGCCTGACGGCGCTGACCGAGCCCGGCGGCAACTTCGAGCTCGCCGTCACCGGCGGAACCGGCCGGTTCACCGGCGCCGCCGGGACGCTCCGCAAGGGCGGCGGCAAGGACAAGGGCACCTACACGATCACCCTCGTCCCCCGCCGATGAAGCTGAAGAAGCCGATCCTCGCCGGGATCGGCGCGCTCACCGCCTTCGCGATCATCGCCGGCCCGCTCGCGCTCGCCCGCAAGGACAACGACCCCCGCGTCGTGGCCCCCACGCCGCGGGTCCTGACCGCGACCGAGCAGCTCAGCAAGGACCGCGACATCCGCCCCACCGGCTCCAGCCTCGGCGACGAGTTCGTGCTCAGCCAGTCCCTGGCCGAGGGCGGCGTCGCCATCGGCACCGCGGACACCTCCTGCACGTTCGTCCGCGTCGTCCGCGAGGACGGCAAGGCGGCGCCGCTCGCCATCAGCCTCCAGTGCACCGGCGTCGCCGAGATCGGCCCGGACCTGCTGCTGTTCCAGGGCGTCAACTCGTTCTCCCCGACCTCGCCCAGCGTCAGCCGCTTCGTCGTCACCGGCGGCACCGGGAAGTTCCGCGACGCCCGCGGCGAGGTCCGTGTCACCGAGACCGGCAAGGGCACCAGCGCGATCGCCCTCGACCTCGCCTGAGCCCCGCCGCGGGGGCGGCTAGGAGGCGAGGTAGCCCAGCAGGTCCTGGCGGGTGAGAACGCCGACGGGCTTGCCGTCGTCGAGGACGACGACGGCGCCGGCGTGCTCGAGGTCGTGGATCGCCTGGGAGACCGGCTCGCCGGAGCCGATGATCGGCAGCGGGGGCATCATGTGCTGCTCGAGGCGGTCGGAGAGGGAGGCGCCGCCGGCGAAGAGCTTGTCGAGCAGGTCGCGCTCCCCGACGGCGCCGACGATCTCGGCGGCCATGACCGGCGGCTCGGCGCGGACGACCGGCATCTGGGAGACGCCGTACTCGCGGATGACGTCGATCGCCTCGCGGACCGTCTCGTTCGGGTGCATGTGCACGAACTCCGGCGTCGGGCTGCCGGCCTTGCGGGCAAGCACCTCACCCACCGTCACTCCCCCCGCCGCAGAGCCGCCGGCGGAGATGAAGCCGTAGTCGGCCATCCAGTCGTCGTTGAAGATCTTCGACAGGTAGCCGCGGCCGGAGTCCGGCAGCAGGACGACGACCACGTCGTCGGGTCCGGCCTTCTCGGCGGCGCGGAGGGCGCCGGCGACCGCCATGCCGCAGGAGCCACCCACCAGCAGGCCCTCCTCCCGGGCCAGGCGGCGGGTGAGGGTGAAGGAGTCGGCGTCGGAGATCGCGTAGATCTCGTCGGCGATCTCGCGGTCGTAGGTGGACGGCCAGAAGTCCTCACCGACGCCCTCGACCAGGTACGGCCGACCGGTCCCGCCGGAGTACACCGAGCCCTCCGGGTCGGCGCCGATGATCTTCACGCGGCCGTCCGAGACCTCCTTGAGGTACCGCCCGACGCCGCTGATCGTCCCGCCGGTGCCCATCCCGGCGACGAAGTGCGTCACGCGGCCCTCGGTGGCCTCCCAGATCTCCGGGCCGGTCGTCTCGTAGTGCGACCGGGGGTTGTTGGGGTTCGAGTACTGGTCGGGCTTCCAGGCCTTCGGACGCTCGCGGACGAGCCGGTCCGAGACCGAGTAGTACGAGCGCGGGTCCTCGGGCGCCACCGCGGTCGGGCAGACGACGACCTCGGCGCCGTACGCACGCAGGGTGTTGATCTTGTCGGTCGAGACCTTGTCCGGGACGACGAACACGCAGGAGTAGCCCCGCTGCTGGGCGACCAGCGCCAGCCCGACGCCGGTGTTGCCCGAGGTCGGCTCGACGATCGTCCCGCCCGGCTGCAGCGCGCCGCTCTCCTCCGCGGCGTCGATCATCCGCGTCGCGATCCGGTCCTTCACCGACCCGCCGGGGTTGAAGTACTCGACCTTGGCCAGGACCAGCGGCGCCAGGCCCTCCGTGACGCGACTCAGCTTCACCAGCGGCGTGTTCCCGACGAGGTCGATCAGTGACTCCACGTAACGCAACGCGTGCCCTCCCCTTCTCCCGGTGACCAGCTCACCTGACCGGACGTCCGGCCGATCAGTGGATCACCCGAACGTCTCGACCTTCGTCAGGAACGTGCAACGGAATGTCAATTGCCCAACGCCACCCTAGGGCCGGGACCTACGTTCGGAATCCGGACTCTCCCTGGTGTCGGCACCAGGGACGGGCCGGACGGACGAGGCAGCCGGGGGGGCTTCTCGCACGTCGAGGAGGTGCGCGATGACGCGTAACTTGGGCACGCGGATGCTGCAGGCAGCCGCGCTGGGGAGCACCGGCGTGGCTCTGACCGGCGCCGGGCTGGTCGGCGTCCTGTTCACCGAGGCCAAGCTGGCCCGCCACTGGGTGGGCAAGCCCACCGGCGAGCCGCCGTTCGCGGACGGTGTCTACGGCTCCGGCCGCGGGCGCGAGATCTCCATCGCCATGCTCGGCGACTCCATGGCCGCCGGCCTCGGCGTCGCCACCGCCGCCGAGACCCCGGCCGCCCTGATCGCCACGGGACTGTCCGAGCGCGCCGGCGCTCCGGTCCGCCTCACCAATGTCGCCAAGGTCGGCGCGCAGAGCTCGGACCTGGACCGCCAGGTCGACCTCGCCCTCGCCGCGCGGCCCGACCTCGCGCTGATCATGATCGGCGCCAACGACGTCACCCACCGGATCCAGCCCTCGCTGGCCTGCGCGCAGCTGCAGGCGGCCGTCCGCCGCCTGCGCGCCACCGGCTGCGAGGTCGTCGTCGGGACCTGCCCCGACCTCGGGACCGTCGAGCCCATCGCCCAGCCGCTGCGCTGGATCGCGCGCCGCTGGAGCCGCCAGCTCGCCGCGGCGCAGACGATCGTCGTCGTCGAGGCCGGCGGCCGGAGCGTCTCCCTCGGCGACCTGTGCGCCGGCGCCTTCCGCGAGAACCCCCGCGAGATGTTCTCCGCGGACCGGTTCCACCCCTCCGCCGCCGGCTACGCCGCGGCGGCCATGGCCATCGTCCCGTCGGTGAGCGCGGCCCTCGGGCACGTCCCCGCCGGCGAGGTCGTCCTCGACCCGGCCCGTGAGGAGGGCATGCTCCCGGTCGCGTTCGCCGCGGTCGAGGCCGCCGACCGCCCCGGCACCGAGGTCGCCCCCGCCGAGGCCGTCCGCGTCGAGGGTGGCCGCGTCGAGGGTGGCCGCCGCTGGGCGTTGCTCCGGCACCGCCGCCGCACCGAACTCCCCGCGGGCGAGAGCACCGAGACCGCCGAGACCGCCGACGAGCACTCGACCGCGACGGCTGCCTGAGTTCGTCGGACCGGCGCGTCAGATCTGGGCCCGCAGGGCCCGGGTCCGCTCGGTCAGGGCCGCCAGGACCTCGCCCAGGGGCCCGCGGGCGCCCTGCCACCAGACGTGTGTGCCGGAGTCGAGCCCGGCCGCGGCGGCACCGAGGTCGTGCGCGGTGACCGTCACCTGATCGGCGACGGCGAAGACACTCAGCGTGGGGACCGGGCGCAGCGCCGGTGGGGTCTTCCCGGCCCGGCCCTCGATGCCGGCCGCGGCGTCCGCGAGGTCCTGCGCGAGGGCGTGGGCCGCGTCGGCGACCCTCCTCAGCCTGCTCTCAGGCATTCGGCGCAGTCGGTCGGCGATCTCGGCGATTCCGGCCGTTTCGCTCCACGCCGGGTTCGACCCGGCGTCAGCGCCGGTGTCGGTGTCGTTCACCGCAACGTCCTCCGTTCGGCCCCGTGTCGTCACCGAAGCCGAGGGTATGAGCAGCGCTGCGCCCCGCCCGCAGACGGCGCGGGCGGGGCTGCCAGACGAACGCGCCGGACCGGCGCGAGGAAACGGAGGTCGACGTCGATCACACCTTGTGCGGCCGGTCGGCGTCGGGCACCCTCGTACCACCGGCAAGCCCAGTTCGTTCGTACCTTCGGTCCACCCCGATTACGCGACGTGAGAGGCGGTCCCATGTCCCTTCACCACTCCGAGGAGACGCATCAGAACCTGTTGGCCCGGGTTCCCGGGTGCACAGGACGAGAACTCCCCGAGTGGTTCCGCGAACTTGAGGAAGGCCCCTCCTTCCTGAGGTTCGACGAGCGGGTGACGTGGCTGCAGGACGAGCACGGTCTCGCCCACGGTCACGCCACCGCGATCGTGCACGAGCACGATCTCAAGCGCGCGCAACGCTCGTTCCTGTAACGAGCCGCGCGAGCCCGCAACGCGGATCGGCCCCCGACCTTCCGGTCGGGGGCCGATCGCGTTACTGCGTTCGGGTGACTGCCGGAGTCACGGCGGTGCTACTCGCTGCGCAGGATGCTGATCAGACGGAGCAGCTCCAGGTACAGCCAGACGATCGTGACGGTGAGGCCGAAGGCCGCACGCCACGACTCGATCTGCGGGGCGCCCATCCGGATGCCGTTCTCGACCATGTCGAAGTCGAGGGCGAGGAACAGGCTGGCGAGCACCACACCGATCGCCGCGGTGGCGAGACCCATGCCGCCGCCCCAGGCGTTGAAGCCCGAGTCGAACAGGTGCAGCAGCAGGTTGCCGAACATCAGGATCATGTAGGCGACGGTCGCCGCGATCAGGATCTTCGTGAAGCGGGCGGTGACCCGGATCTTGCCGCTCTTGTAGAGAGCGAGCATGACGCCGAAGACGATCGCGGTGCCGGCCACGGCCTGCACGACGACGCCGTCGAGGTTCGGGTCGGACGTCTCGATGGCGCGGGAGACCGCACCGAGGAAGACACCCTCGACCGCCGCGTAGGCCATGATCAGCGGCGGGCTCGGGACCTGCTTGAACGAGTTCACCATCGCGAGGCCGAAGCCCACGAGGGCGGCGACGATCGCGAGGCCGAAGCCGACCTCGGCGAACCACGCCGCGGCACCGGTGGCCACCGCGATGACGAGCAGCAGGCCGGTGCGGGAGATGACGTCGTCCAGCGTCATCGGCTGGGTCGAGACGGGACCGGACGGCGAGAACTGGCGCCGCAGGCCGTCGGGGGCCTGGGTCTCCGGTTCGGTCCGGAACGTCGCGTAGCCGTTTCGGCTGAACACGTCCTGGCGGGAAAGGACGGGGTTCGAGCTTTGCATGGGAGGGCACCTCCGTGGGCCCGCAGGGTGCTGGACCGATGCCCAGCGTAGGGGTCTGCTATTTCCAGAACGCGGAACTACCCCGGGGCGTTCCGGGACGGGGCTGTGACGTGGATATGGGTTCGCGGTGCGAACTCTTCCAGGTCGGGCTCAGGACCGGGACGCGGCCGCCGCGGCGTCGGCCTGCGCGATGAGCAGCGCGGCCAGGCGGCGGGCCTCGTCCGGGAGCAGGTAGCTGGACAGCTCCAGGTACCGGCCGGACTCGTCGGTGTCGGCCTGGTCCGTCAGGCCGAGGACCACGTAGTGGGTCTCCTCGGGCGTGCCCGGATCCATCTCGTGGCCGCCGACGGTCAGATAGGTCCGGTGGTCGTCCTTCGGGATCAGCGCAGCGCTGTAGTCGGTCGGGCTGACGATCTCGCTCATGTGGGCCTCACCCCGCGTCAGCGGTGCTTGATCAACTGTTCCTGATCGAACTCTGCTTGATCAAAAACGGGCATCTACCTGCGCAAATGCCGTCTTTAAGGGGTATCACAAAAATTCGTTGATCGTGCTTCCGCCACGCCGCTGCCCGGTGTAGGGCGTGTCATGCCGACGGGACGACGAAGGCCCCGAACCGTCCGGTCCGGGGCCTTGTCCATGACGCTGCGTGACGTCGTTTCGCGCGCTCGTCAGCCGGTGCGCTGCGGGCCGATGAGGCGCCGCTGCGCGGTGTCCCAGCGCTTCCAGGCCGCATCCAGGTTGTCGGACATCTCGGCCAGGGTGAGCCCGGCGTAGGTGTCCTCCCCGGCCTGGGTGGTCTTGGTGATGACGCTGATGGCCCGCACGACCTCGGAGTACGCCATCGCGGCGTCCTCGAGGTCCCGGGCCTCCTGCACCGGGTCCACGGGACCGCGCTGCTCGATCAGCTTGCCCGCCGGCGCCGCGGTCTCGGACGCCTCGGACGTTCCGGCCACGACCTCGCTCCGGGCCCGACCGAAGCCCAACTTGGTCTTTCCGCTCATCTGAAGCCCCCTTCAAACCCGGAGAACCGGGTACCCATCGTGACGTACCCGGCACTCTCCGCCGCGTACTGGACACTGGTGTCGCGAAACTGCTGTGACGGGAGAGGTTCGGCGCTCCCCCACGCCGGCGTTCTCCCCGAGACGTCCAGATTGCTCCCCGACGCACCCTTTCCGGATCAGCCGAGCGGGCACAAGCTCCCTCAACCGTTCGGCCCAGCCGGCCCGTCACGCCGCGTGGACCGTTGCTCCGGCCCGATCATGTGCCTCGTGCGAACACCGGCCCGGACCGTGCTCACCGTGGCGACGGCAGTGCTGCTCGGCAGCACTGCGTGCGACCCGGACACCGCCGGCCCGGGCGCGGCCGACGTGCGCCCCGCGCCGGCACCGAGCGCCGTGTCCGGCTCGGCGCGGGCGGCGCTGGCGACACTGGAGGTCAAGGGGCGCGCCCCGCTGACCGGCTACGAACGCGCGGCCTTCGGCCCGGCCTGGGCCGACGTCGACCGCAACGGGTGCGACACCCGGAACGACGTCCTGCGCCGGGACCTGCGCGCGGTCGTCCTGCAACCGGGGACGCGGGATTGCGTGGTGCTCTCCGGTGTCCTCGATCCCGAGCCGTACACCGGACGCACCGTGAACTTCGTCCGCGGCGAGCAGACCAGCCCGCTGGTGCAGATCGACCACGTCGTCGCGCTCGCCGACGCCTGGGTCACCGGCGCGTTCGCGTGGGACGCCGAGCGCCGCCGCGTGTTCGGGAACGACCCACTGAACCTGCTCGCCGTCGACGGCACCGACAACAACCGCAAGGGCAGCGGTGACGCCGCGACCTGGCTTCCCCGTGCCGCGTACCGCTGCGCCTACGTGGCCCGCCAGATCGCGGTGAAGGCGAAGTATCGGCTGTGGGTGAAGCCGGCCGAGCGGGACGCGATGAACCGTGTCCTCGCCTCCTGCCCGGACCAACCGGTCCCGACGACCTGAGCCTCAGTTCGCGCGCGGGTCGAGGACCTGACCGACGAAGACCGGGGCGCCGGTGGCGGTGTCGACGATCACGAACGCGAACGGCCGGTCGACGGTGAACACCACGGGCGGGTCGACGGGGACCGAAGTGACCCCGATGCCGAGCGCGGTGACGGCGGAGGCGACGGTGCCGAGTTCGTCGACGGTGATGTTCGCCTTGTGTTTCGCCTGCTGGACGAACAACTGACGGTCCGTCGAGATCCCGGAGAGGTCCGCAGCGGTCGGGTCGAAGACGGCGCGGACACCGAGGATCGACATCAGCGGCTTGAGGTCGAGGTCGGAGCCGAAGTCCCAGCGGGGCATGGTGACGCGGGCACGCACCGGCTTGGTCTTCGCCGCCGCGGCGAGGACGCGCGGGGTGATCAGGTCGGCCGGGGTGTTCTTGCCGGTCGGGAGCAGGACGCGCATCGCGAGCCGGTCACCGAAGTACGGCAGCTCGACGGCGGAGAACCCGTCACCCTCGACGTGCGCGACCTGCGTCTCCAGCGACATCGTGGGGACCTGCACGTTCTGGCCGGCCACGGCGAAGGGCCGGTTGCCGACCTCCCGAAACGGGGTGGCCCAGTCCGCGTCGAGGTGGACGGCGTTGAGCAGCACCAGCACGGTCTGCGGGTCGAGCTCCTCGAGAATCCTCGGGATCCGGCCGGCGGTGTGCTCGGCGGCCCAGGCGTTGACGGCGTCCACGGCCTGCTGGGTCGCGCTGAAGTCGATCGTGCGCAGCTCGCCGCCGAACTGCTCGGTGAGGGTGCGCAGGAAGTTCTCGCCGTAACCGAAGCCCCGCTGGGTGAACAGGCCGTTGGCGATCTGCAGCGTCGGCGCCGACGGCGGCGGGTTTCCCTCCCCCGTCGGCGGGGCGGGCGGCGGCGTGGCCGGGCCCTCGGTGACGAGCGCCTGAGTCAGCGCGTTGAACGCGGCCGCGAACCCGGCAGGTAGCCCGAAGGCGCCGTCGAGCTCGGCGGCGGAGGTGCCGTTCGCGCCGACCCGCAGCATCGCGAACGCGTACGCGATGCTCAGCGGTGAGAAGACGAGGTTCTCCTTGGCCTTCGTGGCGTGAAACAACTCGGCGGCGAAGGCGTCGAGACCGCTCACGACCGGGCCGACGGGCGCGTCCGCCGCCGGGGCGAGGCGCGTCGCGCCGGCGACCTGGACCACCGCATCGGACGTCATGTCGTCTCCCCCGCTCCCGCCGCACGCCGTCAGTGCCGTCGCCACCGCCAGGCCGAGCGCGAGCGCGCGCCCGCGTCCGGTCGTCGCTGTCCGCCGCATCGCGTCCGCCTCCCCGGGGTCGCCGTCCTCTCATCCTGGACGACGTTGCGAGCCGGAGCGTTCACCCGCGCGGGGGTCAGGCGAATTGGGGCAGCACCTTCGCGCCGAAGGCGTCGAGGAACGCGGCCTGGTCGCGGCCGACCTGGTGCAGGTAGACGCGCTCGACGCCGAGTTCGGCGCAGCCGGCGAGCACCTCGGCGTGCCGGCCGAGGTCGGACGAGAGCACGACGCTGTCGGTCAGGGCCGAGACGGGGATGTACTCGCTGGCGGCGTCGAACTGCGCGGGGAGTTCGAGTTCCTCGTTGAGGTTCGGCGGAAGCGCGTTGATGCGCCACTGGTCGAGGGCCTGCGCCTCGACCTCGTCCTGGGTCTCGGCCCAGGAGAGGTGGACCTGCACGTGCACCGGCTTGCCCGCGCCGCCGCCCTCGCGGAAGGCCTCGACGACCGTCGGCAGGTCCGGGCAGTGGACGGTGATGAGGCCGTCGGCCCACGCGCCGACCTCGCGCGCGGTCGCGGGGCTGAGGGCCGCGGCGAACAGGTCGGGGGTGTGCGCGGGGCGGCTGTACAGCTGCGCGGCGCGGACGCGCACCAGGCCGTCGGCGTCGGCGGTCTCGCCGGCGAGGAGGCGCCGCAGGATGTCGGCGCACTCGCGGAGGCGGGCGTTGCGGACGGGCTTGCGCGGCCAGACGTCGCCGGTGACGTGCTCGTTGAGCGCCTGCCCGGAGCCGAGCGCGACGGTGAGGCGACCGGGCCACATCTCGGCGACGGTCGCGATCGCCTGTGCGAGCACGACCGGGTGGTACCGCTGGCCCGGCGCGCTGACGACCCCGTAGGGCAATGAGGTCAGCGCCATCGCGGAGCCGAGCCAGCTCCACGCGAACCCCGACTGGCCCTGCCGTTCGCTGAACGGCGCCAGGTGGTCCGAGGAGTGGATCGCCCCGAACCCCGCCGCCTCCGCGTGCAACGCCAGGGCCAGCAGTTCCGACGGCGGGAACTGCTCGTGCGAGGCGTGGTAGCCGATGTCCACCGGGTCCCCCTACCCGCGGGGGAGCAGTTACTCGCAGACGATCCCGTCGCTGTCGGCGTCGCGGTACCAGTCGTACTCGGGGTCCGTGCCCCGGTAGTACGGGCCGTACCCGGCGCGCTTGGCGTCGGTGCAGTACGAGAACCGGGGGTCGAGCTTGCCGCTCGAACCGCCGCCGCCGCCCGAACCGCCGGAGCCGCCGCTGCCCCCACTGCTCGAGCCCGTCGAGATCTTCGCCTTGCTGACCTTGATCGTCACGTTCTTGCAGTCACCGGCGACGCGGCGCAGCGCGTTCTTCTCGGTGCGGTCGACCTTGAGCGACCAGCGGATCTTCACCGCGACCCACTCGCTGACGTAGCGGCAGCGGTTCTTGGCCGGCAGCCACTCGGCCGGGTCGCGGTCGCCCTTGGACTGGTTGACGCGGTCGGTGACGGCGACGAGCGTGCGCTTGTCGCCGAGGTCGTTGGCGTAGGCCTTGCGGGTCGCGGCGTTCCACTTCTTCGCACCCGAGTCCCAGGCCTCGGCGAGCGGGACCAGGTGGTCGATGTCGACCGCGTCCGCGCTGGTCCAGGTCTTGCCGTCGAAGTAGGACTTCCACTTGCCGCTGACGACGGTGCAGGAGCCGGTGACCTTCTTCGCCGACTCCAGCCGCAGCACCTCGGAGCGGGTGTCCTGGCAGTCGCGGTCGGCGTCGGTCCAGTGGGAGAACTTCGACCGCGCGTACCCGGAGCGGGTCTCGGTCGCGACCGGCAGACCGCTGATCGCCTTCGTCAGCTTGACCGACACCTTCTGCACGGCCGTCGTCGTGACGGGCTGCGCGGACGCGGCCTCCGCCGGCGCCCCCAGCAGCAGCGTGCCGCTTGCGATCAGCGTTGCGGTGAACGTGCCGGCGACAGCACGGCGTGCAGCAGCACGACGAACACAGAGCATGAAGTCCCCACCCAGAACGGGCGCGCCTCCCCTGGGCGCGCTCGTTCTTCAGGGTCGGTGGGGACCGCGGCACGGTGAGTCCACCGAACCGGCGGAGCCGCTCGCCCGTTCCGGCGGACTTTCCTGGGCCGAACGGCCGACGTCCTCGCTGCGAGATGCTCCGTGGAGCCACTGGACGAGTTGCAACACGAGATCACTCGTGAGGCGGCCGGATCGCCTCAGCTGTTGCAACTCGTCCACTCAGTGCATGGACGCGACGGTCAGGACCGGTTGTAGGTCCACGGGGGCGCGTCCGGACCCACCGGGCAGGTGCAGCCACGCTCCAAGCCCGCAGACTCCGTCGCGCGGCAGTAGCGAGCCGCGATCTGGTCGTGCTCGTCCTCGGCGTGACCGCAGTGGCACAGCTCGGTCGCCGGGGACGCGCTCACCGAGGTGATCATGTGCGCTCCCTTCCCCTGGACTGCGCGAGGGGAGGTACAGGTGCACCGCCCCTGTCCTTGCACCATACGTGGCTTTCGCAGTTCCGGGGCGATCGGCGACTCGCGCGCAGAACGCACTGCCCAGAACAGAACGCAGTGCCCAGGACGGGACTCGAACCCGTACGACCTTGCGGTCAGCGAGGTTTAAGGTCGCCGATTCCGGTTCGTGACGGTCCATCGACGTCCGTCTTGCAGATCGGGCCATCATCCGGACGCGGACGTACATGTGCGGACCCAGACGAATTGCTACTGGAATTGCTACTGAGAGAACGCACTGAGCTTGGCGGCGGGTGGGACTCCGATCGAGCGCGGCACTTCACACAGGACCCGCAGTTGAAGGTTACGCCGTACCACGGCGGACCGCTCGATGCATCCCATGGATCTGGCGGTGACCGCCCAAACCCCGAAGGAGTAAACAGGCCGCGCGGAGGGATCAAACGACCGGCCCTCATGTCAGATTCAGAGCGGAGCACATCCCGCCGCAGGGGTTGTCACGGCTTCGCAGGCCTCCACGAGGGGCCGCCAGAGGGGATGCACGTCGCCGGGAACGACGATATACGCCCGCTTCCGGGCTCGCGTGAGGACGACGTACAGGAGTCTGGAGAGCGTCGGATAGGGAGCGGGCTCTCGGCCGTGGTACTCGTCAGGCTGGAGCAGCAAAACTGTCGCGTCCGCCTCACGGCCCTTGGTCTGGTGGAGATTCATCACCTGCACCGGGTGCGGACGCACCCCGGTGTCGCCGAGCAGGGCGTTATGGCGGGCCCGTTGAAGGTGTTCTTCGACGTTGGCGAGCGGCTGCCCTTGCGCCAGCAATCGCACAGCCCCCCGCGTCTGCCGCGCGGCCTCGCTCCAGGTGCGCTGGCCGCGATGGGTGCCCAACCGGGTGTAGGCCTCGGCGATCACCTCGCCGAGACGATCGACATCGAGTGGCGCTCCCGCCGTCGTGAGGTCCCCGGCCACGCACTTGAGTGCTCGTTCGAACGCCGGGTTCGACCGGTCGAGGACCTGCTGAGGTAGCGCAACTGTCCCGCGATAGTTCGATGCGATGAAGACCGCGAGAGCGGCTCGGCCTCCGGGGCTCCCATCGAGGGCGTAGCGCAGCATCGCGAACTGCGCGTTCAGCGCCTCACCGTAGGACTCCGACAGGCCAACCTGTTCGTGTCGCAGATTCGCGGCACTCAACGCGTCCGAGAGTTCTGTGGCTGCCACGTTCGTATGGGTGAAGACGCTGACGGAGTGGCCGGCGCCCCGTTCCTGTTGGACGATTTCGAGGACCCGAGCGACCCGGCCCTCATCGCTCGTTCGGTCCACGACCAGGCGCCCGCCCGCCACTGCGGCGGCTAGGGCCGGGTCGGTAAATCGTCGCGCTCGGGCAGCGTCGGCGGCCGCTGGCAGGACCCCGGACGGGTCGCGGTGACTGGCCGCCGGCAGATCGATCCTCAGCGCCCCCGGCAGCGCCAAGGCCTGCGCGATGCGTGCCTCGGGGTCAATCTTCTTCAGTTCGGCGTAGATGCATTGGTTCAGGTCGCCCAGAAGGATGCGACGCGCTCGTGGGGCGACGGTCTGCAGGAAGTGCCACTCTTCGTCGTCGGTGTCCTGGAATTCGTCGCAGATCACTAGGGAGTATCGGCGGGCGTAGTGGGCGGCGACGGTCGGATTCGCGAGGATGACGTGCGCGGCGGGAATCAGGTCGTCGTAGCGCATGCCGGCGGACGTTCCGAGGACCTTGCGCTCGGTCTCCGATGCGATGCGCAGGGGTGACGGGTATCCGTAGCTGGCGCCGAAGTCGCTGACGATCCGCCAGGCGAGGCCGTCGAAGGTCAGCACGTCGATCCGGTCCATCAGCGGTCCGAGCACGTCGGCGGCTCGGTCGATGATCTGGGCGACTGCGGTTCGGGAGAATGACAGGAATAGGGCGCGCGCTCGCGGTGGGAGCCGGGCGACGTTACCGGCGAGGGTCATGTCGCGCCGTTGTTGCTCTCGGGCGGCGTCGGCCGCGCGGAGGTGAGAGGCACAAGCGGCCGCCGCGGTGGTTGTTTTCCCGGTTCCGGCGCCGCCCAGCACGATGGCCACTGGCGCGCCGGTCGTGATGACGTCGACTTGGGTGCCGACCGGAACGTACGTCACGGTCCGCCCACGGGAGCAGGTGAGCTCGGCGGCGGGGGTACCAGTTGGATCGTCTTGGGCGAGGCGTTTGCGTTCGCGGGTTTGGCGGCCACCGCTACGACAGTCAGCGCAGTGTCGAGGACGGGCGGCAACGAACCGTGCTCCTCCACGATGACCTCGAGGAGCTGCTCGTGCATTGCCTTCTTATGCAGGGTCTGAATGAGCGCTTTCTGGACCTCGAGGTCAGCCTTGCCGACAGCCGGGTCGTCTATGCCGTAGGCGGGAAGGATTGCGGCGGCCTTGCGCAGGACTGGGACGGGCATGCCTGCAAGAAGGGCCGCCTCGATCGCCATCGTCTCCGGCAGACGAACCACGCGGTCGCACGCTGCCTCGATCTCGGCTAGGGCCCCGCCAATTTTCTTGGCGGGATCACCGTCGACGAGGGCGATCACGCGAAAACCCAGACTACGGGCGAGTTGGGCGACGCGGGGAACTTGGCCGGCGCCGCCGCCTGTCCCCGTGTCTGCCGAGATCAACCGGACGCCCGACGCCGACAGCGGTGCTTTCTTCGCGGCGCGGTAGCGGTCCGCGCATGCGTAGACGGTGAGGTCGTGCGGGCCCTCGGCAATCACGACAACCGGTGCCGTAACCGCGGGAAGGAGCTGTGCGTGCAGTAGCCGACGCAGTGCCACTTCCTTCTTGTCCGTCGGCTCCGGAACCAGATGGTGGGTGCGGCCCGCCGAGCTTCGGCTTAGACGTACCAGCTCGCCTGGCGCGAAGGCCCGGGCCACCTCGGGCCGGCGCGTCGTCAACCACACCTGGCCCGATCCTGCCCGCAATACCGCCGCGAGATGCTCGGCTGTGGCGGCGTCCAGCCCATCACCGAAGTCGTCACCAAGAACAACCGCTCCCTCCACCGATGCTGCGAGTAGAAGCGCTTCAGCGGCGGCAAGTACGGCTGCTGCGGTGGACCCGTGGCTCGACAGCGTCAGGAGACCTGCGTCGTCGAGATCGAGCGCGGGCTGCACCGCACGCAGCAGCGCCGAGAGGGACCCATCCTCCGGCCGGAATCGAACCGTTGCCGCGGTCGGCGGTACATCGGCAAGGTGGCCGCTCAATCCGCCTGATGTCAGGACCGCGTCAACGGTTCCCGCAATCGTCGGGTCGGCCGACAGATTGTCTGTGGCCGAGGCCACCGCCTCGCTCAGCGCGCGGAACGCGGCCGACGCAGCAGCGGCGTCCCGGTCAGCAATAAGTCGGCGCAGTACGCCATCCGCTCGCAACTGGAGCGGCCGTGCCGAGTTCAGAACCACCACGGGTAATGCCCGTCGCACCGCGGCGGGAACGCGCGAGTATCGGTCCGCTGCCGGACTGCTACGCACTGGGAAGAACACGACCTGGTCAAGTGCGTCGGCCTGCGGGTCATAGCTCACGCGGTAGGCCAGCCTTACGCCCAGTGTTGCGTCAGGAGCCGCGTTTCCGGAGACGTCCACCTGCCCATCAGCGTCGAGAGGTTCCAGGAACCCGTCACACAACTGGGCCAGTTCAAAGTCGAGATCGACCAGAGTCACCTCTACCTCGGCGTACGGGGCGACTGTGACGGTCTCCACGACAGCGCCGACATCGGCGTCACCGCCGTCATCGTCGATCTGCTCGTCATCGGAGGCGGCCACGAAATCCGTCAGCGCGGCATCTTCGTCCTCAACCTCCGGAGACGGCTCAACCTCACCGGCAGCAGTCGGCATCCGCTTCTGGCGAACGTCCGCCAACGAAGGCTGCGCTCGAAGCGAGGCAGGATCGAGCAATCGAGTCAATGCGACGATCACATCGGTGCGTCCGGCACGCGGGACCCCGGCCAACAGCACGTGACCGCGCGGCCGAAGATCGAGCGTCGACCAACCACGGAAGTCGTGCAGGCGAAGGCGCGAAACTCGCACCAGATCCTCCCCCAGCATCGGTGTCATTTGCTCGAGCGGGATGCTCCATGGCCGCACCTCGCTTCCGGCAGGATTCCACTCTCGCGTGACAGCTTGCCAGCGCGGCAGGCGGATCACGAGCCTCCGCTGGTCGCGTGGGAATCGAGTCTCAGAGCCCACTGATTCAGCAGAGGTCCCCCGGGTGAATCGTGAACCACAATCTCGAAGCCGCCCGAAGCCCTGCTACAAGCCGATAACGCTCTCAAGACGACGAGGTTCGTCCTCGCGAACCTGGAGGGCCTTGACGGATGACCCCGCCATAAGTGCGCGGAACGAGAGTCTCCGGGACGGGGCGGATGCCGGACTAGACGTCGGTTCTGACAGTGTGTCAGACCAATCGACCTCTGGGTCGTGAGCTGAGATCTGGGCCCTCATCGCGCACACAGTGCAGCATGAGATCAGCCCATTTCCGCAGGTCAGGACGGCTGAGTCCCCGGGAGTGGTGTAACTCCGGCCCCTGGTCGTGACCGTGTTCGTGTCGGTCACCGACGTTGAAGGGCCACCGCGTGAGGCTCTGTGAGAACCGACCAAAGTCACTCACGGAACGGACTCACACGATGGCCCTAGACGATTCTGCCCTGCTCGAAATGATCGAGATGCTCCGCACCGCCGACGGCGGTGAGCTCATGCGCCGCCTGCTCGGTGGGGTCCTGCAGGCGGTGGTCGATGCCGAGGCGAGCGAGCACATCGGCGCCGGTCTGCACGAACGCACGCCCGAGCGGGTCACCCAGCGCAACGGGACCCGGGACAAGCTGGTGACCACGACCGCGGGGGACCTGACGGTGAAGATCCCCAAGCTGCGCTCCGGGTCGTTCTTCCCGGCGCTGCTCTGCCCGCGCCGGCGCATCGACGTCGCCCTGCACGCGGTGGTGATGCAGGCCTACGTCGAGGGCGTGTCCACCCGCCGCGTCGATGACCTGGTCATCGCGATGGGCGGGACCGGGATCAGCAAGAGCGAGGTATCCCGGATCTGCGCCCAGCTCGATGCCGAGGTCGCGATCTGGCGCACCCGGACCCTGGACCACATCGCCTTCCCCTACGTCTTCCTCGACGCCACCTACTGCAAGGTCCGCCTGAACGGGCGCGTGGTCTCCCAGGCCGTCGTGATCGCCACCGGCGTCAGCGCCGACGGGCGCAGAGAAGTCCTCGGCTGCGCGACCGGGGACAGCGAGACCGAGGCGTTCTGGAAGGCGTTCCTGCGCGAGCTGCGCGAACGCAACCTCGGCGGGGTCCAGCTGGTCATCAGCGACGCCCACGCTGGCTTGGTCAACGCCGTCGGGGCCGTGCTGCAGGGCGCGAGTTGGCAACGATGCCGGGTGCACTTCATGCGCAACGTGCTAGCCAAAGTGACCAAGGGACACTCCGAGATGGTCGCCGCGACCATCCGCACGATCTTCGCCCAACCCGGCCCGGACGAGGTCCGCGCCCAGGTCGATCTGGTCGCCGACATGCTCACCGGGCAGTTCCCCGAGGTCGCCGCGATGCTGCTCGAGGCCAAGGCCGACCTGACCGCGTTCGCCGATTTCCCCCAAAGCCACCGGGCGAAAATCTGGTCCACGAACCCGCTCGAACGCCTCAACCGCGAGGTCAAACGGCGCACCGACGTCGTCGGCATCTTCCCCAATCCTGCCGCCCTGCTCCGCCTCTCCAGCTGCGTGCTGATCGAGGCCCACGACGAATGGCAGGACAGCGACCGCCGCTACCTCTCCGACGAATCCATGGCCCTGCTCAACCCGCCCGCACCGACCGCACTCAAGCCCCGCAGGACGACCGCAAGGAAGGCGATTACCGCTACGGCATAGTTGCTCTCACTCGCAGAGCACCACGCGACGAGTTACACCACTCCCCGGGGCACGACCGGTCAGGACTTTGGAACACGTCCGCACAGGTCCACGTAGATCCCCTTGCGTCCAAAGAAGTTCGCGAACATTCTGCGAACATGGAGCCGCAGGAGACGCCGTGCCGTACGTGAGAAGACGCGTTCTCAGCGACGGCCGGATCCGCCACTTGGCGTTGTACCGCGATCCCACAGGACGCGTCCGCTCCGCCGGCACCTTCACTTCCGACCGGGAAGCTCGCCAAGCCGCCCGCCGCGCGGAGAGCAGCGTGGAGACAGGGTCCTGGTTCGATCGGACCTCTGGCCAGACGAGCTTCCGTGACTACGTCGAGCAGACCTGGTGGCCGAGTCGCCATCTAGAGCTCACCACGAAGCAGTGCTATCGCTCCTACCTCGACAGGCACTTCCTGCCGTTCTTCGGAGACCTCCCGATGGCGAAGGTCCTCCCGTCGACCGTTCAGGCGTGGGTCACGAAGGCGGTAGCGGGCGGGCTGTCCGCACGGAGCGTCGTGAAGTACCACGTGATGCTGCACAGCATCTTCAAGCGGGCAGTGCGCGACCGGATTATTCCGTACAACCCCTGCGCCGAGACCGAGCTCCCGAAGGTCGTCTCCCGCAAGCTGCCGACACTCACTCCGGAAGAGTTCGACCGCCTACTTTCGGCCGTCCCTGCTCGCTGGGGAGGACTCGTCCTTACCGCGATCGAGACCGGCGTTCGCTGGGGAGAGCTCATCGCCCTGCGGCCGCGCCACGTCGACTTCCTCCGACGCACCATCAGTGTCGAGGAGACAATCGTCGAGCTGTCGAAGAAGAACTCCCCCACCGGCGAGCGCATGGTCGTCAAGCCCTACCCGAAGAACAATGAGCCCCGAACGATTCGGGTCGGCCAGGACTTGCTCAACGTGCTTGCTGCCCGTGTCCAGCACCTCGGACTTAGTCGCGACGACTTGTTGTTCCCCTCCACCGAGATCGCCGGCGGTTCTCCGGTCTCCCGCAACACCTTCCGCACCAGAGTGTGGCTACCAGCGCTAGAGAAAGCCCAACTTGGCCACCACGTACGAATGCACGACCTACGGCACGCCCACGCCTCCTGGCTGCTAGCCGGCGGCGCCGACCTGAAGACTGTCATGGACCGCATGGGCCACAGTCAGATCCAGACCACACAGAAGTACCTCCACACCCTTCCCGAGGCCGACGACCGAGCGCTGGCCGCGTTCCACCGCACGCGGGGACGACAGCACGGAACCACGTGAGGTACGCCGCCAATCATGGGCGACCGCACCCGCGAAAGTTAAAGTTCCGACAGGTGAGTCCGCTCAGGTCCGAGTGACCGAACAACGACGAACGCCGAAGGATGTCGGCGATCTGCTACCAACCCTGCTACCAAATCTGCTCCGAGTACCCGGAAGCTCGGCGACCCACCGAGATTTCCCGACTCACGGGTCTTCCAGGCTCTGCCACGGCCGCGCATGGGGGCATCCGCAGGACGTTTTCCCTGGACACGCCCGCAAACTGCGGGATCTGCTCTGCCAGCCATGCGGTGGCCTCGCCGAAGGTGCCAGCCACGTCCACACCCGATACGAAACATACCGCGCGCGCCACATGAGACATCGCGTTCGCGGCCTCGTCACGTTGCCCGAACCGGTGTGACTTCGAGCCAGGGTGTGCCATCAAAGCAAGATCGGTTTCCGCGAGACTAGCCTCGACGCCCGGATCGTGACCTGCACTACGCCCTGGAACGATCGGTCTGACGTAGCGTCAGTACGCGCTCTTGGCGAGAAGTAGAGGGGGTCGTCGGCGACGCCGCGAAGCAACCGGACGAGGCCCAGGTGCACCGTGCGCAGCGGGTTGAGCAGCATCTCCATCGGGCCGATCAACAGCAACCGGAAGGCCGGTGGATTGGCGGAGCCCCTTGTCGATGGAGTTCGTCACCGGTCGCCGCTATTCGACCGTCGGTTGCCTCGCCTGAAGCGCGAAGAGGCGATTCGAGCAATCTACTACCGTTGATAGTACGATTCCGAGAGTCGCAAAGGGAGGGCGCGGATGGCGAAGCCGGGCAGTGCCGACCCGCCGCCGCGGGCATCACCCCCCAACGCCAGCGAGATCTGGGAAGTCGCGGCAGAGGCGCGCGCGGACGAGCTTGCGGCTGCACGGCGCTCGGGCGTTCGGCGGTGTCGTGCGCCGGAAATCCATCGAATAAATCATAGAATTGGGGTATGCCGCGTACGGGACGTCCCAAGGCCGAGTTGGCGCTCACCGCGGAGGAGCGTGAGCAGCTGCTGCGCTGGTCGCGGCGGGCGAAGTCGGCGCAGGCGTTGGCGTTGCGGTCGAAGATCGTGCTGGCCTGTGCGGGCGGGGTGGATAACAAGAGCGTGGCCGCCCAGTTGGGTTGCACGCAGGCGACGGTGGGTAAGTGGCGGGCGCGGTTCGTCGAGCATCGCCTGGACGGGCTGGCCGACGAGGTCCGTCCGGGACGCCCGGCTTCGATCACTGCCGATCAGGTCGAGGACGTCGTGGTCGCCACCTTGGAGTCGACGCCGGCGAATGCGACGCACTGGTCGCGGGCGAAGATGGCCGAGCGCAGCGGGCTTTCCAAGTCCACGATCGGGCGGATCTGGAAGGCCTTCGAGCTCAAACCGCACCGGGCCGAGGGGTTCAAGCTCTCCACGGATCCGCTGTTCGTGGAGAAGGTCTACGACATCGTGGGTCTGTACCTGAACCCGCCCGAGGCCGCGGTCGTGCTCAGCGTGGACGAGAAGTCCCAGGTCCAGGCACTGGCCCGCTCCCAGCCGGCGTTGCCGATGATGCCCGGCATGCCGGAGAAGCGGACCCACGACTACATCCGCCACGGCACCACCAGCCTGTTCGCCGCGTTCAACATCGATGACGGCACCGTGATCTCCTCGCTGCACCGCCGCCACCGGGCGATCGAGTTCAAGAAATTCCTGGCCAAGATCGACGCCGAAGTCCCCGACGATCTGACGGTGCATCTGATCTGCGACAACTACGGAACCCACAAGCACCCCTCCATCGCCACCTGGCTGGCCAAGCACCCCCGGTTCCACATGCACTTCACCCCCACCTACTCCTCCTGGATCAACCAGGTCGAGCGGTTCTTCGCCTACGTCACCGCGGACCTGCTCCAGCGCAGCGACCACCGCAGCGTCCAGGCCCTCGAGGCCGACATCCGCCGATGGGTCAAGGCGTGGAACCAAGACCCCAAGCCCTTCATCTGGACCAAGACCGCCGAGGAGATCCTCGAATCACTTGGCAGACTTATTAAACGAACTACCGGCGCAGGACACTAGTAACCGCCGACAATCCTGGTGTGTGGCAAATGGCCGCGATGCCGGAGGCCAAGCGAGGATTCGCCCGCGCGGTGCTGCGCTACGCGGAGGCCAGCTCCACCACGCCGCCCCCGATGGATCTGCGCCCCGACGAGTTGAGCGGGCGTCAGGCCAGCTACGAAGACCTGGTCTACGCCGGATCCCGTCCCCGGCCCACAGGCGAGCCGGACCGGGTGCACGACCTGACGCTGACCTCGAACAGCCGGATCAACGACCAGCGCTATCCGGACGCGGACCCCCTCGAGGTCGCCGCCGGGGAGCTGGTCCGCATCCGCCTCACGAACACCGCCACGATCGGCCACCCGATGCACCTGCACGGCCACCCGTTCTGGGTGGTCACGGCCGGAGGAAACGGGCCGCTGAAGGACACGGCGCTGGTGGGTCCGAACGGCGGCGTGGCGAGCTTCGACTTCGTCGCGGACAACAACGGAACCTGGATGTTCCACTGCCACAACCACTACCACATGGAAAACGGCCTGGCTCGACTGTTCGACTACGCCTGACGGCACCGACAGAGGTCCACCGAAATGGCGGCCTCGGCGGATAGCGGCGAAACCCTGAAGGATCATGCGGGCGCTTCGTACCATTTCGCCGTGCCTGCCCGCCCCTCCTCTGCCCTTCCGCGGTTCGACCACACGTAGGGAGCCGACATGCGCCACCGACGTGTCGCCGCCGTGATCGGCGGTGCGGTGCTGCCCTTGATCGCGAGCCTGTTCGCGGTCGCAACAGCCGCACCGACGGAGCCCACCGGCGCCGGGGCGCCGGCCCGATTCACGGCGGCGCTCGCCGACGCCGCCTACGCCTGCCCGCACCTGCCACCCGGTGTTCAGGCCGCGGTGATCGACGTCGAGAGCGACTGGGACCCGCTCAAGGAAGGACCCAACGGCACCAAGGGACTGGCCCAGCTCTCGCCGCGGATGTGGGCGGCGTGGGGCGAGGACGCGGACGGCGACGGCGTCAACAGCCCACTGGACTCCGCGGACGCGATCGACACCCAGGCCCGCATGCTCTGCCAGTACTACCGCCAGGCGGTGCAGTCGCCGATGCGGGGCGACCGCCTCTCGCTCGCCCTGGCCGCCTACCGGCTCGGGTGGAACCGGCTGGAGCAGGTCGGCGGGCTCGCCCAACTGCCGGTGACGCGTTCCTACATCGCGGACATCAAGAATCTGGCCCCGTTCTACGCCCGCGGTCTCGGCGTCGTGAACAGCTCCCGGTCGCTCTACACGCCGCTGCCGAACCCACGCACCCCGGCGAGCGCCGTCCGCTGGGCGCGCTCGATGGCGGGTGACTACGGCTGGCTCGGCCTGTGCTTGAACTTCACGGCGCAGGCGTACGGCTGGGACCACTCGGGGACCCGGTATGCCATCGACCACTGGCTGTTCACGCCTAACTCGATGCGCCACCACAGGCAGCGCAACGCGCCCGCCGGGGCCTTGATGTTCTGGGACACTGGCCTCCGAGCCGGCCATGTCGCGCTCTCCCTCGGGAACGGCTACATCGCCACCAACGACGTCATCACCCCCGGCCGGATCAGCATCGTGCCGGCGACGACGATCGACGAGCGGTGGAACGCCCGCTACCTCGGCTGGACCCCGCCCTATTTTCCCGACGGGGTGTAACCCGCCCTCCGGACAGCACGCAGTCCGGCCCGCCCGGCGGCCGAAAGTCTCAGCGACCTCGGATCTACTACGCTGTTTAGTAGAGCGGTCAGCGCGGCCGCTGACGGTGCGCGAGTCGAGGTGAGCTGTCCTGCGGTCACGTGCGGAGCGACGCAAGAGACGCGGCAAAGCGGATCGCGATCCCGTACTCCTGAGCCTGGTGCTTGCGGCCGGCGTTCTGACCACGACCGCCATGGGAGCGTTGGTCCTCCGCGGCTGGGACGCGCAGGGCGACGGCGGCGGGCCACCGCCCGAGCTCTTCGGCACGGTCACGAGCACGCCCACAGCACGTCATGTGGATAGGAGGGTGCAATACGAGCAGACCCCTCCGGCCGGCGGCGACCATGCGGCTGCCTGGCTCAACTGTGGGACCTACACCAAACCGGTGCCCAACGAGATCGCGGTTCACTCACTCGAACACGGCGCGGTGTGGATCACCTACCACCCCAAACTCGCCGTGACCGACCTCGCTCGCTTGCTCGACGTCGTTCCGCTGGACTACACGATCATGTCGCCCTATCCACGGCTACCCGCCCAGATCGTCGTGTCCGCGTGGGGCCGGCAGCTCACGATGTCCAATCCGGCGGACCCGAGGTTGCTGGAGTTCATCCGACGGTACCGGCTCGGCCCCCAAGCGCCGGAGTCCGGAGCACCCTGCGCCGGCGGGGTCAACGGCTGAGGCCCGCCTAACGCACGACTCCTATGGTCGGTAGTAGATTGGGTCCGCCGTCGTCACTGCAGCACGGGAGTCCACCTTGAGTCCGAAAACCCGCTCCGGCAGCAAGGCGAAGTCGAGCACGCGGCGCCCAACAGAGGTCACCGACGATCGACGCGCCAAGGTCGAGGCACTGCGGCATGAGCAAGCCCGCAAGGACCGCCGCCGCACCATCGCGGCGGCCGTGGTCGGAGTAGCGACGGCGGGGCTATTCATCGCCGCCATCGCGGTCGCGGTCAGCCGCGACGACGACGGCGCCGTCGTAGCTAGTGGCGAGATCCCGGGCGTCCAGACCTTCACCCCCGAAGCGGGCCACGTGCCGACGCCGGTGCAATACGCGCAGACCCCGCCGGCGGGAGGCGAGCACGCCGCTGCCTGGCTCAACTGCGGGACCTACACCGCCCCGGTGCCCAATGAGAACGCGGTGCACTCGATGGAGCACGGAGCCGTCTGGATCACCTACCGCCCCGACCTGCCCGCCGCTCAGGTCACCAAGCTGAAGAACGCCATGCCCGACTCCTTCGGCGTCCTGTCGCCATACCCGGGCATCGCCACTCCGGTGGTCGCTTCGGCCTGGGGCCGCCAGCTGCCGCTCGAGAGCCCGGACGACCCGCGGCTCGGCGAGTTCATCCGCGCCTTCCGTCTCGGCGACCAGGCGCCCGAGCCCGGCGCGCCGTGCACGGGAGGCGTCGACGGCCGGGAGGCCCCGGCCGTCGGTGGATCCTGAGGTGCAGCTCGACCAAGCCGGCCCGCGTTCCCCGCTCCGGGAGCGGCGACGCGGCGGCCTTCGATGGCCGCTCATAGTGGGAGCCGTTTTCCTCGTAGCGGCCGCGGGAGTGTTGCTGGGGCTGCGACTCGACACCGAGGAAGCGACCGTTCCGCGAGACGACTCGGCCGCGGCCGGATTCGCGCGGGACATGCAGGCCCACCACGCCCAGGCGGTGGAGATGTCGATGATCGTCCGTGACCGCACCGACGATCCGGAGATCCGCACACTCGCCTACGACATCGCCCTCGGCCAACAACAGCAGATCGGGCAGATGTTCGCCTGGCTGCAGCTGTGGGGCCTTCCGCAGACGGGCGAGGACTCCCGCATGGCGTGGGCTATGGCGGCGCACCCCGGTTCGATGACGTCCCCCGGCAGCGGCACCACAACGATGGATCACCCGATGCCCGGCATGGTCCGCGCCGCCGACGTCCAGAAGCTGGCCACGCGGACAGGTCGCGACGCCGAGGTGTGGTTCCTCAAGCGCATGATCGAGCACCACCGCGGCGGGGTCGCGATGGCGCAGGCGGCGCTGGCCTTCGAATTGCCGCAGGAGGTCAAGCGGCTGGCCGAGACGATCGTCAACGCGCAGACCGCCGAGATCGAGGTCCTCAGCTCACTCCTCGCGCAGCGCGCCACATAGCTATGACCGAGAATCTGCTCTTGGCCGCGCTCACCCTCGCCCCGGCGATCTGCGTGCTCGTCCTGCTCGGGGCGTCCGGCCGACAACGCCGAAGGCGGCCCCGCCGTCGATGACGAGTCCACGCCCGAGGCCCGCCTTCAGCCTCGCTGCTCTGATGGTCGCCGTCGTTGTCGCCTTCGCGGTCGTCCTCCTGACCGGCGGCGCGTCGGCACCCCCCCAAAGCATCCCGGACCCAGGTCAGTTCACGCGCTGGGGCCTGCCGATCGCCCGGGCCACCCACCACATGGCCGCCGCCGCGACGATCGGGTTGTTGATCCTCGCCGCCACCCTGGTGCCGGCGGCTCCCGGCACCAGAGGCCGCCAGCTCGGAGCACCCGGTCTGCGGGCCGTGCGGGCGGCCGCCGTCTGGGCCGTCGTCTGGGTGTGCGCCGGCTTCAGTGTCCTGGTGCTCACCTACTCCGATCTGGCCGGTGTTTCCCCGCTCTCGCCCGGGTTCGGGGAGCAGCTCCGCTTCTTCGTGACCGAGTTCGACCTCGGTCGTTCCTATGCGGTGAGCACCCTGACAGCGGCCGCCGTGATCGCGGGTTGCCTCCTCGCGACCCGAGTCTCGACCTCGGGGCTGCTCGCCATTGCCTCCCTCCTGGCCCTGCTCCCGTTCGCTCTCACCGGCCATTCCTCCGGCGATGCCAACCACGGCAACGGCGTCACGCTGCAGGCGGCGCACACGATCGGAATCAGCATCTGGGTGGGCGGTCTCGCGGCGCTCCTTCTGATGCGGCATCACCTCGACAACGCCGGGCGCGCCGCCGCGATGCGGTACTCGCGCCTGGCGACGTGGTGCTTCCTGATCGTGACGGCCTCCGGCATCGGCAACGCGATCCTCCGGCTCGAATCGTGGTCCGGACTTCGGTCGAACTACGGCACGCTGCTGATCGCGAAGGCGTGCATTCTCGGCACCGTCGGTTTCCTCGCCGTCCGCCAACGCCGCGCTCTGGTCGCGGGTCCCGCAGAGGACCTGAGCACGCCGCAGCTCCTGCGCCTGGCCCGCGTCGAGGTGACCCTGCTGGCCACCGCCGTCGGGCTGGCCGTCGCGCTGGCGCGGACCATCCCGGGCTCCGACGACGGGGAGGAGCTCCGTCCGCCGCTGGCGTCCCCCCTCGGGTACCCCGTCCCGCCGGAGCTTACGGGGGCACGCTGGTTGACGGCCTGGCGGCCCGACCTGCTGTGGCTCTGCATCGCCGTCATCGCCGCCGGGTGGTACCTGGGCGCCGTGATCCGCCTGCACCACCGCGGCGACCGCTGGCCGGTCCTCCGCCTGCTGTCCTGGCTCGCCGGCTGCGTCCTGCTGGTGTGGGCGACCAGCGGGGCGCCGGGCGCGTACGGCCGCGTGTTGTTCAGCATGCACATGGTGTCGCACATGACGATCGCCATGCTCGTCCCGGTGCTGCTCGTGCTGGCGGCGCCCGTGACGCTGGCGTTACGCAGCCTGCCGGCCCGGACCGACGACAGCCGCGGGCCCCGCGAATGGCTCCTGGTGGCGGTGCACGCGCGCGCGTTCCGGCTCCTCGCCTGGGCGCCACTGGCCGCGGCCAATTTCGCAATCAGCCTCGTGATCTTCTACAACACTGAGCTGTTCGAACTGGCACTACGCACCCACACCGGTCACGTGCTGATGACCGTTCACTTCCTCCTCGCCGGCTACGTCTTCGCCTGGGTGATCTGCGGCCCGGACCCCGGGCCGCGCCGTCCGCCCTACGTGTTCCGCGTCATGCTCCTGCTGGGCACCTTCGCCTTCCACGCCTTCTTCGGCCTCGCCCAGATGAGCAGCACCACGATCCTCGCCGAGTCGTGGTTCTCCGCCATCCCCCGCGGCTGGGGACCCAGCCTGCTGGCCGATCAACAGCGCGGCGGCGGCTTCGCTTGGGGCTTCGGCGACATCCCCGTGCTGGTGATGGCCTTGGCCCTCGGCCGGGCCTGGCTCACCGCTGACCGGCGGGAAGCCCGCCGGCTGGACCGGCGCGCCGATCGCGACGGGGACAGCGACCTTGACGCCTACAACGCCTACCTCGCGCGCCTCGCCGAGGGCAAGGTTGCCAGCCCGCGGGCGGAGGGCCTCGTTCCAGAAATCGGCGATTCCCGATAACATCGGTATATGACGATGTCACGAGCCGCTCACGTGGCGCTGCCGGATCTTGAGTTATCGGCCGCAGCTTCCTTGTTCAGGGGGCTCTCGGATCCGAGCCGCCTCGCACTCGTGCAGCATCTGGCCCGGGGAGAGCATCGCGTCATGGACCTGGTCGACCACCTCGGGTTGGCCCAGTCCACCGTGTCCGAACACCTGGCGTGTCTGCGGGACTGCGGCCTGGTGACGGTCCGCCCCGAGGGCCGGTCGTCGTGGTATTCCCTGTCTCGGCCGGAACTGTTCGACCTGCTCGCCGCCGCCGAAGCTGTGCTTGCCGCGACCGGCGAGCGGGTCACGCTCTGCCCCGCCATTCACGCTTCAGCAGCGACGCCCTCAAGTCGACCAGCGCGTGGGCGTCCGTCAGTTTCCGCCCCGCGCCGGCGTCGAGGACGTGCGGAATGAGCGAGGCGCACGGGCACGGCCACGATCACAGCCCCGCCGGCGCTCCGAAGGGGGTCCTTGCCGGCGTTCTTGGGGTCACGCTGACGGTCCTGATTGCGGAGGTCGCGGGAGCGTTGTGGTCCGGCAGCCTTGCTCTACTGGCGGACGCCGGGCACATGCTCACCGATGCCGCCGGACTGTCCCTGGCGCTGTTCGCGGCGGTCCTCATGCAGCGTCCGCCGAACGACCGGCTGACCTGGGGATATCGACGCGCCGAGATCCTCGCGGCCGCGGCGCAGGCGGCGGTCCTTCTCGCCGTCGCGACGTACATCCTCGTCGAGGCTATCCGCCGACTGTTCGACCCCAGCGAGATCGAATCCGGGGTCATGATCGTCTTCGGGATCGTGGGCCTGCTGGGCAATGCGGTGGGTATCGCCCTGCTCGCCCGGGCTCGCCGCACGCACGGCGAGAATCTGAACACCCGCGCCGCCATGCTCGAGGTGATCAACGACGCGCTGGGCTCAGTCGCGGTGCTCGTCGCCGCCGCGGTCATCGCCCTGACCGGCTGGGAGCGCGCCGACGCACTGGTATCGCTGGTGATCGGGACCCTGATCGTGCCCCGGACGTGGCGGATCCTTCGGCAGGCGGTCAACATCCTGCTTGAGGCCACGCCGAGCGACCTCGACATGGCCGAGGTGCGACGCCATCTGTTGGAACTTCCTCATGTACGGGCCGTACACGACCTCCATGCCTCAACCGTCGGCACCGGCCTCCCGGTCCTGACCGTGCATCTGGTGGTCGACGACGACTGCTTCCACGACGGGCACCTCATGACACTGCTCGACGAGGCCCAGGACGCCCTGGCGGGAACCTTCGACGTGGAGCACTCGACGATCCAGTTCGAAGCAGCATCCCACTCGGCCCACGAACCGCACGCCCACGCCTGACAGCACGTCAGGGACGGGTGGCGCCCGCCCACGGCATGTCAGTGATCGGCCGGATCCGCACGCGACTGTTGGGGTTGGGCGCGTCGACCATCTGGCCGTTGCCGATGTAGATGCCGACGTGGCTGATCGGGCTGTAGAAGTACACGAGATCGCCCGGCGCCAGCTCCGAGCGCGGAATCTTCCGCCCGGTCTCGTATTGCAGCCGCGACGAGTGCGGCAAGGAGACACCGGCAGCCCGCCACGCCATCATCGTCAGGCCGGAACAGTCCCAAGCGTCGGGCCCGGCGGCCGCCCACACATACCTGTCGCCGACCTGCTTGAGAGCGAACTCGACTGCCTTGGCCGCGCGTCCGCTGTCCGGAAGCGGCAAATCCTCCAACAACGGCCGGGGGTCGGATCGGGATGCGCGGTCGAGCTGCATGCGCTCGCGGGCGGTCAGCCGGTTCAACACCTCGCGAGCTGCGCGCAGCTTCTTCTCGACCTCAGATTTCTCCGCCGCGAGAGCCTTGCGCTGCGCTTCTACCGCGGCCAGATGCTGGGCCGCCGCGGTTTGATCCGCCACCAGGTCGCGCCGGGCCTCGACCACCTTACGCAGCGCGACCGCCTCGCGGTCCCCGAGCGCGTCGAGCGACGTCGCGTGCTCGAGAAAGGCGTCGGGGTCCTCGGCGAACACAAGTTGAAGCGTTCGGTCGAGGCCCCCGTTGCGGTAAGCCGCTGCCGCGAACGCGCCCACGGATTTCTGCAGCTCGGTGACCTCCGCCTGTTGGGCGGTGGCCCGACGCTGGGCCCGGCCGAAGTTGAGCTCCGCGTCACGCAGGGCCACCCGAGCGTCGTTGTAGCGTTCGGTCGCCTGCTCGGCCTGGTGATAGAGCGCCTCGACCTGGCGACGTGCCTCTGCGACGCTGAGCTCAGGTTCCGCCCGCGCCACGCCCATCAGTCCGGTCACCGCGAGTAGGGCCGCCGCGCCGGCAGCCAGACTCGCCCGCAGGCCGCAACGCGCTCGGCGGGGGGAATTCAGCGACACCACGACCTCCGGGTTCCATGCGCGCGCAGCGGTATGCGGACCTACTAACGCCGATAGGAGACGTTACCCCGGACCCTTGCGAGCGGCCCGGGAGGTCTGCGTGATGTTGACCTGGCCTTGAACCAAGTTCCGGCTGAGACACCGCCGCCCCGGCCACTACTATGGATCATAGTAACCGATGAAAGGATGCCGTCCTCCTATGGGGTCATGCGAAGCCGCGGACGCCCGAGTCGGCGAATGGCGCTCCGCCGCGGCGTGCGCGGGTTCGGATCCCGAGATCTTCTTCCCCATCGGCACGATCGGCCCCAGTCTTCGCGATGTCGCCCGCGCTGTGGCGATCTGTCGAAGTTGCCCAGTGTCGGCAAGATGTCTGGACTGGGCCCTTCGTTCCGGCCAGGAGTTCGGTGTCTGGGGCGGCACGACCGAGGAGGATCGACGGCCCCTGCTTCGCGGTCGCGACCGCGAAGCGCTGGCGCAACATTAGTCGCTGCCGCGGGCCGGTGCCGGCAGGTTCCCGGTCCCGCCCGGACGCTCGCCGGTACGCAGGTGCGCGAACCGCGGGTCCGACTCCCACCAGGGCTTCAGCAATGGACCGTCCCCGGAGTGCAGCTCATCCAGCACCGCGTCCACCTCGCGCGCGGTCTCCGCATCGGCCAAGCGGGCCAGCCAGAACGCGATAATGATGAAGGGCACCCCCGCGATGTGCCCGACCAGCCAGTACCAGCCGCCTCCGATCTTTTGATCTAAGGCCAACGACGGGCCCCAATCCCGGGCCACCGCGGCGTAGAAGTCGCCCGCGATGATCCCCCCACCCGTGATCAGCGCCAGGCCGAGGGCGGCGTTGGCGATGACTTCGCCCATCCCGATGAACATGGACAACAGCTGCGGATAGCGCGCCGGTACCGGGTCGAGCTGCAGGCGCGTCCAGTAGTAGACGAACCCGAGAACGAGGAACAACGTCAAGCTCGCGACATCAACGGCCTCGTGGCGCATCGTCGCCTCGAACCAGGGCGAGAAGAAGTAGACCCACGGCAGGATCAGAAACAACACCGCGCCAACGAAGGGATGCCCCAGCCGGCGGACGGCGCGGGCCCGCAGCAACGCGGCCGCAGCTCGACGGCCCGCCGGGGGCATCGCCGCGGCAGCGAGCGACAGTGGCATCCCCAAGGCCAGCAGGAGTGGGACGACGATGAACACCGCAGAGACCAAAGTGGCCCGCGCCCAGAACAACGTGTCCGCGTAGGCGCCCAGGAACGAGTGCGTGATCAGCACCAGCGCCCCCGTGCCGGCGAGGAAGGCCGCCGTCCGGTACCAAGGCCACCGAGTGCCGCGTCGTCGAGCACGCCAGACGCCCCACAGATACGCCAGCGAGAGAACGAGAGCAACCGCGAGCATCGGCCAGTCGGCCGACCAACCCCGCCAGGCTGCGGCGCGGGACGTCAGCGGCTCGAGGTCGGCACCCAAGGGGATCGCCCAGGGCAGGGAGACGTCAGGCCCGGTCCGGAGCACCATCAGGTCCGGAAGGATCCGAGGCGGCGGTAGCAGCCGCCACGTCCCGCTGGGCGTCGACGGGCAGGTCTGCGGACGACTCCGGCGAGGGGTCGGATGCCGGCTCCCCGGCCGGCTCCGGTGCCGCCCAGCCGCCGGGCCGGCGCGCTTCGTCGAGCCGCTTCATCCGGCCGATGATCGACCAGCCCAGCAGACCCACCGCTACGACGCTCGCAAGGAAGAAGACCAGACCGATCACACCGGGCTGAACCTTGGACTCGTCGATGGGTTGCGGCGGGGGCGTCGAGGCGTGTGCCGCGAGCCATCCGAGCCCCAACTCTGTACCTGCATGCCGCACTGCAGCTGCACCAGCCTTCCCAGAACTCCTATGTAGGATAGTAGAAGCAGCGTTGTAGGTCTCCGGGAGGGTCCGCTCATGGCGTTTTCCTGGAGTGCATCCCGCGGGCGCGTGTCTCTGGTCCTCGTCGTGGCGGCCGCCTTGCTCGGCGGGTGCGGCGGCGACGCGTCCTCCCCCGCGGCCCTGAATGACTCCGGCTTCGTCTCGGGGTCAGGCGCCGTCACGATCATTACCCCGGCGGAGCGCGGAGACCCAATCTCGCTGGAGGGGCCGCTGCTCGGTGGCTCTGAGCGCCTCGACCTCGCAAGCCTGCGGGGGAAGGTCGTGCTGATCAACATCTGGGGATCCTGGTGTGCCCCCTGTCGTAAGGAGGCACCCGAACTGGAAGCCGCGTGGAAGAAGCTCAAAGCTCACGGCGTGCAGTTCGTAGGCGTGAACACGCGTGACGATGCCGCCGGTGCGGCCGAGGCGTTCGAACGCCGCTACAAGATCTCCTACCCCAGCCTGCGCGACCCGGACGGAAGGCTTCAATTGGCGTTCAGGAAGACGCTTCCGCCTCGCGCCATCCCCAGCACGCTCGTCCTTGACCGCGAAGGCCGCGTCGCCGCTCGCATCGTGGGCGCCAGCACGATGCGCACCTTCGTGGCGCTGATCGAGGACGTGCTGGCTGAGACCGCTTGAGGCGTGACGGCTGGCACAAGTGGGGAACGCTCCGACTGAGCCCTAGGTCGATCTTAAGTTAACCTGGTGCGCCGTCGTCCGGCTGAGCCGCGCCGTCGGCCGGGCCGTCTACATCAATCTGAGGCCCCGATGCTGCCGGCTCAGCCGGCGCGGCCGGCGCGTCTCCGACAGGGCCCTCGTCGACCGACGCTACCGGCGGCGCCCCGAGAAGCACGGCCGCGCAGATGAGGGCGAAGACCGCGACCGGAATGCCTAGGAACACCAGCAAGACCTGCCACCAGCTCACGCGAGCGCCTGCCTCGCCGGGGCACCGGAGGTGCCCCCGCCACTGCTACTATTCGGCATAGTCGAGGACCGTATCCCGCGCCCAGAGAGGACAGCGCGTGCGGGGGGCAAGTTGCGAAGGATCAGGGACGGGAGTCGCATCCTGCGCCGCGTGGCGCCGTCCCATAGGGCCTTCAGCATCATGTCCGGCGCCGTGAACGGCGGAGGTCCCGCCCACCACCCGCCGCCGAGGGCTTGCTCTTGGCGGCCCGCTGATCCCGATCGGCGGAGTCCGCTCCGTCAGACGCACGACTCGGGACGTGCTGACGAGTGTCTGCGCTAGTACCATGCTCCGTAACAATCGCCCGCCGATGTGCCTGGCCCTGGAGGATCTGAGTGCGAGGCTTCGGCGATCTTGAGGCCGTCATCATGGAGCGGCTGTGGGCGGCGGACGCGGCCATGACCGTGCGACAGGTCCACACCGACCTTTATGACGAGCGCTCCCTCGCCTACACCACCGTGATGACGGTGATGGACAAGCTTCACCGTAAGGGCTGGCTACTGCGCGAGCCGGTCGGTCGCGCGTACGAGTACCGTCCCGCCATCAGCCGGGAGCAGTACACCGCTGACCTCATGGGTGAAGCGCTGTCGGCGAGTTCAGATCGCAGCGCCACGCTCGTAGCGTTTCTCGAACAGCTTGGCCCGGCCGAGGCATCAGAGCTGCGGCACGCCTTCGACCGGTTGTCGGGCCACCAGCAGTCCACGTCGAGCCGGCGTCGGCGTCGATGACGACGGGCGCGCTACTGGTCGCGTGGGCTCTTGCCGTGGCGGTCTGCGTGCCGCGGGTGCTCGAGCGCGCCAGCTGGCCGACGCGGTGCCCCCGTCTCGCTCTCGCCATGTGGCAGGCGGCGAGTGCGTCCTTCATAGTCTCGGCCGTGCTCGCCGGGATGGCCTTCGCAGATCCGGACAGCGTCTCTCCGCAAGCCTTCACCCACCCGTTCCTCTCCTGTGCAGGCGCCGTCTCGTCGGCATTCCGCACACCCGAAGGCGCGGCCGTCGTGGGCGGCGGGCTGCTGCTGTCGATCGTCGTGGCCGTACGCACCATCTGGTTCCTAACCGCCGGCCTGACCTCCGCGGCTCGACGACGCCGGCAGCACGGCGTCCGGCTCGCACTGGTGGCGCGGCACGACGACCGGATCGGGGCGCTCGTCGTGGACCACCCCGTGCCCCAGGCGTATTGCCTGCCGGGCCGGAGGTCAGCGATCGTGGTCACCAGCGCCGCGGTGAACTCCTTGCCCCGGCCGGAACTCGACGCGGTCCTCGCGCACGAACGCGCCCACGTGCGAGCGCGGCACCACCTCGTGGTCGTGGCCGCCCACGGGCTCGGCAAGGCGTTCTTCTTCATCCCGCTGTTCCGCTCAGCCGCCGCGGCTGTTCCCGGTCTGGTCGAGATGGCGGCTGACGACAGCGCGGCCCGGGAGACCGACCACCGGCGCGTCGCCGCGGCGATGCTCTCCCTGGCGCACCAGCCGGTCGCCGCGCCCGCGTTGGGCGCGTCCGGCGGCGACGCTGCCTTCCGGATCCGTCGTCTGTTGGCTCCCAACCCCGCCAGCCCTGTGATCCGCGTTCTCACGTCGGTCGGGGTGATCACGCTGCTCGCGATGCCGGCGGTCGCCGTCCTGATCGCGTCATGGGTTCCGAGTGCCATCGTCGAATGCTGCACCATCACCGCACTACCGAGCCGATGACCGAACGGCCACTGCCTCCCGACCCCGGACGCCAGCACAAGTGGACGATGGCCGTCTTCGGCCTCGTCGGGCTGATCTACATCGTCGTGATCGTCATCGGGATGATCCAGAACTAGCTCATTCACTGAACAGCAGCGTGAGCCCGCCGATGGTGTAGGCGATCATCAGGACCATCATCGGCATCTGGCTGATCACCGCGCCCCGGTTCGGGAACAGGCGGATGGCCCGGTCGTGCGCCGCGAACACACCGAGCACATGGCCGACGACGATCGACACCATCTGCACGGAGGCGATCTGCCCCACGGTGACGAGCCCATAGTTCACGGACAAGTCAGCGGTTCCGAAGATGTTCGAGCCGTCCGCCATGGGATCGGAGGCGTAGATCAAGGTCTGCTGGCCGGCGAAGACCAACAACGAGAAGTAGTGCGCGATCAGGTACCCCACGGCGATCGGAATCACCGAGTGTGCGAACGCCGTCGCGGCTCCGGCCGGCCCCCGACCCGACAGCACGCCCGCCAGCCACGAGGCGAGGCAGAACGCGGCCGTGACACCGCCGATCGAGGCGGCGAGGGCGATCGAGGAGAGCGTCTGCGGTGACATGGACGAGTCGAAGGTGCGGTCGTACCACCAGGAGGTCGAGGTCAGGGAGTCGAAGGCAGTCGAGCCGAGCATGACGCCGACCACCGCGATCAGGCCAGGCGCCTCCGGCGTGGCGTCGAGATTGTTGAGCGGGTTGCGCAGCACGACTGAGCCGTCGGACCGCCGACCCAGCGGCGAGAGCCGTCCGATCAAGGCCGAGAAGACCTCGAACCCATCCCCGCGCGTGAACCACTCGCGGCCGAACAGCATCGCACCGAGCAAGTTGGCCCCGGCGTACATCGAGAAGTACGTCGTCAGCGTCTCCGTGGAGCTCCGGTCCGTGGCGCACAATTCGAGCCAGACGAAGGACCCCAAACCGATCGCGGCCGGCCAATAGCCGACCCAGCGCGGCAGCTCGAAGGGCGGGTCGTCGGGGTCCAGCCGTAGCGCGGCGCAGATCCCCAGGTGGATGGTGCGCAAGGGGTTGAGCAGGCGCCAGACCGGGCCGAACAGCAGGGAGGCGGGCACGAGGCCCACCCAAAATATGACGTAGACGAATCCGGCCGTGGGATTCGTCGCCAGGTCGGGTCCAGCCAACGCGCACCAGGCGACGAAGCCCGTGATTGCGAGCCCCAGTACCCGCAACGTCCACCGCAGCTCCGCGGAGTCCGCGAACTCACCCAGCGAGCCGGCGAGCGTGCGCCCGGCAGCGGCCCCGGTCAACTTCGACGTGCGCCAGCGGACGGCGAGTGCACCGAAGGACACTGCGAGGGCCAGCACCGCGCCTAAGAGGACGTATACAAAGGGCAGCGGCAGATCCTGCCGTGCGCCGACCCCGTGGGCCAGGAGAAGGTCCGACCCACCCGCGAAAGAGCCCATCGCGACTACTTGACCTTGAGGTTGAACAGCAGGAAACCCGTCTCCTCGACCTCGACCTCGTAGGACCCTGGGGCGATATCGACGGTGAACGTCCTGGTTACGGTTTCGCCCGCGGTCACCGCGATGGAAACGTCTAGGCCATGAACATGCAGTTCGTAAGCCTCATCGGATGTCACGACCAGCGTCAACGTGTCGCCCTCGGAGAGGGTGACGTTTCCGATCTTTTCGGCGGGCTTGCCGCCGACCAGGTCGATCTCGACGGTCTGGTCCTGCTCGGCACCCGCGGAAGCGCTCGGACTTTCGGCCACGGCTGGCTCGGCGCTCGCCGTGTCCGAAGGGCTCGTCTCGGCCGTGACGAGGGGAGTCGGGTTTTGCGAGGCGCTGCCCTCGTCGTCGCCGCAGCCGGCGACGATTAACAAGGCTGCGGCCGCCACAACCCTGACCCCTCGGATCCTGCGCGTTCGCATATCGCCCTTTCCTTGTCCGGCGCGTCTCTGCGCGTCCAGATCTCGTCCCGGCGCAGGTACTAGACCGGATAGTAGGCCAACGGAGTTGCGCCCCTCGACGGTGATGTCGCGGCAACATCGGCGATCCTCGCCCGAAACATCGGCGACCGACGGTGGGGCATGGGATGGATTCACATGGGTGTCATCGCTGGCGCTGCGTTCCTGTCGGGGGCGCTCACCATCGTCAACCTCGATCGAACGGAGGCGGCCTCCGGGTCGCCGTCCACCACCAGCGCGGAGGCCGTGTTCGCGCGCGACATGCAGAACCACCATGCCCAGGCGATCGAGATGGCGGTGATCGCCCGCGACCGCTCGACGGACTCACAGATCCGTGAGATCGCCTCGGATCTGGCGTTGAGCCAGCAGCAGGAGATCGGGCAGATGCGCGCCCTGCTCGCGGTATGGCGCCTGCCCCCGGTGGGCCCGATCTTCATGGACGAGGCGAAAGGTCAACACCCGCAGACCGCCGCCGGCCGCGAACCCGGGATGTCGAGCCAAGATGAGATCGAGCAACTCGGGGCCGTGCCGCGCAAGACGGTAGGAATTCGGTTCTTCGAATTGATGATCCCCCATCACGAAACTGGCATCAGGATGGCCGAGGCGGTCCTGGCGAATACTGAGGATCCAGTGGTCCGCGACCTCGTGACGACAATCCTTCGGGTCCAGCGCGACGAAGTCACCCTGATGAAGGATCTGCTCCAACAACGCGGGATACGAGTGCCTGTATGAGGGCAACGAGCAGGTTCTACGATGGTCCATAGTAGTCTGGTCCCTATCGCATCCCGGACCAGTCGTAGAAGGGCGAGCATGTCATCAACCGCTGAGGACGATGTGATAGAGGTCCAGCGGCCGCCGGAACCTGGTTTCGCGTTGACATACGTTCTCTCGTTGCCGGCGCATCAGGCTGCTCGCGGTCAGCGCTCGGCGGCCGACCTGCTGCGAGCTGCTTTGATGGGCGTGACGATTCAACTAGTACTCGGGGCCATCATCGGTCTGGTGGCGCTCGTTTTCATGGAAGACCTGCACTCCGAGTAGGCGCTCTCCGCTCCTTCCTGACGCGACGGAGCCGGGCTAACGGGCCACGCTCGGGGCAGACGTGGCCGGCACCCGCGGTGCGTGGTCAGGCTCATCGTCCAAACTTGCCGCGGTGGAGGCTACGAGCCCGCCGAGCAGAAAACCCACGACAGCCGATGCAAGTGCGGTGGTGTTCATGCCGTCCTCCTCAGTGGTGGCTCATGTGGTGGGTGCCGTGCTTGGCTCCATCGTGAGAACCGTGCTGGGAGCCGTGGTGGTAGGCCATGGTGAGGGCGTGGCCCTTGCCCTTGGTTAGCAGTCGCCGGTTCACCGGGTAAGCGACGGCGTAGGCGGCCAGCAGCGCGAGGATCATCGAGCTCCAGAACAGCGGGCTGTCCAGGCCGGAGTGCATGGCGCCAGGGATTAGAGCCATGACCAGGTTGTCGACAACTTCCATGGTCGCGATCGAGAGGGTGTCCGCGGCGAAGACCACGGAGAGCGCGGCGAAGAAGCCGAGGCCTGCCGAGATGAGGGGGAGAGTGGAGAGCGCGTATCCGAAGAGAAAGGCCAGCGCCACCGCGAGCGCGATCGTGGGCGTCGTCCCCCACCCGAGGGCGGTGCCGATCATCAACCCGAGAATCTCGCCGATTGCGCATCCCGTGAGGCAGTGCAGCGTGGCACTTGCTGCCATGGCGTTCAGTTCTCGCTTGTTCATGTCTCGCTCCCTTGCGTAGGTGCGGTGAAAGGCCCTACCCCTGGCGGCAGAGCGCACCTGGTGGATAAGCGGCCTTTACTGGATCGAAGCTTGCTTCACTGCCCTGTCCGATCTCTGTCCGCATTGGTCACGCGGGCACCGCGATCCGCGCCGGCCGATGCAGCGACACCGTGCAACACGCATCTGAGCAGGCACCGCAACGCTCTGCGGCTGGACTCGGAGGCTCCTGCGGAGCGCACCAAGCTCAACAGTTGGTTCATTGCTGCGTCACCAGTGATCCTTCTTCGATCAGCATCTCCCGGAGGCGCGCCCGACCGCGCGCCGTGTGCGCCTTCACGGCGCCCTTGCTCAGCTTCATGGCGTCGGCGATCTCCGCTACGGACAGTTCCGCGTAGGAGCGCAGGACGAGGGCCTCGCGCTGGCGCGGGGGAAGCCGCCGAAGGCACGCCAGAACGTGCTGCGCCTCCGACTGGGAGACGACCACCGCCTCGGCGCTCGCCGCGACCGGCTCGGGGTCGTGGTGGTACCGGTCAGCAACTGTCCGGCGGCGCAGTACCGACCTGGATCGGTTCACCACGGTCCGGCGCAGGTAGGCCAGCTCGCGCTCCGCCTCGACGCGACTCCACGCGCGATGCAGCGCGACGAAGGAGTCCTGCACGACCTCCTCGGCTGCGCCGGTGTCCCCCAGCAGCAGCGCACTGAGGCGGACCAGCGAGTGGTAGTGCTCGGTGTAGAGCGCTACCACTGCGCTGTCGGCGTCTCGCTCCAGAGCAGGAGTGGTGGTCATCGTTTCTCCAGCGGTAGCGGGCGATCCTGGGCGCGAGGTCAGCCGCGGGGCAGGACGGGATCGCTGGTCACCGTGACCGTGAAGGCGCCGTCAGGGTTCATGAAGACCGTGACGGCCTGACGAGCAGCGCCCCCGGATTCGACGGGCCCGTGCATCACGACCGAACGACCGCGCGATTCACCGGCCGCGGCAGGCTCGGTGCTCCACGGTGGAGGCTGCTCGGAGTACACCGGGTCCAGCAGCGCGAGCTCATCGGGTTGAGCGGGCACGGGTGCGGCAACGGGTTCCGGAGTTTGCGCATCGACCGCCGCAGCCGGACGCGGTGACCGCATCGTCAGCGCCGCAAGCACGGCGCCGATGGCCGC
>NZ_KB913029.1:181138-184325 GCF_000384115.1 Sporichthya polymorpha DSM 43042
CAGGCCGAGCGCCGAGCCGATCTGGTAGCTCGTGTTGACGATGCCGGCGGCAAGGCCGCCCTCCTCGGGCCGCGCGCTGGAGAGCGCGATGCCCAGGCTGGGGATGAACGCCAGGGACATGCCGACCGCGGCCACGAGCGAGGCGGGCAGGACGTCGACCCAGAACGAGCCGTTGTCACGGACGAGCGACAGCCCGACGAGGCCGAACGTCAGCACGCCCATCGCCACGACCAGGGTGTGCTGCGGCCCGAACCGGGCGATCACGCGCGGCGCGACCACGATCATGCCGAGCATGATCAGAACGGTCATCGGCAGCAAGGCCGCGCCGGAGGGGAACGCGGAGTAGCCCAGGACCTGTTGCAGGTAGAGGTTGAGGAAGAACCACATGGGGACCCAGGCCGCGCCGAGCAGCAGCTGCGCCAGGTTCGCGGCCGCCAGGTTCGGCACCCGGAAGATGCCCAGACGCACCAGGGGATCCCGTCGCTTGGCCTGCAAGGCGACGAAGACGCCGAGCAGCACGACGGCGGCGCCACCGGCCAGTCCGGTCTCCGGTGCCCTCCACCCGACCTCCGGGGCCCGCACGATCGCGTACACGCCGGTGCCCAGCCCGCCCGTGGCTGTCAGCGCGCCCAGCCAGTCGAGTCGACCACGGCTCGGCGGTGCGGCCGGCATCAGCAGCGGAGTCGCGATGAGCGCGAGCGCGGCGATCGGGACGTTGACGTAGAAGATCCACGGCCAGCTCGCGTACTCGGTCAGCACCCCGCCGAGGAACACGCCGGCGGTGCCACCCGCGGGGGCAGCCGCGCCGTAGAGCGCGAGCGCCCGGGTGAGCTCCCGCGGGTTGCCGCCGAACAGCATCATCAGCAGCGTCAGCGCCGAGGGTGCGATCAGCGCCGCCCCCACGCCCTGCACGGCCCGACCGGTCAGCTCCACAGTGACGTTGTTGGCAGCGCCGGCGACGATCGAACCGATGAGCAGAATTGCCCAACCTGCCGAGAAGACGCGCCGGGCGCCGAGCAGGTCGGAGAGCCGGCCACCCAGCAGCAACAACCCGCCGAAGGCGACGACGTAGGCGTTGAAGACCCAGGACAGGTCACCCGGCGCGAAGTCCAGGTCGGTCTGCATCTCAGGGAGGGCGACGCCGATGATCGAGGTGTCCATGATGACCATGAACTGAGCCGCTGCGATCAGGGTCAGCGCCAACCAGCGTCGGTTGGACCGCGGACCCGCGGCGGATGCTTGGCCGTCCATCGTGTTCCTCTCCAAAGTCGTCGGACGTGATGGGCTGAGCTTCGGACGGTCCTCTGTCCGGGCGCTGTCCACCGGCGGCCCGAGGTTGGACAGCACACGGACAGCGCGACGGCACACGCTCAGGTCATGACAGCGACGCAAGGGCCCCGCGACGGAACAACGTCTGACGTGATGCTCCTGGTGACCGGCATGTCGTGCCGGCACTGCGTGCGTCAGGTGACCGCCTGCGTGCGGGACGTCCCCGGAGTCGAGACCGTCGAGGCGGACCGGGTGACAGGCCAGGTGCGCTTGCGAGGGCGCTTCGCGCTTCCGGACGTGCTGTCTGCCCTCGCCCGCGCCGGCAACGAAGCCCGCGTAGTGGACAGCGGCGTTGTCGCAACATCAGGCGGAGCGGCTCCGACACCGCCCACCCCACCATCCCTTGAGGAGGATGAACGATGATCACCAGCACCTTCACCGTGCGCGGCATGACCTGCGGTCACTGCGTCTCATCGGTGCGCAGCGAGGTCGAAGCACTTCCCGGCGTGAGCCGAGTGCACCTCGACCTGAGCACCGGGCGTCTGGAAGTGACGGGAAGTCAGGCGTTTCTCACCGCGGATATTCGGGCGGCTGTTGCGGAGGCGGGTTACGAGCTGGACGAGGCGGCCTGAGCTACACCGCGTCTCAGAACCCCGGGAGCCGGAGCTCCCGAACAAGCGCGTTCAGCTGCGTCTGCTCGGCAGGCACAGCTGGACGACCCACCGCCGTTCGCAGCGCCGCGGCCTCGCTCAGCAGCGCCGCCGCGCGGTCGGGGTGACCCTGAAGCACCTCGATCCGGGCGTGACCCTCGAGCGCGATCGCCACCAGTACTGGCTCGGCAAGCGACTCCCCCACCCGGCGCAGCTCTGCGTATCGCTCGGCCGCGGAGTCCATGCGCTTCAGCTCCAGGTCACACCACGCCAGCCCGGCCTCAGCGTGCGCGGTGTAGCCCGCGGTGCCGAGCCGGCGGAACCCGTCCAGCGCCCGCGTGTACAGCGGGCGGGCCGCTTCGGCGTCCCCGTTCAACCGTGCTCGCACGGCCAGGCCGTAGTCGGCCAGAACCTCACCGGCAGCGTCACCGATGTCCGTGGACACCGCTCGCGCGCGGCCGAAGCAGGCCTCCGCGGCGTCGTTCTCCCCGAGATACAGCAGCGCCAGGCCCAGGTCACCGATTGCCCATTGGGCCGTGTTGGTCAGCCCAGCCGACTCGGCGACCTCGATCGCCTCCTCCAGCACGGCAACGCATTCCGCGTAGTCACCGAACTCCCGCAGCCCCCACCCGAGGTGGTAGAGCACCGCGGAGAGCCCCCACAGATCGTCGAGGGCGCGGAACGCGTCACGGGCCGCGCGGCCAGCGGTTCGGGCGCGGAGCCGATCCCCGCGCAACAGAAAGTGCTGCAGGCGGACGAAGGCAACGACGGCGTGCCCCCAGGCGTCGTCCGAGGCGTCGAACTGGTCCTCGGCGGCAGCCAGCAGTTCGTCGAAGCGATCCGGCGCGGAGCCATCGAGGAACTCCACGGCGAGCAGGACCCGGGACAGCGCCGCGCCGCTCTCCTCACCAGCCGCGAGAAACAGGTCCAGGCTTTCCGCGGCAGTCTCAGCACATCGCGGGCTGGGGTGCACCAAGCAGGCCCGTGGTCGCTCCACCAGCGATACCGCCTGCAGCGCCCGCGCCCGAGCCGCAGCTCCACCGGTGGAGACCTCGCGAAGCAACGCCCGCAGCACTTCACGGCCTTCGACGTGCCGGCCCAGGTGCCAGTACAGCCCGAGAGCGCCGGCGAGTCGCAACGCATCGTCAGCGTGCTCCGGTCGGCTCGAGAACCAGGTGAGGGCAGCGCGCAGGTTCGCGTGCTCAACGCGCAGCTGCCGGAGGGCATCGCGCTGCCCGGGTCCGCGCAGGTCGGCGTCGGCCTGCTCC
>NZ_KB913029.1:184425-203411 GCF_000384115.1 Sporichthya polymorpha DSM 43042
CGGCCAGCGCGCTCAAGCGCAGCTGAACCAGGCGCGCGGACTCCACGGTGGCCCACAGCTCACCGGCGAAGTCGGCAAGCGGGTCCCCTCGCCACAGCTCCAGCGCTGAGGCATACAACGTGACCACGTCCGGTGAAGGTGGACCTCCACGGGCAGCCTCGATCCGCGCCCTGCGGATCTGGTCGGCGAAAACCTGGACATCGACCGCGTTCGGGTTGACCTCGACGCGGTAGCCAGAAGCTTCCCGGTGCACGAGATCGAGCCCCAGGGCGCCCAACGCCCGCCGGAGCTTGGACACCCGCAGCTGCAGAGCGTTCGCTGGATTGTCCGGCAGCACGCCCTCGCTCCAGAGGCGATCGATCAGCGTGCTCGCGGGCACAGTGCGCCCTGGCGCCAGCAGAAGGAGCGCGAGCACCGTGCGTTCCGCCGGCCCGGGCAGCTTGGCGGGCTGCCCGTTTACGCGCAGCTCCATGGGACCCAGCAGCCGGAACTCGCCGGTCACCTCGGCGCTCATGCTCGCTGCCCGCGCGCCTGGTATTCGCGGAGGAAGTCCCGGATCGCCGGCGCGACCGCGTTCGCGAGGTCTTCGGCCGTCTGCAGGTCGACGCTCATACCGACCGGCGCAAGCCGGCCGTTCGGCAGCACGTTCACGGCGAGCGTCGACGTCCGGGCCGGATGGCGGACGTCACCGCCCGCGAAGATCAAGGTCGGCCTCGTGATGCTCGCGAGCTCCGCCACCTCACGAAAGGACCGGTCCCGGCCGATCGCCGCTGCCGCCGCCACGCTGGCGGCATCAGCTCGCGGCATCGCCTCCCGCACCAGGTTCCCGATCAGCGGCTGCAGATACGGCAGGTACAGCTCCCACCCGGCCGCGACGCCCCGGGCGCGCACGACCTCAGCGAAGTGATCCATCAAGGCGGTCTCGGCGGCCTTTGCTTGGTCGTCCTCGATCTCCTCCATGCTCACCACGATCAAGGCGCGAACTCTCTCAGGGTGCGAGAGAGCGGTTCGGAGCCCGATCGTTCCGCCCAGGCCGGTCCCGCCGACCACGGCTATGTCGCTCTGCAGTGCGTCGATCAGCGAAACGACATCGGTGGCGTACTGGTCCCAGGTGTGACGGGCCGGGTCGGCGCACCGGGAGCGCCCGTACCCGCGCACGTCCGGCAGGGCCACGGTGTACTCGTCCGCCAGTCGCGCCGCTAGGGGAAGGAGGCTGCGGTGGTCGGGACCACCCCCATGCAGCAGAACGACCAACGGACCTTCACCCTGCACGGACGCATACAGGGCGCAGCCGTCCGATCCGGCGTAGGCCAGCGCGCGATCCTGCACGGCCGAACCCTATTTCTTCCCAACCTGGCCTAGCGCGACTCTCGGAGCAGGGAGCGCACCAACCGAGAACGTTCTTCCCGGCTGCGGCGTCTTAACCGCATGCACCAGAGGGCAGGGGCGAGATGGAAGACCTGATCCACAACTCCGACCGGCAGCGGCGGGATGACGTGAGAGCACCGGCGTTGAGTGCGGACGAGCATGCCCGGGTCCGCGCGGTTCTGTACCTGAACGGCCTTCGTGGCGCCGATCTCGACGATGCGGCGCAGGACGTCGCCGTGCGCATGGTCGAGCACGCCCCCGGCGTGGCCAGTCGCAACGCGTGGGCGTGCGCCGTGGCCACCCGGATCGCCCTCGACCGTCACCGGTCCCGCCGGCGGGGCACAGCGGCCCTGGCGCGTCTGCGCCTCCACGGTACGGGCAGCTACAGCGACCCCGACATCGCGCTTCGCGAGTCCGTGCGGGCGGCCTTGCGCAAGCTCGATCCAGATCTCCGGGCGACCGTCGTGCTGCGCTACTACGCCGACCTCCCGGTCGGCGAGATCGCTGTGCTCCTCGGCATCGCTGAGGGCACGGTCAAGTCCCGGCTTCACCGAGCCGCCGCCTTCCTTCGACTCGAACTGGGGAACGCATGAACCACGACCTCGACGAATTGAGCCCGGGGGCAGAGGACCGCCTGCGTCGTGGCCTCGGCCTCTTGGCCGAAGAGGCGCACCTCAGCGCCACGGCGTGGCGCCCCCGATGGCAGCCGGCCGTGGCGATCGGGGCCGCGGCCGCCGTCGTCGCTCTCGCCGTCGGACTAAGCACTCAGGCGCTCTCCGATGACGCTCCGCGGACCACTCTCGCCGGCGAGGCGCCCGGGACCGCGCTCCCCGGCTCGCTGCAGCCGAACGGCGGGGCACCCGCGGCCATGGGAATCTCCTACGATCTGCGGCGCCTCGTGACCGGGTCACCGCGCGTGGTCGTCGGAACGATCGTCGACGTCAAGCGAGGAGCGCTCGACGCGGACGGCGGCATGAACTACGTCATGGGGATCGTCAAGGTCGAAGAGACGCTGCGCGGCCCAGCCGTGAACCAGATCGCAGCCTTCGACTACGACTACGGCACCGCGATCACCTCGGCACCCGGGCTGGGCGCTCCCCTTGTTCCCGGTTCCCGCGTGCTGTTGTTCCTGGCCGACGTCACCGGAACGGTGCACGAAAGCCTTCAGCCGCAGCACTGGCAGATCACGGGCGGAGCCCAAGGGCTCTACGCCATGAACGGTGCTGAGCCGAACGCGCCTTTCACCCTCGACGAGGTGCGCGCAGAGGTCAAGCGGACTGACGGCTGACGCGGGTCCCATACCCCGGTACCGTATAGGCATGAAGCCTGACGAAACGACTCAGCACAGCTACACAGACGACAAAGCCGCATACCTCAAACGCCTGCGCCGCGTGGAAGGTCAGGTGCGCGGGATCGCGCGGATGATCGAGGATGACAACTACTGCATCGACATCCTCACTCAGGTATCGGCTGCGACCAGTGCCCTGGAATCGGTGGCACTTCGCCTTCTTGAGGACCACCTCCGACACTGCGTCGTCCATGCCGCAGCCGAGGGCGGGGCAGTGGCCGACGCGAAGGTCGCGGAAGCAACCGCCGCGATCAAGCGCCTGGTCAGATCCTGACCCACCCCTGTATACCCTGCTGGGGTATGATTCAGGCGCGATCCCGAAGGAGGAATAGCCGTGGCTCTCACGAAGTATCGTGTCGAGGGAATGACCTGCGGCCACTGCGTTGCCGCCGTCACAGCCGAGCTGCGCGAGCTGCCCGGCGTGGAAGACGTCAAGGTCGACCTGGTCCCGGACGGGCTCTCGACAGTCGTCGTGACTAGCGAGACCGCCCCGGAACTGGGCCAGGTACGTGCCGCCGTCGACGAAGCGGGCTACGTCGTGGTGGAAGCGCTGACCTGAGCGTGTCGACGGTACCCCCCGGGGGTTATTCCCGGAGTCGTCTGGCGTTCACCCGCTGATCGTGCAGGGTCACTACCTCTCCCGAAGGCTTGCGAGCGATTCCATCGCCGCTCTGACAGGACCTTCGGATGCCTCACACGGCCGCCTCGCGGCGACGTAGTCGACCCACCCTCGCTGCCGCCATCATGTGCGGTGTCTTAGGGGGTTCCCTCACCGGCCTCGGTGCGTTCGGCTTCGATCGCGCACCGGCCGCTGCGGCCGATCAGTGCTACAGCCTGTCCGAACCTCCGAGTCCCGAGGACGCGACAACTGCGCCCTCGGCAGGGGAAACCGAGCGCGACCTCACGACGCCCCTCATCTCGGAAGGGCCGAATTCGGTCCACGAGGACGAGAGCACAAGTCCCCACCCGACGGACCCGAGCGGTGAGTCCACCACGGAGTCCTCTGATCCCATCGCCACCGCCGAGACCGCTGACCCGTCCCCTCCTTTCACAACCACGGCGCCGCTCGTGTGTCCTCCCCATGGCACCGTTCCGACCACCTCCCCGACGCCGGAATTGCCGACTCCGGAGCCGCCCGCCACCGGCGACCCGGTTGATGCGCCCCCCGCCGTAGCACCGCCCACCCTGATACCGCCCACGCCCAAGCCGACGCCTGCACCTACGACGCCGCCCCACAGGGACGGTGACGAGACGGTGATCGGCGTGCCGGATCTGGGGAAACCCAGCGAGATCGGGTCGTCAGGACGCTCAATGCCGCGCACGCCCACTCCCGATCGAACCGGGACGATCACCAGGCCTGAAGTGATCGCGCGTGCAGTGAGCTGGGTGACGCAGAAGGTTCCCTACAGCCAGACCCGTTGGTGGACGGACTCCGCCGGTACGTTCCGGCAGGACTGCTCCGGCTACGTATCCATGGCCTGGCGCACCGACCAGCGGATCAACTACTGGACCGGGAATCTGGCCCGCGTCTCCGACCGGATCTCCTCGCCCGCCCTACGGCCAGGTGACGTTCTCAATCTCGCGGGCAAGCACGTGGTCATCTTCGCCGGCTGGGAGGACGCCGCGAAGACGAAGTTCCGGCTGTTCGAGCAGTACGCCACCGGCCACACCCCCAGGTTCGTCCGCAACGCCCCACTGTCCTACTACCTCTCGCGCGGCTACGGCGCCTACCGCTACGAGGGCATCGTCGAGCCCCGGTTGTCCGGCGCTGTGTCGGCCGCATCGCTAGCCGCGACGCCGTCGACGCCGACGGCGGCCGCGGCTCGCAGCGAGACCTTCACTTTGATGGCAGCATCGTCGAACCTTGAAGCCGCGGACGAAGCGCCGGCGAGGAGCGCGGAGGCGGTCACGCCGGAGTCCTTGCTGGTCGACCTGCCCGCCACCGTGTGGACTCCCACCGTCGCCGAGCAGTACACCGCCGATGCCGCGGTCGCCGACTCATTGCCCTCCGACACCACACCAGCGGCGGAACGAGCCGTCTCCCCGGAGTACCTGGTGGCCGAGCAACAGGCGCTCGACGCAGCCGCCGTCGACGCTGCGGAAGCTGCACTGGCGGCGACGAATCCAACAGCCCTGGCCACGCGCTCGACCTCGCCCGCCGGGCTCATCCTCGCGGCCGGACTGGGTCTCCTCGTTCTCGCGGTGCCTCTCGCCGCCGCGTCGCGTGGCCGGATCTGGATCCCCGTCGTCGGAGCCGTTGCGCCACTGGCTCGCCATGAGGGCGGTCGCACCGGGAGCGCATGATCACAGGCTGGTTCCGCGAGCCCCTAGCCACACTTCCGGATCGAGGGCGGTACCGCGTCGGCGAACCTCGAAGTGCAAGTGAGGCCCTGTGGCGAGACCTGTACTGCCGACGCGGGCGATCACGTCACCGGCACCGACCCTTTCCCCGGGCTCAACGAGCATCTGCGAGGTGTGCGCATAACGCGTAATGACGCCATCGCCATGGTCGATGGTCACGGTGTTGCCGTTGCCCGCCTCCCATTCGGCCTCGACGACCACTCCCGAACTCGCTGCTCGGATGGGGGCTCCTGCCGTTCCGGCGACATCTGTTCCGGTGTGCAGCTTGTACTTCCCGGTGATCGGGTGCGTGCGCATACCGAAGTCGCTGGTCACTCGTCCAGGCAGAGGAGACACCCAGGGATCGGCTCCTGCCGGACTGGAGCTCGGTAATCCTGCTGTGGGTTCGGTCGCAGAGGAGCCAGAGCTCGCAGGCTGCGCGCTCAGCGCTGCATCGAGTACCTGTGCGAAGGACCGCGCTGCGTCCGCTGCAGGCGCGGTGCCGGACATGCCGGACTGCACGGCTCTGAGGCCGGCCTCGATCTGGCTAATTCGCTGCCTCAGGGCGAAGAACCCCGCAGAATCAATGACGCCGCCGTTGTACACGCTGCTATATCGGCGCGCCGACATCAGTCCTGAGCCGGTCGCGGCAGGCATCTCCCGAAGGTTCACGCGCTCCGATCGTCACGGGCTTGACCACGGCACGGGCAACTCCGCCGCCATCTTGGCGCTCGCACTCGCGAAACCGCCGCGGAAAGGCGCCACGGCTGGAGGAACCCGGCATGTGTTGTGGCTTCGGCTACTGCATGACGAAGTCCGTGAAATAGATGTCCATGACGTCGCCGTGGTAGGCCTCAGCGACGGCGGCCAGCAGTGCATCCTTGGCTGCGTTCCGGCCCACCGCAGTGTTCAGTTCGGCCACCTTGCGGTTGGACAGCTGCTCGATCACTAGGTCGAGGGCTTTGGAACCGTCGGGCTCGGCGTCGCCCTCCCCGCCGTGACCGGCCCCTCCGGACGAACCAGCGGCGGTGAACTGCAGGGCCACGCCCACCTTCAAGTAGCGTCCCGCATCGAGGTTCAGCGTCACCGGGTCGAGCTCGACCACGAGCCCCGGCTCAGGAGCGTCACTGGTAGTAGGCGTCGGTTTCAGGAAGGTGTAGGCCCCCGCGCCGAGAGCCAGAACGATGGCGAGGACGATGACGAGCTTCTTCTTTGATTTCGGTGTGGAAGCCTTGCGTCCGGCAGCCTGTGCTTCGGCCGGCTCGCTCCGTCGGCGAGCCGTGCCATCTGACAGAGCATCGAGCGCACCTTCAGCGTGACCGGAGCGTGATGCGGTTGGAGTTGCCATGCCGAGTGCCGTCCTCGCTTCGCCCGCGGCCGATCTGTCGGCCCGTCACTGTCTTCGGCCGCCATGACGCGGATGTGAGGCTTAGGTCCTCGTGTAATTGAGCTCAGGCGGCGGTGGGCCAGGCTTCTGGTAGGTCGCGGCGAGCGTGCCGTACAAAATAAGACGGGTCGACGAACCCCAGCGTGGGTTGCAGGTGACCAGCGTGATCCGCCGTTCGGTAGGGCGAACGCCGGGCTGTTCGGGGACGGGGAGAACCACCTCGCCGTAGCTGGGATCCACGAGCTTGTAGGCAGGGTCCCCGGGTTGCGCTCCCGGTTGGGGGTCGATGGTGTAGACGAACCACTGAGAACGCGTCTCGACGACCACGCGGTCGCCGGCAAGCACCCGGTCGAGGTATGCGAAGGGCTCGCCCTGAGTGGCGCGATGTCCGGCGACCGCGAAATTGCCGACCTGGCCGGGCTGTGCCGATCGCGGAAAGTGCCCCACCCCGCGCGCGAGTTGCTTCAGACCCACGCCTTCGACAAGCGGCTTCTCCCAGCTCCGGCCCAGACGTTCGATGTAGATGATACCGATGGCGTCACCTTTCACAGGCGCGCCCGCGACCACCTGTTGCGCCCACGATTCCCGGAGGTCGCCCTTGATGGCGTCCTGCCGGCGGTCCGCTTCGAAGTTCGTGTAGAACACCTGGTAGATCACCATGAGCAGCGCCAACACGCCGAGGGTGATGAGGACTTCGCCGGTACTCCGAACGAGAAGGTGCCGTCGGCGGCGCCACGACGAGAGTTGCCCGGCGGCGGCGCCCGTCACCCCCGCTCCCCCGACGGCGCCACCGCCGAGGCTTCCGGGAGGTACGGCGTCGGCTCGCGTCGGTCGCCGCGCCGCCGGGAGACCACCAGGTAGGCGAGCGCGGCGACGAACAGGAGGATCGAGACCCAGTTGTTCAGCCGCATGCCGGCGATCTCGTGCGCCTCGTCCACCCGCAGCGCCTCGATCCAGAACCGGCCGGTGCAGTACGCGGCGATGTAGAGGGCGAACACCTGGCCGTGGCCGAGGTCGAAGCGGCGGTCGGCCCAGACGAGCAGGCCCGCGACCAGCAGGCACCACAGCGACTCGTAGAGGAACGTCGGGTGGTAGGTCGCGACGTCCGGCGTGGCCCGGGGCCGGTTCTCGGGATCGATCTCCAGAGCCCACGGCAGGTCGGTGGCCCTGCCGTATAACTCCTGGTTGAACCAGTTGCCCCACCGGCCGGCGGCCTGCGCCAGCACCACCCCGACCACGACGGAGTCCGCGACCGGCGGCCAGGCAAGACCGGCCTGCCGCGCCCCGATCCACGCGCCGACGGCACCGAGGGCGACGGCTCCCCAGATCCCGAGCCCGCCCTCCCAGATCTTGAGGGCGTCCAGCGGCTTCCCGCCGTCGCCGAAGTAGTCGTCCGGGGTGGTGATGACGTGGTAGAGCCGGCCGCCGAGGATCCCCATCGGCACGGCCCACATGGCGATGTCGGCGACCTGCCCCGGCTTGCCGCCGCGCGCCACCAGGCGCCGGTCGCCGACGACGATCGCGAGCAGGATCCCGGCCACGATGCACAGCGCGTAGCCGCGGATCGGGAAGCCGCCGAGGTGCCAGACGCCTTCGGCCGGGCTGGGGATCGACGCGAGGAGAACTTCTGGGGTCATGGGTGGATCGACACCACGTCTGCGCTGGACCGGTGCGGATCCTGCGCGCCGTTCCAGGCAACCGTTAAGCCGATCGCTGCGCCGAACAAGGCGACCAGGGACATCAGCACGGCGATGAGGAGGACACGGCCGCCACGCGGAGGCGCCGCCTCGGTGAAGCTAGCCATTCTTCAGCTTCTGCATCTTTTTGATCTCACTTCGCTGGGTGGTCTCCATCTGCTCAGCGAGCTTGAGCGCTGCGGGATCCTTGCCGTTGGAGCGTTCAGTCTTGGCCATCTGCAGGGCTCCGCGGTGGTGCTCGATCATCATCGTGAGAAACATCCGGTCGAACTCGGCTCCCTTCGCGGCGGCCAGCATTTTCAGGTCTTTCTCCCCGGCCATCCCTGGCATCTCGGCGGACATGCTCATCATGTCCTCGGGTGCCATGGAGGAGTGGTCCATGCCCGCCATGTCCGCGACCAGAGGCTGATCCCACGCCTCCAAGAGACTCTGCATGGTTTCGATCTCGGGACCCTGCCCAGCCACGATCGCGGCGGCGAGCTTCTTGACCGCCGGATCCTTGGCGCGGGTAGCGGCCAGCGAGGCCATTTTCACCGCCTGGGAATGATGCGGAATCATCTGTTGCGCGAAGGTAACGTCCGCGGCGGTGAAGGTGGTCGCGGCCGCCGGCTGCATTGCATCGTCGTTACCCCCGCCGCACGCAGCGAGGACGGCGACGGAGGTCAGGGCGGCCAGTGCGAGTGCTGCTGAGCCAAGTAGGCGGTTGGTCATGGAGTGCCTTTCGTCGGGGGCGGACGACTACTGCAACTGCGCCAGTTGCTCGGTCTGTTCTGTGCGGAGGCGTTCGGCGAGCGCGCGCGCATCCGGGTTGATCCCGTTCTTCAACTGCTTGCCCACCAGGTCCAGCCCCCCACGGTGATGACGGGCCATCTGGATACGGAACTGGCGGTCGAACGCCGGTCCCGTCAGCGACTCAAGTCGCACCACGGCGCGTTCGGGCAGCATCCCGAAACCCGCCTCGCCGTCGCCGATCTCGTGCCCGGGCAGCTCGGCGCCTGCCGCTGCCCATGCGCGGATCCAGTCGGCCAGCACGTCGACCTGCGGTGCGTAGGAGGCCTCGATGTCCGCGGCCAGCGCCTTGACCGTAGACGCGCGACCGCGGGAAGCCGCCAGCTCCGCCAGCCGCAGAGCTTGTCCATGGTGCTGGCTCAACTGGACCACGAAGTTGACATCGGCTTGGACGAAGGACGGACCGACCTGTTGACCCGCCGGCGCGGCTGCGTCCGGAGAGCCCGAGCCGCCGCACGCGGCCGTGGCCGCCATGACCACGGCGGCCGCTGCGGCCATGCGCCCACGCAGGAGGATGCCCGTCACGTGGCGTCTGCCCGGCGCAGCGGCGCGAACCGGCGCAGCCGCAGGCTGTTGGAGACCACGAAGATGGAACTGAAGGCCATCGCGGCGCCGGCGATCATCGGGTTCATCAGCGCGGCGGCGGCCAAGGGAAGTGCGGCGACGTTGTAGGCGAAGGCCCAGAACAGGTTGCCTTTGATCGTGGCCAGCGTCTTGCGGGACAGCCGGATCGCGTCAGCGGCCGCGCGCAGGTCACCGCGCACGAGGGTCAGGTCGCTGGCGGCGATGGCGGCGTCGGTACCGGTTCCCATGGCTAGGCCGAGGTCGGCCTGCGCGAGTGCGGCGGCGTCGTTCACGCCGTCGCCGACCATGGCCACCGTGCGGCCCTCAGCTTGCAACCGCTTGATCACCTCGACCTTCTCCGCCGGCAGGACCTCCGCGATGACCTCGTCGATCCCGACGGAGGCGGCCACGGCGTGGGCGGCACGGGTGTTGTCCCCGGTGAGCAGGACCGGCCGCAGGCCCAGCGCCTTGAGCTCGGTGATGGCCTCGGCGGAGGTGGGTTTGACGGTGTCCGCGACCACCAGCACGCCGCGCAGGGCGCCGTCCCAGCCGATCCAGACCGGCGTCTGGCCGGCGGCCTCGGCGGCCTCGGCAGCGGCCACCAACTCCGGGGACGGGTGCTGGGACCATTCCTCGGCCAGCCAGGCACGGCGGCCGGCGACGACCGCGTAGCCGTCGACGACGCCGGCGACGCCACGCCCGTCGGTGCTGGCGAAGTTCTCCACGTCCGCCAGGGGGTGACCCTGCGCCAGGGCCCCCTGCGCAATCGCGCGGGCGATCGGGTGCTCGGAGGCGTTCTCCAGCGCCGCGGCGAGTCGCAGGACGCGAGCAGGATCCTGCCCAGCTGCGGCGTGCACAGCGACCAGCGTCATCTGACCTGTCGTCACCGTGCCGGTCTTGTCCAGCACAACGGTGTCGACGCGACGGGTGCTCTCCAGCACCTCGGGACCCTTGATGAGAATGCCTAGCTGAGCGCCGCGACCGGTGCCGACCAACAACGCCGTCGGCGTCGCCAGTCCCAGCGCGCACGGGCAGGCGATGATCAGCACGGCCACCGCTGCAGTGAACGCCAGCTCCGGGCTCGCCCCGTTGCCCAACCAGAGACCGAGCGTTGCGGCCGTGAGCACCAGGACGATCGGCACGAAGATGGCCGAGACCCGGTCGGCGAGGCGCTGCACGGCTGCCTTGCCCGTCTGCGCCTCCTCCACCAGGCGCGCCATCTGGGCGAGCTGGGTGTCCGCGCCGACGCGGGTGGCCCGCACGACCAGGCGGCCGCCGGCATTCACGGTGGCTCCGGTGACGGCGTCACCGGGACCGACCTCGACCGGCACTGACTCGCCGGTGAGCATCGAGGCGTCCACCGCCGAGGTCCCGGAGCTCACCACGCCATCGGTGGCGATCTTCTCGCCCGGCCGCACGATGAACTCCTGGCCCACGGCCAGGGAACTGATCGGGATGCGCTGTTCGACGCCGTCCGCAAGGAGGGCGACGTCCTTCGCGCCGAGATCCATCAAGGCGCGTAGGGCAGCGCCGGAGCGCCGCTTTGCTTTCGCCTCGAAGTACCGGCCGGCGAGGATGAACACCGTGACCGCCGCGGCGACCTCGAGATAGATCTCATCCGAGCCGCCGCCCCGCTCGGGAATGAGGTGAAAGCCCATCGTCATGCCCTGCTCCCCGGCACCGCCGAGGAACAGCGCGTACAGCGACCAACCGAACGCCGCCGACACCCCGACGCTGATCAGGGTGTCCATGGTGGCCACGCCGTGGCGCAGATTCATCCACGCTGCGCGGTGAAACGGCAGCGCCCCCCACACCACAACCGGAGCCGCGAGGGTCAGGCTGGCCCACTGCCAGTAATCGAATTGCGCCGGAGGGACCATCGCAAGAATCAGCACCGGCAACGCGAGCAGCGCGCTGACGATCAGCCTGGTGCGCAGTGCCGCCGCTGGGTCGTGCTCGTCTGCCACTGCCGTCGATCCGGAGTCGGACGAGGTATCGGTCTCGACCGGCTTCGGGGGCGGCGGAAGTTTGGCGGTGTAGCCGGTGGCGGTGACTGCCGCTACCAAATCGTCGGTGGCGACGGTGGGCGCGTAGCTGACCCGGGCCTTCTCGGTCGCGTAGTTCACCGACGCGGTGACGCCCGGCAGCTTGTTGAGCGCCTTCTCGACTCGGCGCGCGCAGGAGGCACAGGTCATCCCGCCCACGGCGAGGTCGATCGTGCGCAGGTCCTCAGTACCGGCCGAGGTGTCGACGGTAGTCATGTCCGGCTCCTCTCAGTGGCCGCTGTGAACGTCGGACGGGGGAGGCGACGGCTCCGTCGAGGCAGAGTCGCCCTCGTCCGGGCTGACTGCGGGAGTGCCTGAGCCCTCCAGTACCTCGACCGTGAACTCCGCGGTCCGCACTTCGCCGTCGTGCGCGAAGTTGAGGTACAGCCGGTACAGACCCGCCGTGGGGAATGTGGTTCCGAACCGGATCTCCGGCCCGCCGAGCTGATCACCACTCGCCTCTTCGGCCGGGTGCGTGTGCAGGTAGGCCAGGTCACCGGACCGCAACGAGACCAGATGCCCGAACGCGCCGAGGTACGGCTCCAGATCCGTCACTCCCCCGCCATTCCGGGTGACCGTGAAGGTGAGCTCGGCCTCCTCGCCGGCAGCGGGCGTCCCGGCCAGCGTGACCTGGAAGTCATCCGACGACCACTCCGTCGACGGCTCGGGCAGCTCGGCCGGCGTGTAATCACCAGGCACGAACGCGTCGGAACCGAGCGTGATCGTCTCGCCCAGCGCGGACGGGGAGAAGTCGGCAAAGAACCGATACACCCCGGCGTCGCGGAGGTCCACCGGCACACGCCACATGCCCTCGGCGTCCCGCTCGGGGTGCAGGTGCTGGAAGTTCGCCATGTCGCGGCGGACCACGATCAGGTGCATCTGCTTCTCATGCGTAGTGTCGAAATTGAGCACCGTCCCGCCGTCCGGGCTGGTGATCGTGAAGCCGACCTCTACGGAGTCGCCTCCGCGCGGCGTCACGTCAACCACCCGCAGGGTGTAGCCGCGGGAGGACACCGCCAGGCCGGGTAGATCGGCTGCACCCACCGCGCCACCCTTGGCGCCGGCCGGAGCGGCCGACGACGGCGACGACGGCGACTGCTCGGCTGTCTCGCCACTCATATTCATGCCACCGTGGGCGGCCCCGTCGGATTCGTCGGCCATCGCGAGGCCCACCTCGTCCTCCGGCGCGATTGGGTCGAGCAGGGACCCCACGCCGAACGCCAGGCCGAAAAAAGCCGCCGTTACGGCCGCGAAAGCGGTGAGTTTGACGCCGACGTTCATGTGGGTCTCCTCGAGCCAGGTGCTTCATTTTCGACTCATACGGGGTACCGGTATGGGGTACAGCGTGGAGCGTAGCACGAATTACCCCTGGGGGGTATCGATGCAAGCGGGCCCAGTCACAACAACTGGGCGCGGTAACCCTCCGCCTCGATGGCGGCAACCACCTCGGCCGCACCAGCTCCGCTTCCGTCCAACTCGACGGTCGTCCGCTCGGCCTTCATGTCCGTCCGCGATTCCCGGACGCCGGGAAGGTCCTCGACCGCCTCGTCGATCAACATGCCGCAGCTGGCGCAGTGCATGCCGGTGATCGCCAACACGATGGTGCTCAAGATCCGCTCCTCTCCCCGGAGGCCGCACCGGCCGCCTTTCCCGCGGCCTTCTCCGCGTCGTTCTTGCCCGCCACCTTCGGACCTGTCGAGCTCTTCACATCCGGGCGTCCACCGAGCAGCTCTTCGGCGGCCGGTAAGCCTCCATCGACCGCGGGGCCGGTCGGAGTTCCTTGGAAGGCGATGCGCCCGGAGTACATGCCCATGCCGCACGTGTACTTCAGGTTCCCTTCCTTCGGGACGCCTAGATCAACGCTGGTGACGCCTGTCTCAGGGAGCACCTTCTGGATGCCCTTGCTGGCTACCACGAAGGCGCGGGTGCACCCACCGGTATCGGCGGTGACCAGTTCGAGCCGGGTTGGTACGCCGGGCCGGGCCGCGACCGCTGACGGTTCGTACCCTCCGTCCTTGACCGTGAGGGTGATCAGCTGCGTGCCGTCGGGCAGCGTCCGCACCGCGGCCGCGGATTCCGCCGCGGAGATCGACCCCGAGGCGCGCTCCGGGCCCCAATCGCCCAACGTGAGGGCCGAGTTCACCGTCCACGCCGCGACGCCCAGGACGACGAGTCCGGTGGCGATGGACAGGCGGCCTTGCCACAGCCGCGACGACTGGCGCAGCAGATACCCGATGAGCGCGAACAGCGGAACCGTCCCGAGCACGAACCCGGCCATGACGGCGGCGCCGGCGAGCACCGACCCCGAGGTGATGGCCAACAACCACACACTCAAGGTCACACCGCAGGGCAACAGCACCGTCAAGAAGCCCAGCAGGGCGGGAGTGAAGGCCGACTCCGAGCGCGCGCTGCGGCGGACCCGCCTGGTCCACGCCTCCGGCGCGCGGGGGGTGAGCCCGCGCACTGCCTTCACGCCGAGCATGTCAAGGGCGAACACCACCATCAGCGCGGCCGCCACCAGCAACAGCACGGCCCGCTGCCGAGGGCTGGGTTGAGCCGCGGCGCCGATCGCACCGAAGGCCGCGCCGAGGAGCGCGTGCGAAAGAAGTTTGGCGGACAGGAACGCTCCCAGCGGGACGAGCGCCCCGTCCTCACCGAGCAACCCGGCGCGCTGGGCAGCGCTGACGGTGCGGTGCCGGGACGCGGGACCCGCGTCCTCGCGCGAAACGTCCGGAACGCGCACGGCGCCGGCGCCGGCGCCGGCGGGCACGAGTTCAGCGTCGGCGGCGGCGCGACGACGCCCGACCGCCCCGGCGAGCAACCCGCCCTGAACGGCAGCGCAGGAGGCGCCTCCGGCGATGGCGCCGGTGGTCAAACCGGTGAAGAAAAGGGACAACGCAGACATCGATGGAACCCTTCTGGGTCGCGGAACCGGCGCGAAGCGCACGGCGAGAACAGCTGAAACCACCTACGCCGGGCGCAGGTGGGCAGAGTTCTCCTAGATCCGCTGGACGCAGAGGGTCGCGATGCTCGGCGCGCGCCGCTCCGGGAGCGTTCCGGCCACATGACGCGCGCGCGCTTGCGGCGGCACCGCCGCCACGACGAGGGAAGCCATCACATCGGGGCTGACCAGAGCCCCCACCGCTGAGGCCGCAGAGCTGACCATGCAGGAAGACACAGAGTGTTCGTGACCGGGGTTGTGCCCCGACCCGCCCTCGGCGTCGTCGCCTTGGGTGCCGTGTCCGCCGTGGCCCGCCTGGGTGACCGCCGACATTGACGCCGCGGCGGCACTGGGGTGACTCCCGCTGTGACCCGCCGCCGCCTCCGTCGGAAGCGCCCGAGGGGTGACCGGAGGCGAGGAAACCTCAGCCCCGCTCGTCCCGAAGGCGACCGTCTGGCTCCAGCCGAACACGCAGGCAAGCACCGCGACGACGAGCACGAGTCGCGATGCCGAGCGAAGCGGGGCCGGGCGGTCCATGGTTGCCTCCATGTTACGCGGCGCCAACCGGGAGTCGAGATCAGTTCGGCGCACCGGCGCGCCCGGATGGCTCCCGTTCAGCTCAGTTCGTGGAAGCCGCGGCGAACGATCGGTACGCTGACTCGTCATGGGCTACGAGGGAGCGGGCACCGCCCGCGGCGAGCCCAGGACCCGCTCATCGCGGACGCGGCCGGTCCTCGTCGTTCTCGTCGCCGCGCTGATGATCCACCTGTTCGGCCCAGGACTGCAGAGCTCGACCCATGCCGAGACAGCCGCACCTGGTCAGGCCGTCGTCGAATATGCCGCCCATCCCGTCGGGGCCGACTTGGGGATCTCTCCCGGGGAGCACCCTGCGGAGACCTGTCATTCGCTCCTCGGCGTCACGTCCGCCGCAACTGCAGTGTCGGCAGTCACCTGCTCGATCCCGACCGGCCGCCCCGATATCTCGCCCCCTGACGTACGGACCTGGCTTTCCCGGTCCTGGATCGGAGGCGAGGGCGGCGACGCCGCTGCAGATCCACGACGAAGCCCCGGAGTACAGCGGATCTAGGAGGAGCGTCGCTCACGCATCTCATCAGCGTGGGCAACGGCGTTCTCCTGTGTCCTCTCAATCCTGGAGTTTCCTGTGTCTGACCGCTCGCCCCGTCACGCCTGGTCCACCGCAACTTCCCCCCACGAATCTGCACCCAGCCGCACCGGAGCGGTACCCCGGCTGCGGGCCGTCCGCCAGGATCCCCTGCTCCTGGTGACCGCATTGGCGTCAGCCGGCGCCGGCATCATCCACGCTGCGGTTGTCCCGGAGCACACCAACTGGTGGGCCAGCGTCACGTTCTTCGTCGGCCTGGCCTCGTTCCAGCTGGGTTGGTCTGCCTTCGTGTTGCTCCGCGGGCCGGCGCAGCTGACGCTCCTGGTGGGCGCGGGTGCGAACGTGGCCGCCCTGGCGACCTGGACCCTGAGCCGGACGACGGGCATGCCGTTTGGACCACATCAGGGCGTGGCCGAACCGGCTGCACGGGCGGACGTCATTGCGAGCGTGCTCGGCATTGTAATTGCCGGCGGGGCGACATGCATCGCGCGCGGATGGCGGCCGCACTCGCTGTTCTCCATTCGCCCCGCGCTCTCGGCGTGCGCAGGCGGGCTGGCGGTCTCCGCTCTGTCCCTGGTCGCGCTGTCGGGGGTCTCAGGACACGGGCACTCCGTCGGGGAGGGAGACGGCCACATCGGCCACGGCGGTGCCATCCAGACTGCCGCGGAAACGGTGTCGCTCGCGCCGGCCGCTGCGTCCGCCCAGTGCCGCAGGACCGCGCAGGTTTCGGCGGATGCGACCTTCGCCAAGGCAGTCGCCGCCGCGAACGGGAAGGCGGGCGCCATCACGAAGGCGGAGAAGGCGGCGAAGAAGGCACTCAAGCGGGAGCTGGCGAAGTGCGCAACCGCGCCGGCGCCTGCGCGGGCCGGGAAAGTTACCGCGGCGACCCCGCACCCTGACGACGGTCACGGACACTGATCGCGCCGATAGGCCGGATGCGCGTCATTCGACGGGTCGTCGGCACCCTCGTCGTGACCCTCGCGGTGGGCGGGTTCGTAGCTCCTCCCGCAAAGGCGCACAGCCTGCCCTCGGCGGTGTATGTCGACCTTAGCTCCTCGGACCCCGGCCAGGTCCGGGCCGAGTTGAGGATGTACGCGCCGCTGCTTCTGATGTCCACCGCCGACTACACCGCCGATGTCGAGCTTGGGCAGGCCGGCGCCGAGGCGCAGTCCGATCAGGACATGCCCGCGCAGGCGGCCGCGCTCGACGAGCACGCCGACTCCGTCCTGACCTACGTCACCGACCACTTCGTGGTGACGGCGGACGGCCGTTCGTGTTCCGCGACGAAGGGGGGCCCGGTCACGGCGGAGCAGCGCGACGGGCAGCCGTACGTGCGGCTGGTTCTCGATTACGAGTGCCCGGAACCAGCGGCTGCGCACGAGGTGCGGAGCGATCTCTTCCCCGCGTCCGAGGGGTACGTGACCGACACCAAGACGATCGTCACGTTCGACCTCGATCTCAATTCGGGTACAGCGATCCTCGACGCTGAGCACCGCTCGTTCTCCACCGACCAGTCATTCAGCGCATGGTTCCGGTCATGGTTCCGGGTTGGCGCCGAGCATCTGGTGTACGGACTCGACCACGTGCTGTTCCTGCTCGCGCTGATCGTGGGATCCCGCCGGCTCCGGGAAATCGTCTTGACCGCCACGACCTTCACGTTGGCGCACTCCGTGACCTTCATCCTGGCCGCCCTCGGCGTGGTCGAGGCACCTCGGGTGCTCGTCGAGCCCCTCATCGCGGCCTCGATCGCGTTCGTCGCCGGGTGGTACCTGTGGCGGGCCTGGCGACATGGTCAGGACGGACCCCACCTGCCCGCCGGCAACTCGCACTTCAGCCTGGACCGCGCCGGCTGGAGCAGACTGGCGGTGGTCTTCGGCTTCGGTCTCATTCACGGGCTGGGCTTCGCTACGTCGTTGGGGATCGACGAGCCGTGGTCATGGAAGCTGCTGTCGTCCCTGCTGATCTTCAACCTGGGGATCGAGGCCGTTCAGTTGACGATCGTCGCGATCAGCTTCCCGCTTCTTGCGCTCCTGCGCCACCGCTCACCGCGCGGGGGGTTCTGGGCATCGGCCATCGCCTCCGCCGCGGTGGCCCTGGTGGGCGCCGGGTGGTTCATCGAGCGGGCCGCCGATATTTGAGCCCGGGCCGTACGACAAGGCGTCCGCCTAGTTCCGGCAACCGGCGAAACTCCGCACGATCATGGAGAGGATTCGTACTATTCATCCCTGATCGACCCGGACCGCTGCCTTCTCCGGCGGCGATCCACCCGCCTCAGGAGCTCAGATGCGAAACCCGCGCGTGGCCGCCGTCATCGGCGCCGTGGTGCTGCCTCTGCTTGCCGGGCTGTCCGGCGCCGCGGCCTCCCCGGGAACGACCGGCGCCGCAGGAGCGCCGGCTGCGTATCGGGGCGCTCTCGCGGACGCGGCGTACACCTGCCCACACCTGCCTCCCGGCCTCCAGGCTGCGGTGATCGACGTGGAGAGCGGCTGGGATGCGGTGAAGGAAGGGCCGAACGGAACGCAGGGTCTGGCCCAGCTCTCACCGCGGATGTGGGCACTGTGGGGAAGGGACGCGGATCACGACGGCGAGAACAGCCCTCGGGACTCGGCGGACGCCATCGACGCGCAGGCGCGTTTGCTCTGTCAGCTTTATCGACAGGCGGTTCAATCGCCGCTGCGGGGCGACCGTCTTTCACTCACTCTGGCCGCCTACCGGCTGGGATGGACCCGCCTCCAACAGGCAGGCGGGCTCGGGCAACTGCCGACGACGCGCGAATACGTCGCAGAGGTCAAGGGACTTGCGCCGCACTACGCCGACGGCCTCGGCGTGACGAACAACTCCCGCTCGCTGTACACCCCGCTCCCCAACCCGCGCACCCCCGCGGGCGCGGTGACGTGGGCGCGCTCGATGGTCGGCGACGACGGGTGGCTCAGCCTGTGCCTGAATTTCATGGCCCGCGCCTACGGCTGGAACCACTCGGGCACGCGCTACGCCATCGACCACTGGTTGTTCACTCCGGAATCGATGCGCCACCACCGGCAGCGCAATGCTCCGGTGGGCGCACTCATGTTCTGGGACACGGGCCTGCGGCCGGGCCATGTCGCGATCTCCCTCGGCAACGGGTACGTCGCCACGAACGATGTCATCACCCCTGGCCGGATCAGTATCGTGCAGGCATCGACGATCGACGCGCGCTGGAACGCGCGCTACCTCGGCTGGACGCCGCCCTACTTCCCGGACGGGGTGTAGCGCCTGTGCGGCACAGGCAGCCTGCGCACGCGTGCCGCTCGGCGCGGTGTGGTTGCCTGTGGGGCGGGCGAAATATCAGGACACGAGTCAGGCCGCGGGTCTGCTCACCGCCGCACGTTGACAGTGGCCATCATG
>NZ_KB913029.1:203511-213394 GCF_000384115.1 Sporichthya polymorpha DSM 43042
CCGGTGGGTCAGCCGGGGACCCGGTTGGGATCTTGCGCAGCCAGAGATACAGGACTGCGCCCACGACAGCCAGCAACGCAAGCCGGGCCCCGAGCAACTGACCAACGCGCGTGCCGAGGGCGAGGTCGAGAAGTTCCGGGTCGAAGCTCTGGGCGAACCCGGATCCGGAGATGTACGGCCCGTACAGCGCCAAACTCGCGAGCGACGCCAGCGACAAGGACCCCAAGCCCGTCCAGAGCAAGACCCGAACCGTGGGGACAGCGACGCCGGCCGGCCAGCCCAGAAACACCAGAAGCAAGGTTCCGACAGTGAGGGCCAGGCCCACGAAGGCCACCCAGCGGGCGAGCCCGAGGCCGAGCCCGACCATGCCGTTGGTCTGGCCGAGTACGTCCGGCGCGGCCGAGGCGGTGGCCACTCCCACACTGAACCGGAACGAGCCTTGGACTGGGTGACCGTCGGTGGACACCACCCGGTAGACCACTGTCCGCGTCCCCCGGCTCAAGGAGTTGGGCAGGTCCACGGTGACCGACTCGGCTGCGCCGTTAAGGTGTGACAGAGGGCCGAGCCCGTCGGTCGTCGCGCCGTTCGGCTCGATTATCCGCACCACCGAGGTGTTCAGGTCGATGCTGTCGCTGAAGACCAGTTCGACACGTCCCGGCGCAGCCTCCAGGACTTGATCCGCCCGGGGCGCCGTCCCCACCAAGTCGGCGTGCGCGGCCGCCGGCCCCGCCAAGAACACCATGGCGATCAGCACCAAGAGGTTCGCCACCAGGACGGTCGCGACCGGCCGCCACCACTGCGTCCTCATGACGAGTGCTGTTCTCGTGTCCCATGAGCGGGCGTGGCGGCTACGCCGGAGCCGGCAGGCGGGACGCGGGGCGCCGTCAGCGGATTCGCCGGTGCAACGTCGAACAGCGTGGCCATCCCGGTCATGCCCGCCTGCGTTTCGGAGTGGCTGAAGATGTGACAGTGCATCATCCAGGCACCTTCACGCGTGGGCACCCAGAGCAGATCGAAGGTCTGTCCGACGCCCAGCACCAAGGTGTCCGCCTTGTACGGCTGCGGCAGTCGGTTCCCGTCCTGAGCCATCACCTCGAAGAACCCGAGGTGCAGATGAATGGAGTGGATCATCTCCGGGCCGGCTCCGATCACCCTGATCCGAACCCGTTCCCCCACCCGGGCCGCCATCCGAGTGGTCGCCGGAAAGCTCTTACCGTTGATGACAAACCCGAGCGCCCCGTCGGAGAAGATCATCGTGTAGTCACGGTCGGAGGCAATGTCACCCACCAGCGGCACGACGTCGAGTAGACCGAAGACGCCTCGGCCTTCTTGATCGCCGTGCATGTGCGAGTGGTACCAGTGCGTTCCGGTGCTGATCGCCGTCCACTCGTAGGCCTTCTGGCCGTTGGGCGGGATCGTCTTCTGCGTGATCCCGGGAACGCCATCCTGCTCGTTGGGCAGGTCCATGCCGTGCCAGTGGATCGACGTACCTTCCTTCATCTTGTTGACGACGTTGAACCTGAGCTTGTCGCCCTCGTTGACGCGGATGGTGGGCGCCGGGATGGAACCGTTGACCGACAGACCCTCCTTCACCCTGCCCGGCTCGGTCTCGTGCTTCTTCGACGCCAGGACGAGGTCGAACACCTTGACCCCGTCGACCAATTTCCACGCGGCGAGCCTCGTGCCGTCTCCCAGGTCCTTGGCTTCTTGCGACGTCTGCGTGACGTCGGGAAGAGCCGGGCCTGCATCCGGCGCAACGCCGGCTTGCGAGACAGTCGTGGACGCATCGAAGTCCCGCAGCAGGCTTCCCAGCGTGGGAAATGCGCCCACGGTGACCAGAGCCGCGGTGGTCAGGAAACTCACCCGACGCCGGTGGGAACTCATGAGGCGCGGCGATGGCCGGGCGTGACGGGGGGGTACATCCACGAGAGTGAGATCCCTTCTCGACAGACTGTTTGCGCGCCACAGGCCGAGGCTGCGGACATGTAGAACTCCTCGCGGCGCTGCGAGGCCTGGGCCGGCCAACTCTCGGAGTCGTCCGCGGCACCTGAACCGCGGGTGTGGCCTTCGGCTGGTGCCGGCTCATCTCCTACGGGGATTAGTACAAGCCGCCGTTTCCGCGGCGGCTCAGCACTGTTACCGCCGGATCAACAAAGTCGCTCTGCACGGCACACGACCCCGTCAGCGGTTCACGCGGATCGGGCCGAGGCACCTGATCGGGGAGACGGGGGCGATTGCTGTGGCGCGGTGGAGTTCGTCAAACCGCGGGGCGAGAGCGCGACGATCGCCCGCCGCTCCAGATCGAGCAACGGCGTGTCGTTTCGACGCGTCATGCGGTCGCGTGGCCTTCTCGGCCTGCCTGCCGCGTGGGCGTGCCTTCGGTCTGGAGCACCTCGGCAAAGATCGCGCGACCGAGTTCGGCCGCTCGGTTCTGGTCGAGGACGCAGCCGACGACCTCGGTGTGAAGAGCGGCCCAGCGCGCCGCGCTGTGTTCGGAGGAGAAGAAGTTGGTCACGTCGCAACAGGCGAGCTCGGCAGGTCCGCTCCCAGCCCGACGGCCGGCGAAGACGACGGCCCTGCGGGGATCCCAGTCGAGCCGCTCGGCAACGGATGCGATCCGAATACACTCCTCGGTCAATGGGTCGGTGGACTCGATTACGGTGTCGCGTCCAAGCATGGGCCCAATGCCCAGCGCGTCGATGGCGCACATCGACCTGACAGTCGCGCCGCCGAGGATGCGAACCCGATGGCGGGAGGAGACAAGGCAGAACGGATAGGCCGCCCGCACGCGTCCGCCGGCGTCAAGGGACAGGAAGTCCTGGTCGGCGAGATCGGCCAGGACGTCCACGCCTCGTCGGCCGTGCGGTGCCGCCACGCGGTCGAGCGCTACGGGCTCCGGCAGCACACCCGTGAGGGCCACGGAACGCAGCAGGGCCTGCTGTACGGCCCGCAGGCCGCCGGCCGCCGGGGCCACACGCCCCAGGCCGTCGCGACTGAGGGGCTCCAGCCATGACGAGTCGGTGGGGGCGTCCCCGCTCGCTGCGGTTGCCAGCGCGAGACGAAGGCGGTCGAGGTCAGGTGCACCCGAGGGCCTGCCGGTCGCGCCGAGGTAGAGCCGGCAGGACACGGATGCGCCGACCGTCGCCTCAAAGGGGTCGCGTCCGTTGAGCAGCAACGTCGGGGACCCCGGCATCGCCCACGCCTCCGCCTGCTTCTCGTCTTCCACGACGACGACTGCGTCTGGACCGAGTACCTGGCCGCTGACTTGCTGCACGCGCTCGGCAAGGATGGCAACGTTCGGGCACTCGGGCACCGACAAGATCGTGATCAGCACGCGCGCCTCATTCGTCGGATAGAAGCATCGATCGGTGACGTCGCCCTTGAAAAACTCATCACGCGGCTGTCACGTTCATTTGGGGGGACTCATGCCATGCCTCCCAGCCTTCTCGCACCGCCACCACCGAGATGACGAGCGCAGCGACGGGGTCCGCCCACCACCAACCGAAGATGGCGTTGGCGCCAAGACCCACCAGCAGACTGATCGAGAGATAGTTTGAGATCCACGTCTCCCGCGACTGCGCGACCAGTACCTCGTTGCAGAGCCCACGGCCGATCCGGTCTTGGACAATCGCCACCGGGACCATCACGGCCAGCGCGAGGACGTTCAGCCCGATCCCGGCCCACGAGTCCTCGGCCCTGTTCTCGGCGAGAAGGTCCAGCATCGCCTTGACACTGACGTAGGCCGCCAGGACGAAGAAGCTGCCCGAGATCAGCCGCAAGGCGGTGGTGTAGCTGGTGCGCCCGTGCAGCTGGCCGATCACGACAAGTGCCGCGAAGACCTCAACCGCAGAGTCGAGCCCGAAGCCGACCAGCGCGATCGAACCCGCCGCCATGCCCGCCGTCACGGCCACTGCGCCCTCGATGACGTCCCAGACGACGACCAGCCAGGCCAAGCGCAAGCCGCGACGGCGGAGCGCCGCGACGCCGAGCTCGGTCACGCCGACCCCTCGGCGGAGTGTGAGCGATCGACACTAGGTGGGGAGAGCTCCTCGCGGCTCCACATGCTCGACACGAGCAACGCGCCGCCGAGGACAATCGCGACGTCGGCGAGGTTGAACGTGGGCCACCAGCCGGTGTGCAAGTAGTCGGTGACGATGCCGTCCCTGCAGCGATCGAGCAGGTTCGCCACCGCGCCGCCAAGCACGAGCGCCAAGGCCGCCCGCAGGGTCCGGCTCCCCCAAGGGGCAACGCGCCAGGCGGCGACCGCAATCCCGGCGGTGATCGTGGCGGTCACGACGACCACCACCGCCGTTGGAGCGTCCGCTCCGAGCGAGAACGCGACGCCGGAGTTGTACCCGAGCACCAGGTCAACCGGCCCCGTCTCGATCCCTTCCGGCGGCAGGCGCGTCTTGGCCCAGGCCCTGGCAGCCAGGTCGACGGCCGCGACGGCTGCGGCGAGCAGGATCGCGATCAAGCGGCGACGTCGCAACCGGGCGGACGCCACGTCAGAGCTCGAGCTCCTCACCGGCTGGTGCCGGCGAGCGCGGCGGCGGGGCTCGACGGCGCGGGATTGGCCGAAGGCAGCGGCTCTGCCCGGCCGGCACGCACGCCGTTGGCGATGACGACCACCTCAGCGATCTCGTGCACGAGCACCACGGCCGCCAGGCCGAGTACCCCGGACAAGGCCAACGGCATCAGGACGGTGACGATCGCCAGGGACAATCCGACGTTCTGCAGCATGATCCGCCTCGATCGGCGGCCGTGCGCGAGGGCCTGCGGCAGGTGGCGCAGGTCTTCACCCATCAGGGCGACATCGGCGGTCTCGATCGCCACGTCGGTGCCCATCGCCCCCATGGCGATGCCCAGATCGGCGGTCGCCAGCGCGGGCGCGTCGTTGACGCCATCGCCCACCATCGCCGTGCGCCGCTGCGTGCGCAGCTGGGCGATCAGAGCGGCCTTGTCCTCCGGCCGCAGATCCGCATGGACGTCCGTGATGCCCGCCTGGGCCGCCAGCGCGGCGGCGGTGAGCGCGTTGTCCCCGGTCAGCATCGTCACGGTGTAGCCGTCCCGGCGCAGCCGGGCCACGACCTCGGCCGCCTCCGGGCGCAGCTCATCGCGCACCGCGACCGCCCCGAGCACCCGGCCGTCCCGCTCGACCAGGACCGCGGTGGCGCCGGCCTGCTGCATGCGCTGCACCTCAGGCTCAAGACCGCCGGCTGAAATCCACCCCGGCCGCCCCAGGCGCACCGGCACACCGTCGAGCCGGCCGACCAGCCCTGCGCCCGGCACCGCCTCGACGTCGGCGGCTGCGGTTACCCCGGAGACGGCCGCCAGGATGGCGCGCGCCAGCGGATGCTCGCTGCGCGCCTCGAGCGCCGCGGCGATCCGCAGCACCTCGGCAGGATCCGCGCCCCCGGTTGTCGCCACGTCCACGACCTCGGGCGCGTTGCGGGTCAGAGTCCCGGTCTTGTCGAGCGCGACGCCCCGAATCGTGCCGAGCGCCTCCACCGCGGCCCCGCCCTTGATCAGCACGCCCATTCGGCTGGCCGCCCCGACCGCCGCGACGACCGCGACGGGTACCGAGATGGCCAGTGCGCACGGTGACGCCGCGACCAGCACCACCAGCGCGCGTTCGACCCAGGTCGACGCGTCGCCGAGCAGGGCGCCCAGGCCGGCGATCAGGGCGGCGACGATCATGACGCCCGGCACCATCGGCCGCGCGATCCGGTCCGCGAGCCGCTGCGCCTCACCCTTGCGGGCCTGTTCGGCCTCGACGATGCGCACGATGCGCGCGAGGGAGTTGTCCGCAGCCGCGGCGATCACCTCGACCTCGAGGGCGCCGCCGCCGTTGATCGACCCGGCGTAGACGGTGTCACCCGGGCCGGCCTCCACCGGCACCGACTCCCCGGTGATGGCTGAGACGTCCAGCGCGGTCCGCCCGGCGCGGATGGTCCCGTCGGTCGCCACCCGCTCGCCCGGCTTGACCAGCATCACCTCGCCGAGGACGAGCTCCGCCGGGGCGATCAACTCTTCCCGGCCCCCGCGCAGCACGGTGGCGGCGTCCGGGACCAGCTTCAACAGCGCACGGAGGCCGCGCCGGGTGCGGGCGAAGGAGTACTTCTCCAGGCCCTCGCTGATGGAGAACAGGAAGGCCAGCGCCGCCGCCTCGGCCACCTCCCCGAGAACCACCGCACCGATCGCGGCGATGGCCATCAGCGTGCCGACACCGATGCGACGCTGCCGCAGCCGGCGCAGCGACTGCGGCACGAACGTCGCGCCCCCGACCAGCAACGCCAACCACTCCAGCGCAAGCTGAAGGCCCGACGCCTCGGCCTGCCCCGCCGCGAACGCGGACGCCAGCAACACCCCCGCGGCTCCTGCCACGCGCAGCTCGTCGACTTCCCACAGTCGCTCAGATTCGGCGGCCCCGACCTCGGAGCTGGGCACGTCGTCGCCGCAGCACGCGCCGCTCATCGCCGCGTCCCCCGTCGCCGTGCCGACGCGGCCGAAGCCGATCCATAGGTAGGGCACAACGCCACCGCGCTGCCCGTAGCCGCCAGCAACCGCTCTGCGGCCGCGAGCAGATCGAGCAACTCGGGGCGCGCCAGAGAGTAGAAGATCTGCCGGCCCTCCGGGCGGGCCTGCACGAGCCCGCAGTCGCGCAGGCAGGCCACGTGCGCCGACACCGTCGACTGCGCCAGAGCAAGGTCGTGAACCAAATCCGCGACCCGCGCTTCCCCACCGGCCAGCCGTCGGATGATGGCCAACCGGTTCCCATCCGACAGACTGTGGAACAGCGCAACCGCGCCCTGCACGCCTTGCCTTGACTCCGCTGCGGCCGACACATTCATCGTCATACATCGATGATAGCGCTTAAAGACGATGAACGGGCAGCGGGGTGCCCCGCCCCGCTTTGCTACACAACGGTCGCGAAGTTCGCCGTCCAGATACGCATTTGGATAGACAACTCGGTCCACCAACCACTGACCAGCAGGACACCAAGCAGGCACATCATCACGCCCCCGGCGCGCATCACCACGAGATGGTGAGCGCGGACCCAGCTGACCGCCCCGAGCAGACGCCGCATCCCGAGAGCCACGCCGATGAAGGGCAACCCGAGGCCCATGCTGTAGACGAAGGTCAGGAAAGCGCCGCGCCCCGCACTCGCACTGTCGAAGGCCAGAGCCTGGACCGCGCCGAGGGTCGGCCCGATGCACGGCGCCCACCCGACACCGAACAGCACTCCCAAGAGCGGCGCCGCCAGCAGGCTCGCCGACGGCGCCCGGTGCAGGAGGCGGAACTCCCGCTGCATCACGGGCAGGAACCCGAGGAAGCTCAGCCCGAGAAGGATGGTGAGCACCCCGAGCACCCGGTTGATCGTGCGTTCGTGCTCGATGAGCTCGGCCCCGGCGTAGCCGAAGAGTGCTCCGAAGGATACGAACACGGCCGCGAAGCCGGCGATGAACATGCTGGTGCCGAGCAGCAGCCGCCCACGACGGGCCGCCCCGAGATCAACCCCCGTCATACCCGTGACGTAGGACAGGTAGCCGGGTACGAGCGGCAGCACGCATGGTGAGGCGAACGAGATCAGGCCGGCCAGCAGCGCCACGGGGACGGCGAGGAGCAGCGAACCCGAGGTCACTGTTCCGGCGAACGACTCCCCCACGCAGCAGATACTACGATTGATCGTAGAGAGACTGGGGGTCGCCTGACTACCGCGCCTGCGCCGGTCCGGACGATGGGTGACGCCGCTGCGGCTCGGGCCGACCTTGGCCTACCAGTAGTAGATGTACACCCGGGTGCCGGTCGGTGCATTGTTGAACAAGGTGCGCATCCGGCCGTAGTCGCGGGTGTTCACGCAGCCGTGCGAGGCGCCGGAGTAGCCGCGGCGGGCGAAGTCCGAGGAGTAGTGGATCGCCTGGCCACCGCTGAAGAACATCGCGAAAGGCATCGCGCTGCCGTAGAGGCTGGAGACGTGGTCCGCGTTCTTCCAGTAGACCCGGAACATGCCGTTGCGCGTCGGGGTGCGGCTGGCGCCGAAACGCGCGTCCAGGCGGACGATGGTGCGGCCGTTGACCAGCAGGCGGATCAGGCGCTTCGACTTGTCGATGCAGATGATCTTCCCGCTGTAGCAGGGCCGCGGCATCTTCGGGCGTGCCTCAGCCGCGGGGGCCGTGACCATGGTGGCACCGAGCAGGGTGGTGCACAGCGCGCCGGCGACGGCTGCGCGGAGAGGCTTGGGCGCCATGGCGGGCTCCTCGGGACATGGGCTACGACCCGAGTGTGCTTCGCCCGATGAGTGTGTCTCAGCCGTTATTGCCAAATGCTCGAGACGGCTTTAGCGATCACCCGGCTTCCGCGAGCGGCTGGCGGGTCGCGCCCTGGCGATCCGCCGGCTCACCAGTGGATGTAGACCTTCGTGCCTGTCGGCGCCGCGTTGAACAGCGCTTGGGTGGCCGCGTAGTCGCGAGTGTTGATGCACCCGTGCGAGGCTCCGTTGTACCCGTTGCGCGCGAAGTCGGACGAGTAGTGGATCGCCTGGCCACCGCTGAAGAACATCGCGAACGGCATGGCGGTCCCATAGAGACTTGAGACGTGGTTCCGGTTCTTCCAGTACACGCGGAACAGGCCTTCTCGGGTGGGCAGCCCGCGGCTGACCGAGCCGAAGCGTGCCGACATGACGATTGCGGTCCGGCCGTTGACGACCAGTGCCAATTGACGCGTGGACTTGTTGACGCAGATGACGGTTCCGGTGTTGCAGGCCGCGGGGCGAGCCGAGGCCTCGGTCGGCATGGCGACGAGTGTGGCCGCCAGCAGAGTGCCCGTCGTCATGCCGACCGCGGCCGCGCGCTTGCGGTTTCGGAGCATTGCCGACTCCTTGATGATGCAGAACTTGAGCATTGTTCACGTGGACGGACCTGCACGATATGTCCAATGTGCGTTTTTCACCAGATGTGCGGTTCGGCCCCGAGCAATAGAACGCGGTGCAATGCTGGCGGGTTGACCGGAATGCGCCTGGGACTGGCGCGCGACGACGACCGAGCCCACGCAGAGAGGAGGGACCGGTCAAGGTTCGGGCGTTGACCCGGTTACAGAGGGTCCCCGGTTCTGCGCCGCAGGGAGAACAGGCCGTAGAGCAGGGCGAGCAGGATCACTGCACCCGCCACGCTGAGAGTCAGCGCGGCGTTGCCACCACCGCCGCCCGCCGTCTCGCTCGCCACCTGCACGGGCTGACCGGCTGTCAGGGTGAAGTCCCACCCGTTGTCGTAAGGCGCCACCGGCTCCGCTCCCGGAAGGGTGCGGACTTTTAGTTCGAGGTGGGTGGGGCCGACCGGCAGCGCGCCCAGCGGGCCGACGTAATTCCCCAGCGTCGCTCCCTGGGTCAGGGTCACCGTCTTGACCGGCGACCCGAGCAGCGCCTTGACGTCCACCCCGCGCAGCGGTTCGCCGGAATCGCCGTCCACGACGGTTGTGCTGGCCCTCCAACCGGTGCCTTCTGGGCTGAGGGTGAGATCGGCGATCAGGACGATGGCCTTGCCGCCGCTATGCGCCGAGACCGGCGCCGTGGCCGGCCCCAGCGCGGCCAGTCCGACCGCCAGCACAGTAGTTGCCGCAGCCCGCAGGAACCGCATCAACCTAACCTCCCAAGAGCCGCGTTCGCGAACTTGATCGGCTCGTGACGGTACGTGGGGATTGTTACGTGGACGCGGTCCGGCCATGCCCACCATCAAGCCCTACTCCTACACTGGAAACGGCCGGGTTCTGATGTAGACGAGGCCGAGGACCGCCTCTCATCCTCGCCTCAGGCGGAAGTACACCAACGGCACGAAGATCAGCGCGGCGAGCGTCGGCAGCACAACCGTCTGGCGGATCAGCGAACTGC
>NZ_KB913029.1:213494-215232 GCF_000384115.1 Sporichthya polymorpha DSM 43042
CGATGACGAGCACGACGTCGCACTGCCCAAGCAACTCAGATGCGCCTGTCGCCGAGAGGAACACCTCCCCGGTCTTCCATCCCATGAAGCGCAGCCGCGCGGCGAAGGAGGTCAGGCCTTCAGGCTGGACATCGTTGATCCGGCGCTCGCCGTGGCCCTGGGTGAAACAGGCCAGCGGCGGATCGGTCTCCCAGAGTTCCGCGATCGCGGCGGTCAGCGTGGTCTCGACCAGGCTGTCGATTTCTCGAGACTTCCCACCCACGGTCAGCAGATAGTCGTTGTAGTCGATCACCCCCGATGCGCGCGCCAGCGCTGGAGAGATGTCCGGGTCGATGATTTTGATCTGGATGTTCGCGCCCACGGCCGCGTACTTGCGCACCGTCGCCCGGGCCTGGCTGGCCTCGAGGCTGACCGTGGGCGAGAAGGCCGTCAGCGTCATCGGCACGTCGCCGAGCTTGGCCAGAACCTCCTTGGTGGCCGTCGAGACGCTCTCCCGGTCACCCGGGGTCAGGTCGATCTCGCCCGACGCGGCACCGGCCACCGCGGGCGTGCCCACGACGAACGCCGTCACACCGACGACCGCCGCGACGCGCTGCGCGATCACGCGCCGGTCCGAGCCGGCGCGACGACGGCCCAGGCTGTACACGGCGATCGAGAGCGCAGCGGCGGCGAGCACCAGGAAATACGCGACGTCCTCACCGGGCAGCACCCCGTCGAGCATCGGGTTGAGCCGGTCCAGCGGGCTGAACTGGTCGACCTTGCCCCGCAGGTTCTCCGGCAGGAACGAGATGAGCCGCAGCACGAGCAGGACGACGAAGGACAGGAAGGCCGCCCCCACCGAGGTGTTCATCCGGGACGAGATCGCGAGCGACACCCCGTTGAACATCGCCGAGAGCAGCAGCAGGCCGATCCAGCCGCCGAGCGACCGGGCGAACTCCGGCTCCGCGATCGCGTCGAGGCGCACGTAGTAGATCCACGCGACGCTGACGATCAGCCAGGTGACGAGCGTGTTCGCGATGAACTTGCTGCCCACCATCGCCCACCGCGAGATCGGCCAGGCCAAGGAGATCTGCAGCGCGCCGCTGGCGCGTTCCTCGGCGATGGAGCGCGCGCCGAGGATCGGGCACAGCACCAGGAGGGTGTTGACCGTGTTCGCGTAGTAGGACTCCAGGTCGGCGGAATTGTTCGAGCTGACCAGGTCGATGAACAGGATCCCGGAGATGACGATGTACGCCGCCGCGATCAGGTACGTGGCCGGCCAGAGGATGAGCGAGGTGAGCTCGCGCTTGAGCAGGGTGAGCATCAGTCCGACGCTTCCGCTCCGGCCACGACCGAGCCCAGCACGGCCTCGCGGAAGGCCTCCTCGAGGCTGTCCGCCGTCGACTCCACAGTGGTGACCGGCCACGTCGCCGACCAGGCCCGCACCAGCTCCGCGACCGCGCGGTCGTCCCGGGCCTGCACCAGCGCGGTGGTCCCGCGCTCGTCGACGGACACGTCCACCATGGACGTACCGTCGACCAGGTCGCCGTCGGTGGGGGTGACCGGGGCGTGGATCCGGACCCGGACCCGCACCGCGTGCCCCATGCCCTCGGCCATCTCCGAGGGCGCGCCGCGGTAGACGAGCTTCCCCCGGGCCATGACCAGCACGTTGTTGCACATCAGCCGCGCGTCGGTGAGCAGGTGGGTCGACACGATCACCGACCGAGTGCGCCCGTATTCCTGGAGCATCGCGCGCATG
>NZ_KB913029.1:215332-219407 GCF_000384115.1 Sporichthya polymorpha DSM 43042
CTTGTTGCCCTTGGACAGATTGCCGACGATGCGGTCGGGCACCGCACCGAGGCCGGTACGGGCGATCGCGAGGTCCACGGCAGCACGTCGTTCCGCACGCGGGATGCGCTTGGCCTCGGCGGCGAAGGCCAGGTACTCGGTCACCCGCATCTCGTTCGGGAACGCGACGCGCTCGGGCATGAAACCCAGCAACCTGCGCGCCGCGCGCGGGTTGCGAGCGACGTCGGCGTCACCGATGCGGATCGAGCCGGCGTCCCACGCGGCGATTCCCGCCATGCAGGTCATCAGGCTGGACTTGCCCGCGCCGTTCGGCCCGAGCAGCCCGGTGATGCCGGGACCGAGCGTGAACGACACGTCGTCGACCGCGATCCGGGCGCCGTAACGACGCGTCAGATTGCTGACGACGAGCAACGGCTTGCCGTCGGAATCCTGAGCTCCCGAGACGGCCTGGGAGGTGTCGGCAGGCGCGCTCATGCTGGGTATACCGGACCGTTCATCAGATGAGGGTTCGCCAGTAGTACCAGAACTGCTCCAGGACGAGAGTCACCATGAAGAGCGCCGCCGCAGTGACGATGGTGATTCGCCACGAGGCGAGCGCCTGAACAACAGGACTAGCGGATAAACCACGTCCAAGGACACCCGAGCTTGCGTTGTGCGACGTCACGTACACGAACACCGGCAACACCACGGCCCAGACAATCATGCAGTACGGGCACAAGGCACCGATGCGGTAGAGGCTCTGAAAAATAAGCCACACCACAAATCCTGCGGCCAGGGTCACCCCCGCCTGGAGGCCGAGCCAGTACGGGCGACTCAGGCGCGCACCGCCGATCAACGCAACCCCGGTGGCAGCGAGGACGGGAAATGCCGCGATGCCGATCAACGGGTTCGGAAAACCGAAAAGCTCCGCCTGGTCGGTCTTCATGACCGAGCCGCAGTTGAGGATCGGGTTGAGGCTGCATGATGGCGTGTAGGTCGGGTCCTTGAGCAGTTCCAGCTTCTCGACCATGAGCGTAAACGCCGCGGCGAAACCCGTAAGGCCACCGACGAGCAGCAGCCAGCCCAGCGCCCGCTCTCCGGGCGGCGGTGAGTTCGCCGGGGGTGAGGTATCTGGCGTCGCAACCGCCGGCACCTCGCGCGGCGGTGCGGTTGGCCGGGGGGAGTCGCTCATCAGGAGCTGGCGAGCGCTTCCTCGAGCGCCGCGACCATGTCCTCTGCGGACTGAGGTTCGATCCGCTGCCCGTTGAGGAAGAAGGTCGGGGTTCCCTGCACGCCCAGCGCCAAGCCGTCCTCGACGTCGCGCTGCACCCGCGCGGCCACCTCCGGCGAGGCGTAGTCGGCGTGGTACTGCGCCATGTCTAGACCAATCCGCTCGGCAAAGCCCCGGAAGGTGGCGTCGAGCGGGACGCGCTGCTCACCCCACTGGCTCTGGTTCTCATACATCAGGACATACATCTGCTCGAACTTGCCTTGACGCGCTGCCGCCTCGGCCGCGCGGGCCGCACGTTCGGCGTTGAAGTGCCCGGGCAGCGGAAAGTACCGGGCCACGAAGGTGACCCGGCCCGCGTACTGCTTGCGCAACTGCTCGACGACTGGAAACGCCGCAGCGCAGCCTTCGCACTCGAAGTCGAGGAACTCGACGAACTCAACGTTGGCCGCTCCCCGCTGGCCGAGGACGTGGCTGTCGGCCCGGGCGACCGCCGCCTCCGCCGCGTTAGCGTCGGCAGGGTCGCCGCCGATCTTCCCCCATACGAGCAGCGCGGCCACGACGAGGGCGAACGCGGCCACGAGCCCCACCGACACCTTGACCTGTGACTTCACTTCTTTCCTCGACTCCAGCAAGTACAGATAGAGGGGGACGTGTCTGCGTGTCGGCCGGGTGGTGACACCCTGGCTGCACCGCCCGACCGGTAGGGTCCCTCAACCGAGACAGCTGCTACGGAGCATAGTAGTAGTATCCGGCGCTCGCAGTCCGGGCCCCCAGGCCCACCCTGCTCACTGCACTACCTACGCGCAGCGCCGAGTCTGATGGGGCGGCGACCGCGGACCCGACCGCGACCGCGACCAGGAGGCTTACCCGTCAGCGCCGAGGGCCCCAAGCCCTCCGACGGGCTGGTACCCACGCAGTGACGCGGGGATCACTGACTCAAGGCGCGCTGAAACCGGGAGCATCGCCTCGGGAGTCTCTGCGTGCAGGGCCGACCATCGCGACGGCGGCGGCCGGATGCTCCGGAGTAGATGTTCGCAGACGCCCTGGAACAAGCGCTGGGGTGCCCGGGTCTAGACATGGCCTGGCGCCGGGGCGGCGCCGAGCCGCTGCCGCCCGTGGCTCCTCGCGTCCTGCGGCGGCGGTGCCGACTGGACCGCCCCGCCCGGCCCCCCGTCGGCGGCCAGGTCGAGAGACCTGTCCGTCCGTTCGCCGGCCCCGAAGGCAACCATCGCCATCGGTTTCAACACCCAAGTGGAGCAGGGACGACTCGGTCCAGCAGCTTGGTTCTCGAGCTGACGATGGGCGGGGCACGTACTCATCTTGCTCAAGTTGAGATGGCCGCGGATCTGGCGCCGATCGCGCACACAGGCACGACGTGGATTCGTTGGTGCGCCTCCAGCGGCGACCCCTGCCGTCGTTCGGGGGGTTGTCGTGATGTCGCTGGCGCGGCTCTCGGCGGGCTCGGGGTACAAGTACCTGCTCAAGCACACCGCGTGCGGCGATTGTGGTCGCGATGCCGGGACATCGTTGACCTCGTACTACGCAGAGTCGGGATATCCGGCCGGGCGGTGGTTGGGATCAGGGCTGGCCGGGCTGAACGGCGGGCGCGGACTCGCGGCGGGATCGACGGTGACCGAAGAGGCGATGGCCGCCCTGTACGGCCGCGGCCACGACCCGATCTCAGGGGCGGCGTTGGGCCGGGCATTCCCGGTGTACCGGAGCGCGGAGGAGCGGATTGCCGACGCAGTCGGACGGTTGCCAGACGCGCTGGCTAGCACAGAGCGCCAGGCCGCAGTCGAGGCGATCGAGACCCGGGAGCGGGCCCGACCGGTGAAGGCTGCGGTTGCCGGATTCGATCTGACCTTCACCGCCCCGAAGTCGGCAAGCGTGTTGTGGGCCCTGGGTGACCGGGAGGTCCAGCAGGCGGTTGCCGATGCCCATCGCGAGGCGGTTACCGCGGTCCTGGCGTTGATCGAGGACCGCTTTCTCCACACCCGGGTCGGGGCGAACTCGTGCGCTCAGGTCGCGACCCGCGGCATGATCGCGGCCGCGTTCGACCACTGGGACACCCGCACGGGCGATCCAAATCTGCACACCCACGTCGTGATCGCAAACAAGGTCCAAGGCCCAGACGGGCGCTGGCGCTCGCTTGACGGGCAAGCGGTCTACCGCGCCGCGGTGGCCTGTTCGGAGACCTATGACGCGCTCGTGGCCGACGCCCTGTCCGCCCGCCTGTCGGTCACGTGGGGGTTGCGGGATCGTGGTGATCGGCGCAACCCCGCCTTCGAGATCGTCGGTGTTGAGGAGGCGTTGCTCGCGCTGTTCTCCTCACGCGCCGGCCAGATCGAGGGACAGTTGCGGGGGTTGGTCACCGGCTTCACGGCCAAGCACGGGAGGGAGCCGAGTCGTCGAGAGATGCTCCGGCTGCGTCAACAGGCCACGCTCGCCTCCCGACCGGACAAGACTGTCGCCCCGCTCGCGACCTTGTTCACTCGCTGGCGGACTCAGGCCACCGAGCTCACCGGCCGCTTGCCCGCGGCGCTGGTTGCCGACGCCCAGCCGGTTGTCACAGTCCCGGTGGCCACTGCGCCGGTCGCCAGTGCTCCACTTGCCAGTGCGTCGTCGATCGCAGCGCCGGCCACCGCGGTGTCCGGGTTTTCGTCTGTCAGGGCGGTTGACATGCCGGAGGACATCGTCGAGCAGGCCGCGTGCACCGCGCTCGCCGCGGTCGCGGAGCGACGTTCGACGTGGACCCGGAACAACCTGCTCGCCGAGGCGGCCCGGGCGACCCGACTCGTGCGGGTATCCGGTCCGCAGGAGCGGATCGCATTGCTGGACCGGGTCGTGGACACCGCCATCGGCGGG
>NZ_KB913029.1:219507-221573 GCF_000384115.1 Sporichthya polymorpha DSM 43042
GAGCCTGGCCTGCTGCACGGCTGCGGGTGGGTCAGTGAACATCGGGTCGGGATACATCAGGGCTCCTCAAGGTGTCGGTCGGGGCATCGCGTTCAGTTTCGGATTCAGGAATCGGGTTCGGGTGTCGCGTTCGGTGGCGGTGCCACCAAGCGGGGATTGGGGAAGCCTCGTTGTCCCCACGGTCGCGCGAAGTGCTCTGCCGCGGGCACCGTCGCCGTCGATCTGTGGACAGTGGGGAGGTCCGTCCGGGTTGTGGACGACGTCCGCCCGGGGTGGCACCGGACGGTTCGGGTCAGCATGGGCTCGGGCTGTCGTGCTCGGCCATGTGCGTGCACGCTGCCGAGGCGATGCGCTCGGGCGAGAGCCAGGGCGGATCGAGTTCCGCGGGCTCCGGCAGGCGGAGGTCGGTGAGGATGCCGCGTGCCGTGTCGATGACTCGGGCGGCGGTGTCCCGCAGGACGGTGGTGTTGCCGCCGGACCAGCCTGCGAGATAGGGCACGGAATAGGCGTCGCTGGCCAGGCCGGCGCTGTGGGCGACGAGGAAGGCGATCGACTCTGCTTCGACTTCAGCCTGGGCGCGGCAGTCCACGACGCTGCGCTGGCCGGTGAGGTGGTGGTCGGTGAGGAATCGGGTGTCGTGCCGGGCGCGGATGTGTCCGAGTTCGTGGGCGAAGGTCTTGGCCGCCTGGGCGTCGGCGACGTCGTCGCGGACGCACACCGTGCGGGTGCTGAAGTTGGTGATGCCGTTCGCGCCGCCCGGACACGGTCCGCGTTGCACCCGGTAGCCGTCAGCCTCGACGCACTGGGCCAACGCGTCGGTCAGCAGACGGGGAGCGTCGCCGGTGAGCAGGTGCGGGCTGCACTCGGGCAGCGGCTCTCCTTCGGTTTGCGCGATGTCGAAGACGTGCACGACCCGGAACCCCCGCAGCCGGGCCGCGGGCGCGCCGGGCTCAGCCTCGGACCCGTCAAGGCGCCTGCGTTGGTCATCGGATGAGTCGGGGCCCTGCCGCTGGGGGCGGTCCTGCTCGGGGCGGGGGCGCTGATCGGGGATCGGCCCGCTAGCCCTGGCGCGGTACAGGCAGGGCGCCAGGATGGCGATGCCCTTCTCTCCGGTCCGGACTCGCCGTCCGAGTGCGTTCCAGGTCCGAAGGCCGGCGACCTGGGTGGCATCGCTGCGTTGGGCTCCGATGAGCAGGACGTTGTTGGCGCTGTAGCTCGGGAAGCGAGCCGCGACCGAGAGCATGCGCCGCCACGCATCGCCGGTCGCGAGTTCCTCGACTGCGGTGACGAGGCGGGCGTGGGCAACGGCGAGTCGGTCCTCGCCGGCGGCTCGTCGCGGACCTGCTGCCCTCATCACAACTCCTTTGCGTGACGTTCTGTCAGATACTCAGGACCGGTGCCGGCGCCCGTGTCATCGGAAGGTGCCGGTCGGAAGTGCGAGCCCGGCGCACACGGGTGGGGACCATCCGAGGTAGCGGCTGGGTTGGACGAAGCCGGACTCCAGCCGGGCGAGGGTGACGTGATAGACCCCGCCGCGATTGCCGACGGTGGTGTCGAGGACGTCGTTGGAGACCGCGGTGATCCGGTTCGGGTTGCAGCCGGCGCGGGAGATGACCAGCGCGACGTGCCCGGGCTCGCCGGCTCCGGTGTCCCAGAACACGAACGCCCCCGGTGGTGGGCAGCGGTCGCCGGGGTGGGCGAGCCCGGCCTGCGCCATGGCGGTCCAGTGGGCGATGGCGCTCGGGTAACCGGAGTTGGCGTAGCCGTAGGCGCGGCAGACCAGCCGGTCGCAGAGTCGGTGCCACCCGCTGCGGGTCCCGGCCATGGCCAGGGCCGCATTAATCGCCTCGACCGGCCCGCGCGGCGCGCCGACCAGCGCCCATGCCACCGGCGACTCCACAGTCACCGGGCCGATGCGACCCGGAGACCAAGGGGGCCGACGCGGGCGCAGAAGTCGCGGAGGTCGGGGAGGTCGCGGTGGAGGCGGGTTCACCGGGCGGGCAGGACGGTGCTCCGGGCGCGCCGAGCACGGCGATGGTCGCCAGCAGCGGGGTTGCGACCGCGGC
>NZ_KB913029.1:221673-222586 GCF_000384115.1 Sporichthya polymorpha DSM 43042
TGCGTGCGTAGGTATCGGGATGCGCGTTGGGCGGCGCGGCGCGGAGCAGCCCGGCCACGCGGACCACCTCGGCCCGCGTGGGGCCGACTCGGCGCATCAGCGCCAGACCGACCGCTTCCGGGTCGACGCAGTCGCCGGCACTGGCCAGGGACCGGATGGTCCGGTAGACCTCTCCGTGCCACGGTCCGGCGAAATCTTCGGGCCGCAGCCAACGCAGGACAGCGTGGCGTGCCGGCGATTCAGGCGCGGCGAACAGGACGCCGAGGGTCGCGTCTTCGGCGAGCGGGACGGCCTTCATGACCGCGCACCTCCTCTCATGGCGGAGTCGGTGTCGTAAACCACGGACTCGTCGGGATGAAGGCGGTGGTGCGCCACGTAGGAGGCCCGTGGGAGCTTCCAGAGTCCGCAGCCGCGAGGGAGCGCGGGAAGCAGGACACGCTCGGTGTCGGTCAGTCCCAGCGCGGCCTCGATGCCGGTGAGCTGGTCGGCCTCCTGCCGATACACGATGCGGGTCGAACAATCCGCGAGCAGACCCGCGGCCAGGGCCCGCGACTCACTCCCACCGGAGCCGACGGCATCGAGATCCGAGAGCCGGTGCAGCACGAGCAGGTTGGCGATGCCGTGCGCGCGGGAGAGCTTCCATTGCGCTTGCATGCGGCGCAGCAAGGCTGGCGCGCGCAGCAGACGCCATGCTTCGTCGTAGATGACCCACCGACCACCGCCGACAACACCGCCGCCGGAAGCACCGCCGCCGACAGCATGGCGGCTGGGATCGTCGGTGCGGTCGCCTCCCGCGCGATCGTTTCCGGTGCGATCGCTTCCGGTGCGGTGGGCTAGGGCGGATTCCAGCCAGGCGGAGGCACAGGTCATCGCGACCGCGACGGCGGTGTCGTCAGATCCCAACGCGGACAGG
>NZ_KB913029.1:222686-229234 GCF_000384115.1 Sporichthya polymorpha DSM 43042
CGCCCGGCGCACGGCGGCGAACGTTTCGACGACGACGGCGAGCATGAGTTGCAACCAGGCGACCCAGACGACGGCGGCGAGCATCCCGATGACCGCGGCGTCGGTCAGGCGCCCGTTGATCACGGCCTGATCCGGCATCGGGTTCCCGACCGCCAGCAGCAGAGCGGTCGGAGGAGCGAGGACGAGCGCGAGCAGGAGGCCGGCGGCGGCGAGTCCGCGTGCGATCGGGGCGCGGTCAGCGGGGCCACCGGTCGCGACATGTCGCGTACTCGTCGGGCGGGGTCGGTTCATCGGGAGTCCTTGCCTGCTGCGATGGGCTTCAGGTCTTCTTCGTGGTCGATGCCGGTGACCCCGCGGGCCGATGCGGTCGCACTGGCGCTGAGGGTGTCGATGCCGAACGCGGAGAGGATCGCGGTCGTGCGGGTGACCGTGACGCTGACCGTCACGGTCTGGCCGACGACGGTTGCGCTACCGCTGTGCCCGGTCGTGGCGAGATACCGCTCGGCCGCCGCGCGGGCCGCGGTGGGGTTCAGCCGCAGCGGACCACCCCGTTGCGCGTCGTCGCGGGCGAGGGCGTCAGCGCCGGCCCGGGCGGCCTGTTCCGCCGTTGCCGTGGCGTCCTGGTGGGCGGCCAGCGCGTATCCACCGTCGATGACCAAACCGGCCATGGCGAGCAACGCGGCCGTGATCACGACGACGAACGGGGTGATGCTGCCCTCGTCCGAGCGGTCGCTTCGAATGCGACCAAATCGGTCCGCGAGTCGGTCCGCGAGCGAGCTCATCACAGCCCCCGATAAGCATCGATGGGAACACTGACCGTGGCAGTGAACGTGCGCGCGCCGGGGAACCCGGCCAGGCCGAGCCGGGCCAGAGCCGCGGTGCACCGCACGGTCGCGGTAACCAGGCCGCCGGGGCGCAGTTGCGTGGTGTCGATGTCGACGTCCAGGGTTCGGCAAGACCCTCCATCGAGGTGTGCGCGTGCGGCCTGCTCTCCCGCTTCTTGGGCGGCGAGCGGTGCACGGAGCAAGGAGGCCGTCCGTGCCGCGTCCGCAGCCGCTGCGTCGACTTCGCCGCTGGCGTGGGCGATGCGGCCGAGCCCGACGACGAACAGCAGGAGGACGAGAAGGAGCGGGGTCAGGATGACGAGTTCGACTGCGATCGAGCCCTCGTCCGAATCACGTTCAACGTGAACGACGGAGGTGTCGCCGGTCCGGGGCGTCACCGCGCGGCTCCGTCCGGCACGAACCGTTCGACCGGGCCGCGGACCCGCTCGCTCACCGGGAAGGAGAACAGTCCGAGAATCGAGGTCGCGTTTCCTGTGACAGTGACCGTGACCTCCTCCTCCGTCCGGGCGATGTCGACGTTCGGATCACGCAGGATGGTCGGGCCGAGTCGGTCGAGGCTGGTGGTGGCGCGGTCCCGGGCCGCTTGGTCCGTGCCGCCGTAGGCGCGGGCGGCTTCGGCGCCGTCGCGGGCCGCAGCCTGCGCCACGTGCTGGGCGTGCGCCCAGATCCCGAACTGCAGGATCGCGAGCACGATCAGCAGAAGCGCGGGCATGGTGATGACCAGCTCGATGCTGCTCGTTCCGGCATCATCCCGAACTGTCGCGCTGCGACCGCCCGGTCGCCTCTGCGGGCCGCTACGGGTTACTCGGTTTGCAGACCCTTGGCCTTGGTCGTGAGTTTGGTGACGATGATGGCGACGATCGCGACCGCCGCGAGCGCCAATGCGGCGGTGATCACGACGTACTGGACGATGTCGCCGCGATCGTCGGCGATGTCGCGTTGCTGACGTTCCCTCAGAATCGTCCACCAGGCGGTCAGGAACTGCAGTTCGGGCATTGTGTGCTCCTTCAATCGGTTCGGACTGCGTCGGGCGGGACTGGGGGTGAGCGGCATGTGGGTCGCGAGTGGGTTGGGTCATGGCGGTCACAGCGCCAGTACCGCGGCGAGCGCGGGGTAGGCGACAAGGATCAGGAAGCCGAAGGCCAGCAGCACCTGAGCGATCCGCATGGCCTGGTCGGCCTGCGCCGCTTGCCCTTCGGCGTCGGTGAGTGCGCGGCGGCGCAATGTGGCGGCCCGGGCGGTGAGGGTGTCGCGCACGCGCGCGCCGTGATCGCCGACAAGAGCGAGGGCACCCGCGAGCTCACGGAGCTCGGCGACCCCGATCCGGTCCCCCAGTTCGCCAAGCCCCCGCCACGGACCGGTCCCGGATAGGCGGGCGGTGGCGAGAGCGTCGGCGATCATCCGGAACGCCCAGCCGTCGGACAGGGCCGCCGCCTCCGGCAGGGCCTGGGGGGCGCCGCGTCCGCCGGCCAAGCTCATCGCGACGAGGTCGAGATAGCACGACAGTGCGCGGCGGAACTCGCGGCGACGCACCTCGGCCGCGCGGCGCAGCGCGACCCGCGGTAGCCAAGCGAATCCGGCACCGAGCGCTGGTGTCCCGATGACCAGGACCGTGGCCGGCAGGCCGAACCCGACCGGTGCGAGGACGAGCGCCAGAGCGGGCAGGAAACAGAAGCCCGCGAGCCCGGTCAGCACCATGCGGCCGATGAGGAGCTCCTCGGCGATGCCGGTCACGGCCAGGTCGGCGTCGCGTTGTCCGGCCGGGCCGTGGGGGGTACGGCCCGGCCGGACGAGGTGGCCCAACCGTGCTCGGGTCATGAGCCCGAGCTGGGCCTGCCGGGACAAGTGCCCGGTGTCATCACGCGCGGGGGCGGTGCGCGCGGCCGCGGGGGCGGTGCGTGCGGCGTCGAGGCGTCCGACCGCGACGAGCAGGCCCAGACGCTGTGGAACCAGCAGGGCGATCAGCGCAGTGAGGGCTGCGCCCAGTCCAGCGAAGACGACGATGGCGGCGGTCATCGGTATGCCCCTTCGGCCGGGAGCGGCCCGGTGAGCAGGCGCTGCGGTCGCTCGGTGTCGCCAAGCGACCGGAGCCATCCGAACGCGGCGGCGAAGATTGCGGCGACCAGGAGCAGCACGAGCTGGCCGGCCATGCTGTCGTAGGGGTCGAGGTAGGCCGAGTCGAGGGCGATCAGCGCGGCGACGAATCCCACGGTGACGCCGACGATGATGCGGACCCCGGTGCGCAGGGCGCGGCGGCCGGCCTCGACTCGACGGCGCAGGTCGAGTTCGTCGCGGGCGGAGTTCGCCAGCGCTTCCAAGGTCGCGCGCAGTCCCGGTCCTCGCAGGCGGGCGTTGAGGATGAGGGCGGCGACGATGAGGTCAGCGGACGGGTCGTCGAGGTCGTCGGCGAAGTGGTGGAGCGCGAGCGGCAATGATTCGCGAGACTGCAGTCGTTCGACCAGTCGATCCACCGCGGGGCGGATCGGTGTGGCGGTTGCCCGAGCGGTGGCGGGAATCGCCTCCTCCAGCCCAACCGCACCGGCGATCGTGTCCTTGAGCCCCTCGGTCCAACCGGCGAGCGCTTCGAGGCGACCGATCGCTGCCTCCCCGGCGTTGCCTCCGACCACGAGCCGGGGCCAAACCCAGACCAGAACGGCGAGGCCTGCGGCGGCGACCGGCCAGCGAGTCAGTACCGCGACCGTGAGCCCGACACCGACCGCTGCCACGGCCCGCGGCGTCAGTCTCGCCCGGACGGCGCGCACGTCGGGTTGGCCAGACCCGACCGGGCCGCGGCAGGCGAGGATCAACATCCACACCGCGCCGCCGAGGCCTGCGAATACGGCGATGGCGGCCAAGGTGTCCGGCTGCATGGGCTCCCCTCCCTTGCCGACGGCTGATGAGCAATCAGATATGCGAGTCAGGTATACGGACGTGTGTCGGGCGTGTAGTCGGGCTCGTAGCCGGCCGCGATGAGGTCGGCCAGAGCGTCGATGGGGACGCCGTGGTTGCGCACCGCCCGTCCGTCGGACCCGGGGGTGTAGATCTCGCTGGCCTGCACCCGCTGGTCGTAGCCGTTGATCTCCAGGACGGAGGAGACGAGGCGACGCAGCCCAGCTGTCCCGTCCTCAACGGTCGGGGTCCGGGTCTTGCGGCAGAACACGACGAAGTCCAAGGCTCCGGTGCCGCCTTCGCCGCCGGCGATGAGTTGGTGGGTCGCGTCGATGTCGAGGCGTTCCTCAGCTTGTCGGGCGTAGGTGGCGATCCGGTCGAATACCCCGCGCGGGGTACGGGCATGAATGGTGGACAAAGACCCGTCATTGCCCTGGCTCATGGCGTTGAGCATCGTGACGACCTCGGGACCCAGAACCTCCCCGACGATCACCCGGTCGGGGTTCATCCGCAACGTACGGCGCACGAGCTGCGCCATGCCGACCCCTCCGACGCCTTCGCTGTTCGCGGGGGCGGCTTCGAGTTCGACGACGTCCGGGTGCAGGTCGGGATGGGCACGCAGCCCGAGTTCGAGGCTGTTCTCCACCGTGCAGATGCGTTCGCTCGGGTCGATCTCGTTAGCCAGGGCGCGGAGCAGAGTGGTCTTACCGGCGTCGGTCTCACCGGCGATCATGACGTTGCGACGTGCTCGCACGACGGCCGACAGGAATTCAGCAAGCTCAGCAGTCAGGGTGCCGTTGCCGACCAGGTCGGACAGGAACACCTTCGGATAGCGGTGCCGGCGCAGTGACACCGCCGGGCGCGCGGTGACCCGCCGGACGGCCGAGAGTCGAGTCCCGTCCGGCAGGCGCAGATCGAGTTCCGGGTTGGCGTCGTCGAAGGCGCGGGCGGACAGCCCGGCGTAGGCGGCGAGGAGTTGCACCTGCTCGACCAGCTCCGCGTCGTTGGCCGCCACGGCCCCGACCCGCGCGCGCCGGCCGTCGGCGTAAGAGACGAACACCTCGTCGCAGCCGTTGATGTCGACGTTCTCGATGAGAGGGTCATCGAGCAGCACCTGGAGGCGACCCGCGCCAAAGAGCCGCGCGAACACAGCTTCGGCGAGCGCGAACTCGTCCTCCGCCGAAGGCGGCTGCTCCCCGGCCGCCATGGTGCGCGACACTTCGTCAGCTACCACGGTGGCGATCACTGCTCGAGCCTGTTGCCGTTCGTCCTCGCCGGCGGGCAGCGGCCGCCCTGCTTCGCGGGCAGCTCGGCGGCTGACGGAGAGATGCTCGGCGACCTCACCCTGCAGGCGCCGCACCACGGAATGGTCGAGGGCGAATCCCGTAGCCGTCATCGCGAACGCACCAGGTCCGCGAGACGACGGCGAGGAACACTCCCCGCCACCGCCACCATTGCCGCCACCGTCGCGGGCTCGCCCTGCCCCCACTGATCGCCCGTCAGCTCAGTCAGCCCAGTGACCAGCGAACGCGCGCTACGCAGGAGCAGACTCCGTTCCAGGCGCGGTCCTGAGTGACCGTGATGGAGTTCCTCCAGCGCCCTGGCATCTCGCGCGAGGTAGCCGATGACCGTGGCCGGGATCTGGGCCTGCGCCAGCACCGCGCGCATCGAGGACACCGCTTCGGCACCGTGGCGGTCGTCGACGATGAGGACGACGGCGACCCGGCGGGGTGCCCGCTCGTTCTCGGGCACCGTCTCGGGCAGAACGTCGAGCAGGTGCCGCAGTCGGTCGCGAAGTCGCAGCACACCCACAGCGTCGCCGCGGGTGACCCCGACCAGGACGTCTGCGGCGGCAGCGACCGAGTGGGCGGGGCTACCGGGATGGAGGCGACCAAGGTCCGCGATCACGTCCCCCCGGCCCGGGCTGGTCAGGGCGACGGCGATCGCGGGCCACAGGTCGCCGATGCCGGCGCCCTGTTCGGGCGTCGTGAGGCCGGTGAGGACCGCGATGTTCGGCCAGCCATCAACAGCGCAGGCATGGTCGTCGAGGTCCGGAGTCGCGGTGCGCCGGACCGCACCAGCCAGTGCGAGCAAGCCCGAGTCCGCCGGCAGCCGGGGACGTCCGCCCGCATCCGTGAGCCGGAGGGCGAGGTCGCCACCGGCGGGGTCGCATTCGGCGATCGTGACCGCGCGGGGCCAGGTTGCGGCAAGAGCGAGTGCGAGCGTGGTGACCCCGGGACTGCCCTTGTCGGAGAACATCGCGATGACGGTCACGAGGCGGCCGTCCGGCTCGGAGCTGGAGCCGAATCCGTTGCCGGTGCGCCCGAAGTGACCTTCACCAGACCGATCCGCCCCACCGCGCTCTGAGCGAGCACCTGGTTCGCCATGTTTAGCGGAACCACCAGCGTCACGAGCGTGTCTGCGCCGCTGCTCGGATCCGCGCGCAGACCGAACACCTGAGCGGTCGTCAGCGCCCGCGCCGTGAGCGAGGTGTCGCCCTCGGCTCCGACGGCGGAAGGAATCATCACGGCCAGGACCTGATCGCCCACGGCGAGCCCGTCGGCCGGGAACTGACCCGGAGCCAACGACAGGCCGATCATGGCTTGGTCGGGCGCGGGGACCGTTGCCGTCGTCAGCATGTCCCGGTTGAGCAACTGCCCAGGGACCAGCCCGACGGCTGTGCTCTGGCCGAGGACGCTAGCCAGGTCGCTGGCGCGGATGGCGCGCACGTCGCCCGCGACGGACGTCGTCCGTACGTCCTCGGAGGTGATGGCGTGGCCCGCGGGCACTGACCCCGCGGCTACCAGGACCTCG
>NZ_KB913029.1:229334-233595 GCF_000384115.1 Sporichthya polymorpha DSM 43042
CCCGACACACCGCCGCCACGCTGCTGTTGGAGCAAGGCGTCGACATCCGCGTCGTGCAGCAGATTCTTGGGCATTCGACGCTCGCCGTGACCAAGCGCTACACCCACGTCACCGATGTCCTCGCTCGCCAAGCCGCCGACCGAATGGGCCAGGCACTCTGGGACTGAATCGCGTGCGGCGCGCGGTGGCGCAACGCGCCGGGGGCACTCTCACCGCCAAGCGATGTTCGCCGCCCGACCGGTCTGGGCTGCCGCCACACCGAGCGGATTCCGGCGGCGTACGTCGAGGATCATCCCCGCGGCGTGTCCGCGCGAAACCTCGTCGGTACGTGCTGGTAAGAAGCACCCATCGAAGAAATCAAGTTTCCACAGAGGGGCAGCTCATGGCTAGATCGGAAGCGGCTACGGTGGAACGTATGACGGCAACCCGGAGTAGCTCTTACCACTCTGACGATGGCCTGGAGCGGGCGGTGTTGGATCTGGTGCGTGTGGGAACCCGCGGGCACGGCCCCGGTGTCCGCCAGCTTGCCTCGCGGCTGCTGCGCGCCGTCCCGCCCACCGTCCACGATCCCGATGCCTTCAAGGCGGCGCTTCATCAGGCGATGGCGGCCACCAACGCCTCGGCCGAGCTGCGGTTCAGCGGGGGCGCGCTGCCGACGGAGGGAGACACCGTCCGTCCGCTGGTAGACGTAGACGCCGCGCCCGACGGCGACGGCCTGATCCTCGCTGCCGGCGCCATGCGCGAACTCGACGAGATCGTCGCCGAGCGGCGGCTCAGCGAGAAACTGCATAGCGCCGGCGTGGGACTGACACGGAGCCTGTTGCTGAGCGGACCCCCCGGTGTGGGTAAGACGATGACCGCGCGCTGGCTGGCACAGTCGCTGTCCCTGCCGCTGGTCACGCTCGACCTGTCGTCGGTCGTGTCCAGCTATCTCGGGTCTTCGGGCCGCAACATCAAGGCCGTACTCGACTACGCGAAGTCCGGTCCTTGCGTACTGCTCCTGGATGAGTTCGATGCGATCGCGAAGCGACGAGACGATGACGCGGACATCGGCGAGCTGAAACGGATCGTGAACGTCGTGCTCGTCGAGCTGGACCGATGGCCAGACACGAGCCTGCTGGTCGCTGCCACGAACCACCCGCAGCTTCTTGACCCAGCGGTGGAGCGACGGTTCGACCGAGCCATCGAGTTGCAACTCCCTGGGTGGGAACAGCGCGCCGCCATTCTCACCTACGCCGCCGCCGGATCGGTGGAGCTGGATCCGGGCACGATCGAGCTGGTCGCCGATCTCACCGAGCACATGAGCAGCTCGCAACTGACTCGGCTCTGGGCGTTGTGCCGCCGTCGGTCGATCCTCCAGAGCGTGCCCGTCGGGACGGTGCTGGTCGAAGAGATTGCACGCCAGTGCACGCTGACGGGTGCTGCACGCGACAAGTTGATCGCCGCGTTGCGTGCCCGGTTGGGTCTGTCGAATCGACAGATCGCTGACCTGGTCGGGGTGAGCCACCCGACGGTGGCGGCTGCCTTGAAGCGGACGAAAGGGCAGCCGTGACGACAGAGCATCCCGAGGCCCCACGCCGTCCCCTACTCGTCAACGGTGAGGGGCTCAAGGTCGATGTGGCCGCGCCCGCGAGCGGCGGTGGGCCGAAGTTCGAGCCCCGAACGGCCGAGGACGCGCGGAGTTTTCTGCTGCCGCAGATCAGTGCAGCCGTCCAGGACGCTCACAGGCTGCCGCAAACGCTGCGCGCCGCCGACCGACTGTACGTCGAGGCGAAGCTCGTGCCCAACTACCTCGCCGCCAGCTATTTCCCCGCGCCCCTACTCGCACACATCGGCGCGACGCCAGTCGGCTCACGCGCGGACACCGGCGACTATCAGACACGGAGCCGGAGCGAAACAGTCCAGACACGCCGACTGATCTTCACCGTCAGCGACGACGGGCTCAGCGAACTCGAAACCCTGGTGAACACCCGCGGACAGGGACGCACGCAAGCCCAGGCGTTCAGCGAGATCAGGAAACTCGACGAGGTATCGCTGCCTACGGTCGCGCAGGTGCTCCGTGCGCCCGAAGCCACTACCACCGAGGAGAGCAGAGAGGCGAGGACCTGGGAGGCGGTCCTCCATCCGCTGACGGCCCGGGCGGGCGAGGCGGTTCCGCTCGATGACGAAACACTCCAGCGTTGGTTCACGCTGATCGAGTCACGGAACGGCCGAGTGCACGCGGACTTCGTCCGCCGCGTCGGCGGCCTCACCTTCACCCCGGTCACGCTTCCGACCGATGACGATGTGGTCGCACTCGCCCGCTTCAACCCGCTGCGCGTGCTCCGACCCATGCCGGCGATTCGCCCGCGGCCGAGCTTCGGAACCCGGTCTGCACTGCGGGTCGCGCCACCCGCCGCCACGAGCCCTGTGAGCGCGACCGTGAAGGTCGCGGTGTTCGACGGCGGCGTCGACGTCAAGAGTCCGTCGCCCTTGTTCCCGATCAGCGCTTCCGACCTCACTTCGGAGCCTGCGGATGCCGACGAACTGAATCACGGAACTGGGGTGACGGGCGCGGTCCTCTACGGCTTGTTGACCCCGGGCCAGCAAGCTCCTCAGCCTCCGCTGCCGGTGGAGAGCTTTCGTGTCCTTCCTGCTCCGAACATCCCCGGCGACCTGGAGGGCTACTGGGTCCTCGACCGAATCAAGGAGACTGTCGAGCAAGGCGGACACAAGCTGGTGAACCTCAGCCTCGGCCCGACGCTCGCGGTGGAGGACGACATGGAGCCCAACCGCTGGACCAGCGAACTCGACCAACTGGCGTGGGATAACGACGTTCTCTTCGTCGTGGCCGCGGGCAACGACGGTGAAGAGGACCGGGCTGCCGGCCTTCACCGCGTTCAGGTGCCGGCCGACATGGCCAACGGTCTGGCGGTCGGGGCATGTGACGCACCGGCTCCGGACAAGCCGTGGAGCAGGGCACCGTACTCGTCGATGGGCCCGGGTCGCCAGGGTGGTCGCGTGCAGCCGCTCGGCGTTCAGTTCGGCGGCGTCGACGGGCGACTCTTCAACGTTCTGCGCTCCGATGGCACGTTCCTGGAAGCGTCCGGGACGAGCTTCGCGGCACCGCTCACGACGCATGCCCTCGCCGACCTTGTCACCCGGCTCCCCAGGGTGAACAGCAGCGTCCTTCGGGCATTCGTGACCCATTTCGCCGAGCGGCCACGCCAGCACGTGAAGCTTCGAGACGAGGTCGGCTACGGCCGGCAGGTGCTGAGTTTCGTGGACACGCTGGAGTGCTCGCCGGATGAGGTGCACGTGCTGATCGTCGATGAGATCGAGCGCAACGATCTCTTGGGCTACCAGGTTCCCGTTCCTGCTGTCGTGTCCTCCGACCTGCAGTTGAGGATGACGTTGGCGTACGCATCGCCGATCGATCCCACCCAACCTACGGAGTACACCAGCGCTTCGCTGGAGATACTCCTGCGCCCACATCAGTCGATCCATAGCTTCAGGCCGCCGGCCGGGCTCGACGCCAAGAGCGAGCAACATGACCTCCGCAGCAACGAAGCGCTGACCTTGATGGCCGCCGGATGGACTCCGAGCCAGGAGCCGGTGACGAAGTCGTTGGGCGCGCCCAAGGGGTCGGCAGAGGTCCAACTGCGCGATAGCGGCAAGTGGGAGACGATCCGGCACCATCGGGTGATCCTCAAGGCGACCGAGACGGAGCGGCCCCGCCTTGAGCTCTCCTACATCGCCCGACGGGCTGGAGCGCTCGACAACGCTCCGACGAAGGTCCCGTTCGCGCTCCTGGTATCGATCACGGACAACTCCGGAGGCGGGACGCTCTACGACGCGGTCCGCAGCGAGCACCGTGCGCTGCTACCCGCGGACCGCCCGCGCGCGCGGATTCGGACCAGAGGCGGCCAGACCGCGCATTGGGACTGAGCCGTCCTCGACGGAACCCGGCTTTCGCACGAAGCGGCCATCTCAGCATGGTCGGCGGCTACTGGTCGTCGCATGACGAGGTCGTGCGGCTACGTCTGGAACCCGGGGGTGAGGATGATCTTGTGGGGAGTCTCTACACGCCCGCGGACGTGGACGGACGGCCGCGCATCGCGACGGCCTGCGCTACTGAACTGCTACTAGAACTGCTACTAGGTCGCGAGGTGGGCCCGTGTGAGGGGCGGGCAGAATCGGACGTCTATGCAGGTCAACGCGGTGCCCGGGACGGGATTTGAACCCGTACGACCTTGCGGTCAGCGAGGTTTAAGGTCGCCGC
>NZ_KB913029.1:233695-239384 GCF_000384115.1 Sporichthya polymorpha DSM 43042
CGACGGCCTCGACAACGCCCGCCTGGCCCGCCTGGCATACCGTCAGAACCAGCAAGGACCGAAACGATGACCGCGCACCGGGCCTGGTTGGGCATTTATTCGCCGACCTGCCTCATTAACTCAGAAGCACCACCCCCCGAGGAGTTCGAGCGCCTGCTTTCAACGGTCCCCGAGCGGTGGCAACCGCTCGTCCTCACCGCCATCGAGAGTGGCCTGCGTTGGGGCGAACTCGTTGCCCTGCGCCCCCGGCATCTGGACTTCTTGCGCAAGACCCTGACCGTGGAGGAGACGATCGTGGAGGTGTCCAAGAAGACCTCCCCCACCGGCCAGCGCATGATCGTCAAGCCGTATCCGAAGGACGACGAGCCCCGGACGATCCGCGTCAGCCAGGATCTCCTCGACGTCCTCGCCGCCCGCATCAAGAAACTCGGCATCGACCGCGACGACTTGCTGTTCCCCTCGACGGAAACCGCAGGCGGCAATCCCATCTCACGCAACACCTTCCGAACCCGGGTCTGGCTACCAGCGCTGGAGGAATCCCAGCTCGGGCGCCACGTTCGTATGCACGACCTGCGACACGCTCACGCGTCGTGGATGCTTGCCGGCGGTGCGGACCTCAAGACAGTCATGGAGCGGATGGGCCACAGCCAGATCCAGACCACCCAGAAGTACCTGCACACCCTCCCCGAGGCCGACGACCGCGCGCTGAAAGCGTTTCAACGCACCCGTCGCCGGGGCCAGTGGTAAGCGTTCGAAGTGCCGAGAATCCCGACACGCAGCGAGGTTTAAGCTGCCCCAGATGGGTCCGCACAAGTCCGCGGGCGGCAGTTTCACGCTCAATCGCGGGCTTGCGGATTGCCGCGGACGCGAGCATAGTTCGACGAACTGCAACCCTAACTGCAACCCTCGGCGCTGGCGGGTGGCCAACTTGAGGCGCCCAGCGACTCCAACAGTCTCGCCCGCTCGAAGGTCGACCCAGCCCGCTGTCAACGGCGGTCAAGCCCCGGGACGTGGTGTGTCACGGTTGCCGCGTGGTCCTTCGGTTCGGTCAGGCGCTGAGCGCCTGCAGGGGTTCGGCGGTGGGCACCTCCTCCGCGTCAGTGGGGGCGTCGGTGATGAGGGTGACGCGGGCTCGGGCGAGGGCGTCCAGGCCGAGGTAGCGGCGGCCTTCCGCCCATTCGTCGTGCTGCTCGGTCAGGACAGCGCCGATCAGGCTGATGATGGCGTCACGGTCGGGAAAGATCCCCACGACATCGGTGCGGCGACGGATCTCGCGGTTGAGCCGCTCCTGGTGAGGTCGACCCGGGGCGCGGTGCCGGCCTTGCGGCCGGTCCGTTTCCCCGGGCCGCCTCCCGAACCGGACGTGCGCGTTCCCACGCATCCGGCTCTCCACGAGCCCGAGTCGGTGGGTCAGGCAGCGGATGCCGTCCAGGGCGTGACGATGCTGGCGCGGTAGCGGTAACGGCTGACCGTCACCTTCCCGATGTCGAACAGCGTCGTCCCGGCCTGGCTCGGCCACCACCCGGGGAGGTAGCGGCGGCGCAGCCACTTCCAACTTGCGTGGGGGTGTTTGCGGCGCAGCCAGCAGATCACTCGGCGCCAGGTGAACGGCGCAGGTAATCGAAGGTGGCCTTGGACACCCCGTGTCGGAAGTAGTTCGCCCACCCCCGCAGGATCGGCGCGAGCCGATCGAGCAGGAGCACGAGTGGCCCGTTGAGTCCCTGCCGGGTCACCATGCGCACCTTCGCCTTGACCGACGCGAGCGCGGCCTTGCTGGGGAAGGTGTAGACGCATAGCTTCCCGCTCCCTCGTTTGGGTTGACGCTGGATGCGGAACCCGAGGAAGTCGAAACCTTGGTCGATGTGGCAGATCCTCGTCTTCTCCTCCGACAGGCGCAGGCCCATCGGCGCGAGCACAGCTGCGGCCTCATCGCGCAGGGCCTTGGCGTGGTGCTTCTCGCCGTGCACGAGGACGACGAAGTCGTCCGCGTAGCGGACGAGCCGATAGGTCGGCTCGCCTCGACGGCGACGCCGGTGCCGGGCACTGGAGTCACCCATCGCCGCCCACGCGGCGCTGAAGTGCTCATCCAGTACCGACAACGCGATGTTGGCCAGCAGCGGTGAGAGGATCCCGCCTTGCGGCGTGCCCGCCTCGGTGTCCTGCACCTGACCGAACTCGTTGAGGATCCCGGCCTTGCAGAACGCCTTCACCAACGACAGGACGCGTTTGTCTCCGACCCGTCGCCGCACCCGGCCCAGCAGGGCGGTGTGGTCGATGGTGTCGAAGCAAGCCGAGATGTCCGCATCGACCACCCACGCATAGTTGCGCGGCGGGGAGGTCAGCAGGTGAATCTCGGCGATTGCGTCCTGCGCGCGGCGCTTCGGGCGGAAGCCGTAGGAACACGGCTTGAAATCCGCCTCGAAGATCGGCTCGAGGACAAGCTTGAGGGCGGCTTGCACCACCCTGTCGGTGACGGTAGGGATGCCGAGGCGACGCAACTTGCCGCTCGACTTGGGGATCATCCGTTCCCGCACCCGAACCGGCGCGAACGTGCCCGACCGCAACCGGTCACGCACGTCGGTCAGAAAGTTCTCCACCCCACGCACGTCCTCGATGTAGTGGGCGGTGGAACCGTCCACTCCGGCCGTGCGCGCGCCCCGGTTGGACCGCACCCGCTCCCACGCAACCAGCAACGTCGCGGGATCGGTCACCAGGTTGAACAGGTCGTCGAACCGGCGAGCAGGATCCTCACCAGCCCACTGATGCAGCTTCGTCTGGATTCCCAGTACCCGTGCCCGAGGCCCAGTGGGCATCGGGAGCAGCGCGTCGGTGTTCACCGACGACCTCCTGGCCTTCCAGTCCTTCCACTGCGGACTCGCTGCCGCCCTTGGCCATGTGACCGGCTTTCCCGGCCTCGGACTACTACGGCGGCTCCGCCCCATCTCGCGACACTTAGCCGAGCGTGTGCCTGCCCGGGCCCGGCCTGGCTGGCCGGTGCGGCGGGCGGCCGCGCGATGGTTCCCACGTTCACCACAGACCGTTTGACGGGATAGGCGCCCAGCTCTTCCCCGGCGGCCTCGCCACGACTACCCCGCAGCACTTCATCGTGGCCTTCGACCCGGCCAACCCTAGACCGAGCCGAAGTCGCCGCGGGATGCCAACTTCGGCATCGCCGCGACGTGCACCGCTGACCGGCCCAGATCCGTCAGGTTCGAGCCGACGTTCCACTTTCGGGGGTTCCACCACTGGTTCGTGCACTCCTACGCCTCTCCGTCTTGCTTGCCGGGCCCGGGCCGTCTGACAGTGCCGACCCGTCCCGTCGTTGTCGGGGCTGCTCCCACCCCCACCCGCACCTCCGGGCTCGGGCTGCCCCCAGCTTCGTCAGGCTGCTGCGACAGCCCAACGGGGAAGGCCTTCCACCTCCCCACGGTCACGCAGCGCCTCGTGGCGCACCGGATTGTTGGACCAGATTTGCCGCCACAGGTCCCCCGGGAACGCGGTGAAGGCGAGCACGTCCGGGCGGGCTGCCTCCAGGTGCTCGGCGACCTTGGGCAGTTTCTCGGCCAGCGCCTCGATGACGCGGTCGAACTGGGCGTGCACTGACGGTGCGTCAGGTTGGTCGTAGATGGAGTGCAGCATCGCCTTCACCCACGGCCAGGACGCTTTCGGGGTCGCCGACATCAGGTTCGCCGCGTAATGGGTGCGGCAGCGCTGCCAGGCCGCCCCGGGCAGGGTGGCCCCGATCGCCGCCACCAGTCCCGCGTGGGCGTCGGAGGTGACCAGGCGGACCCCGGTCAGACCCCGGGCGGCAGGTCCCGGAAGAACGCCAGCCACGCCGCGCCGTCCTCGGCCAGGACACCTGGACCCCGAGGATCTCCCGGTGCCCGTCGGCGTTCACACCAGTGGCGATCAGGGCATGCACCCCGACCACCCGCCCACCCTCGCGGACCTTGAGCACGAGGGCGTCGGCGGCGAGGAAGGTGTAGGGCCCGGCATCGAGCGGCCGGGACCGGAACGCCTCCATCGCGGCATCGAGGTCGGCAGCCATCCGCGAGACCTGCGACTTGCTCAGGCTCGTGATGCGGAGGGAATCCACCAGCATGTCCAGCCGCCGGGTCGAGGCCCGAGCGGGTAGCAGGTCGCCACCGCCGAAGTCAGCGCCGCCTCCGCGCGCTTGCGCCGCGTGAGCAGCCAATCCGGGAAGTAGCTGCCCGAGCGCAGCTTGGGGGTCGCGACCTCCAGCGTGCCGGCGCGGGTGTCGAACCCGCCGCCGGTAGCCATTGCGGGTGTTCACCCGCTCCTCGCTGCGCTCGCCGTAGCCAGCGTCGCAGACCGCGTCGGCCTCGGTGGCTCTGCCAGCCTGATCTGGCCCCACCGTTCCGGAACGGTGGGCCAAGTCGAGTTGACACAGCCAGCCAGGTTATCCCAGAAGCCGGTTGGCGCCTCAGGACGCGCTGCCTTACCCACCAGACAACCGGGCCCCACCCGTGTTACGCCGCCCTCCACGTAAAACCATCGTCGAGTCGCGGCGCCGTTGCCCAAGAAGCTGCAGGCTCAGCCTGGGCTACTCGGGGCAAGCTGTCGCGGTGTCGAAGGACGAACCGCCACCGAATTCAGTAATTCAGTCCGAGCTAGCGCCGACAGAGTCAGCCTGCGCCCGCCCTTCGCAGCGCCGTCGTCTGAACGGCAGCCATCGGGCCGTGGTGTCCGACCGACCCGAAGACCTCGACTGGGCCATTCCGAACGGCCCGCGCGGCCGGATTTGGCCGTTCGTCGACTGCGGTTCCGAGGCGGTGCTAGGAAGGACGTCCGCATCCGCCCGGCGATGCTCGCGGGCCGGCGCGAACGCAATCACCGCAAGTGCACTGACGATCGCGAAGACCGCGCAGGCCAGGTAAGCAGAGTGCATGCCCTCGAGAAAAGCTGCTCGAGCTTCGTGCACCGCGGCTTGGCCGTTCGGGCCGAGCAGGCGCCCGACTTCCATGGCGCCGGCGAGGGACGCGTTGGCCTGGTCGCGAGCGGGTTCAGGCAACGCGTTGATTGCGGTGCCGACATTGCCCGAGTACCCAGTAGCGAGGAGGGTGCCCGCCACCGCCAAGCCGAACGCCGCGCCAACCTCACGGGCGGCGTCGTTGACGGCGCTCGCCACACCCTTCTTCGAGGCGGGCACGCTGTGGAGAATCGCGACGGTCGCCGGCGTGACACACAGGCCGAGGCTGACCCCGATAAGCAGGACGGCGAGCAGAAACGTTCCGGAGCCGCTGTCTCCGGTCTTCGCGAGAACAAGAAAGGCCGCAGCAAGAGCTCCGAAGCCTGCGGTGGTGACCGCGCGCAGACCTGCCCAGGAAACCAGGTACGGCGCAGCGAGAGACAGAGGGATGAGTGTGATCGCCATGGGAATCACCGCCAAACCCGCGCTCAGAGCGCTACGGCCTTGGATGAGCTGCAGGTACTGCATGCCAACCAGGAAAAAGGCGAACATGCCTGCGAACAGCCCGGCGAGCGTGATCGTACCCAGCGAGACCGGCCGGGATCGGAAGACTCGGACATCGAGGAGAGGGTTCGCCAACCGGAGCTCAACGCGCGTAAACACCACACCCAGCAGGGAGCCGCAAATTACGCACGTCCACACGCCGGGCGACGCCCAACCCGCGTGAGGGGCCAGGTTGATGCCGAAGACGATGAGTCC
>NZ_KB913029.1:239484-245937 GCF_000384115.1 Sporichthya polymorpha DSM 43042
CGGCAACCGGTGGTGCGCCGCGACTGTCCCGCGAGGACTTGGCCGCCGCCGCGGCCCGGATCCCACCGGGCGCATCCGGGGGCCGGTTGTCAGCCGACCAGCAGGCAGCGGTGGTTGCGCTTGCCACCTCCGCTCGCCGGGTCGACGTCTTGGTCGGGCCGGCAGGGACGGGCAAGACCCGCACCCTGCGGGCGTTGCGGGCAGGGTGGGAACACGTCCACGGCGTGGGGTCCGTGCGCGGGTTGGCGCCCTCAGCCACGGCAGCGGCCGAACTCGCCGCGGCGCTCGGCGTCGCGTGTGAGAACACCGCGAAGTGGCTCTACGAAACCCGCCGCGACCGGACCGACGCTCTCCAGACACCCGGCGGCACGCCCGCGGGAACGCCGCGCTGGGCCCTGCGTACCGGAGATCTGTTGATCCTGGACGAGGCATCGATGGTTCCCACCAGCGACCTCGACGCGCTCGCCGCGCAGACCCTCGCGGCGGGCGCGAAGCTGGTACTGGTCGGGGATCACCACCAGCTCAACCCGGTCGGTGCCGGCGGCGTGTTCGCGTTACTGGCCGACCAGCCGCACACCGTCCACCTCACCGGCCTGTGGCGGTTCGCCCATCGCTGGGAGGCCCAGGCGACCCGCGGCCTGCGTCGCGGGCACGCGGATGCGCTGGACGCCTACGCCGAGCACGACCGGCTGCACGGCGGTCCGGGCGAGCTGATGATCGAGGCCGCCTACGCCGCCTGGGCCGCTGATGTGGCCGACGGGCACAGCGCCGTGCTGCTCGCGACCGACCGGGCCACCGTCGCCGCGCTCAACCAGCGCGCTCATGACGACCGGGTCGACGCCGGCCTCGTGCGTGCTGACGGGATCGCGCTGGCTGACGACACCGTCGGTGGCGTCGGGGACATCGTGGTCACCCGCCGCAACGACCGGCGGCTCCTGATCCCGGGCACAACCCAAGACGGGGCCCCAGGCGCCAGCGGGGACGGGTATGTGCGCAACGGTGCGTTGTGGCAGATCACCGCCGCCCACGAGGACGGGTCGATCCAGGTCCGTCCCCTCCCCCGTCCCAGCGCAGGCATCGCCCACCCTGCGGCGATCCTGCCGTCCGGCAGCGGGATCACCGGGCCAGAAGCTGGGTTGCCCGGCACGGTCTGCTTGCCGAGCGAGTACGTGCGTCGCCATGTCGAGCTTGGCTACGCGGCTACCGTGCACCGCGCCCAGGGCATGACGGTCGAACGCGGGCACGCCCTGGTCCAGGACGGGATGACCCGCCAACAGTTCTACGTCGCCATGACCCGGGGCCAGACCGCCAACCACGCCTACGCCGCTCTCGACGGCCTGGACCTGACCTGCCCGCAACCGCCCGACCAGCACCCGATTCCGACGGTGCGTCAGGTCCTGGAGAAGGTGCTGGCCACCGACGGCGGCGAGCTCTCCGCCACCGCGACCTTGCGCCGCCGCCGAACCGAAGCAATCTCGCTGCGCCGGCTGCTGCCGATCCGCGACACCCTGACCGTCGCTGCCGAGACCGGCGACCTCGACTCGGCTCGCCAGGCCGAGGCCGAACGGCCCGGGTCAGGCACGCCGATACCGCCCTTGTCATCACCGGCCTCGACGCCAGGAGGGATTTACCGATGACCAGTCCCGACCACACCCCCGAGCACAGCCCTGAGCACAGCCCTGAGTACCTCGAATTCCCCGGCCAGCCCGAGACGCTGCCGCCGGACCTGTTCCCGACCTTTCCGCTGTGCTGGGCCACCCTCAGTGAGATCGACACCGAGGACGCCCTCGAGGAACTGGAAGACTGGATCAGCTGGCTGGTTGACCGATACGCCCTCGACCACCGGACCGTGCCGCCGTGCTGGGAACACCACGGCGCACTGGTCGAGGAACTCTCCGCGCTCCGCACCGCCTGGATCACGGCGTTCAACATCACCGGTCGCCCGGAGGCTCCCCTGGAGTGGCACGCCCAGTTCGCTCTCGCCCTGCACCGGCTCAGCGATTGGGCGTCCCGCACGGGCTGCCGCACCGAGCATCGAGCGGACCATGCGGTGTTGCCCGGCGCTCGGGGTGGGTCCTGACCGCCTCATCTCCACAGGATCGGACGCATGAGAGTCGGTGAGGTCTGGTGGGATGGACGAAGGATGCAACCCCATACCGGCCCGACGCTGGCACCTCTACCCGGAGGAGTTCTCGGAGTTGGCTTTCCGCGATCTGACGACATGTCAGGCCCTGCTCATCAAGCGACGCGCGCGGTGGGTGACCGACGGTCCATGCTCGTGAGCAGGGCCTGACTTCCTATCTTGAGAACGGGCGCTAGCCGAGAGCGCCCGTCCCCGGGGGGCTCAGGAACATACGGGCGCCGTCGGCTCCGCGCATGCGTAACGGGCAAAGCCCGTGACCACAAAGACTGCGGGGCTTCCCTTGTCGACGATCCAGGCGGCGTTGCCGGTGGAGCCGTGGAATCCGCGGTCTCCGATGCCGCTGCAGCGTGAGTCGTCGAGGCAGTCGTCGGCGATCTCCCACCAGGCGTAGGCGGCGTTGCGGGTGTACGGCTCGGTCGGGTTCTCAGCCGGCGCCACAAAAGACCCGGTCAGACGACCACCAGGACCCTGCCGAACTGTGCCCACCACACCGCTTCTGGTCTCAAACCCCAACGGGAAAGGCGCGCCCTTGGTAGTCACGCCACCCGGTGCGCCGTCGGGCCAGGCCATACCCATCCCGTGGCCCTGGAGGGAGTCGCGGTAGGCCGAACCGGCACCGGCCTGCAGCAACCGATAACCCTCGGACATCGTCGCCCCGCCGGCGAAGCACGAGATCACCTCCGACGCGTTCGGCGCGTCGACGTACGGTGTGCGGGCCGAGCGAGCAAACAGGGAGGCCAGATTCAGCGTCCCGACCTCGGTGTTGAGCTCCATACGGATGGGGTGGAACCGCGTGACGTCCTTACGCTTCGGGCCGGTCGTGCGGCAAGAGACCGGGGCCGTACGCGCGCTCCAGGACGGGCGGAGGTTGGCCGATCCGGCCGGAAGTGCACGAGCTGGACCGATCGCGTTGCCGAACGCATCGACGGGTGTCAGCGTCATGGTGACGTTGGACAGGCGGACTTGCTTGGACCCAGGCTTCAGCCGGACCGTCGCCGTGTAGGTGATGACGCCTTGCCCTGCCGGCGCTCCCGGTTTCGCCTGAGCGGAACCCGTGACCGCGTGGGGCATAACCGCATCGGGCATGACCGCGCTGACGCCACCGATGAAGTCCATCGGCGCCTGGCCGTAGGCGCCTGCAGCCCACGCCGCTCCCCCAGTCACGCTCAACAGCAATGCCGCCACGCCGATACCTGTTGCGGCGAGCCGGCCGCGCCGCGCCGTGGCCGGCCTCATTCCGCGCTCCCGATCGGCGCCACACCGGCATTGATGGAGCCCGGACCGGGCGGCTGCGTCGGGTCGCTGCCCGGGAAGTACACGGCGTCCTCGCTTCCCGTGTAGTCCTCCGACGGGCCGAACACGAGTTCGTCGACGGCCGCCACGCCGTCGCCGCCCGGGCCGCGCTGAGCGCCCCACTCGTCGCGGTACCCGGGCAGTGGCGGTCCGCCGATCAGTGCCCCGACCGTGCCGTAGTAGCCGACCCCCTCCGGGCCTGGACCCCACTGGCCCAGCGGGCCACCGGGGAAGCTGTTGTACCCGAGCCACCCATCGATGCGCTCGCGGGCAGTCCAGTCGCTCTCCATGCCCTCGGCGTCCGGGTAGATGACCTGAGCGACCGCGGCCGCGACCTGGTCGAGCGGGCGGTCCTCCGCCGCACCAGCGGCGGGCGCGAAGGCGACGGTGGCCGCCGCGCAGAGCAGAGTCACGGCAGTGGCGTGGGCGGCGAGTGAACGGATCGGCAGCGTCATGAGATCCCCCCGGATCAAGGTCGAAATGTCCGTCTTCGCCCGCTTAGATCCGATCGGAGGACCCCTGGTTCCTCCGTTCGGCTGATCTTTTCCTGAGAAAGGAACGTCCCAATTAGGGCGCCCATGCGTGCGACGGTGACCATCGCGGTCCAGACCGATCGCGCCCCGCTCTGATGGCCCTGGGGACCGCCGCGTGAGCGACGCGGCGGTGGACCCGCTCTCAGACCGACGGCGACCAATAACACCTGGTTACGTCTGGACGACGACGGCCACGGAGGTGGCCGGCCTTGGCATGCTGGGGAATCCGCAGGCGGGGGCACGCGGCTAGCCGATTAGTTCGCGGACTCCGCCGACGGTGAACCGGGGGCGCCGCCATGGACGACACGACCGACGACTGCGCGAGCATCTTCACCCGTATCGAGGGCGATGTCGTGGTGGTGACCTTTACCGGGGCGATCGACGTGTTCGCAGGGCCGAGCGTCCGGGACACGTTGTCCGGTCTGATCAGCGCGGGGCACCGGCACCTGGTCCTGGAGTTGGAGGACGTGCTGTTCATGGATTCCAGCGGACTCGGCGCCCTGATCGGGACGATGAAGAAGGCCCGCGATCATCACGGTTCCGTTCGGCTCGTGTGCTCCTCCGAGCGCAGCGCCGGCCTCTTGCGGATCACCGGCCTGAGCGGCGTCATCCCGGTGTATGAGACGACCGAGCGTGCGGCGGCCAGCGTTCGGTCGGAGATCTCGACAGCCGACGGATGTGTCGGGGATCGTGACACCGCTCAGGCTGGATAGGTCCCGTTCGGATAGGTCGGGTCCACAAGGCGCCGTCGAGAACGTTGCAGGGCCGGTGAGCTTGTTCTGATGGACTGTCATATCTGATGCGCTGCGAGCGCCGACCCCTCGGTCCAAGCGCGCCTTGTCACAGCGAAGGCGGGAGGTGGGTCGGTGCGGTGATCGTGGGCTGGCAGGGTTGAGCCCGGTGTGCGGCGGCGGGCGGGGCGCCGTGCAGCACTGGTTCCACGGCCGGTGGTGAGCGCCGCGCCATCGCGCCAACGCGACGATCAGCCGGGATGCGCAGCGCGTCTGCAACCGCGATCGCGTGGTCCAGCTGAATGAGCATGCGCGGCGTGTGGTCCGGGTGATGAGCGGCTGCGATGACGTAGCGCGCGAGTGGTCGTTCGCTGCGATCGGGGATGGCCCAGTTCTTGGCGGCAACTTCTCCCCAGGCTTGTTGACCAAGGACGGCGAGCAGCCGCGGAAGGCGGCCGGCGAGCAGGGAAGCTTCCTCCGCGTCGGGGCGTGGCGCGCGGCCACGCAGAGCGGCGCGGGTGTAAACGGCGAGTTCGCGGATCTGGTGTTCCAGCGCCGGCCCGCGGTGCTCGATCAAGGACGCCTCACCGTGGCGGCCCGCGACAACGCGCTGTAGCGCGGTGCCCAGCGCACCGAGGTGCTCGCGCGCCAGCTCACCGGAAGGCGTGACGGCACCCGCCGTGGCCGCGAGGATGCTGAGGTCTCGCCCGAGGGTCGCAACGGTTCGGACTTGCTGCGGAGCCAGTGTCGGGCTGTCCTTGACCATCATCGTCAGGCGTCGCACCGCGGCCGCGGCGGCCTGCCCGCCCGTGGGGACGATGATCCCGCGAGGTTCGGGCCCGCCGAGGCGAAGCGACGACAGGCGCGACGACAGGCGCGACGAGAGGCGCGAGGATCCGGCTTCACCGGGAGGACCACCGGTCAGCGTGCGCACCTCACGGGCAATGACGCGCAGCCCGGCACTGTGATCGAGGTAGGTCACCAGATCGGGCCGGGATGCCTCGACGGCGATCCGGGCGAGTCCAGGATCGAGGGAGCCGATCAGCTCGGTGACGGCGGCGACCTGCGCGATGGCGTGCCAGGCTTCGTCGTCCTCGAGCGGATGAAGGAGAGCCGACCAGATCCGGTCCGCGAGCAGGGAGTCTCGTCCGGCCGCCGCCCACCGGCACGTTGCCGGGCTTGCCGTCAGGGCGGCGTCGAGGAGTTCGCTCGGCGCTCGCGACACCTGAGGCCGGCCGCGGTTGTGCAGGACGATGCCGAACGCCCGAACGGGATCACACTCGGCCATGCCCAGCAGGTCGATATCGCTACGTCGCCGCACCGCGGACGGGGCCAGCTCCTTGAGAACCGCCGCGGCTCCGGCGAGCACCGCCGCTCGTGCCGTTACCGCCACCTCGATATCAACATCGGCACGGACGGTGTCCTGGGCGCTGTCATGGACAGCCTCACGTGCACGGCTGGGGGCGTGGCGGGCAGGGCTGGCGGGACCGCCCCGGCCAATCGTGTTCGCCAGTGGCGAGCCAGTTGATCCACGCGTTGCGAGCTGGGCCAAGGTGACGGCGACGGCGCGGATGGCTTCGTCCCAGCTGGTCACCGCCATGTCGTGGGGTAGCCGAAGGTCTCGAACCCGGTGTCGAACCCGGTGTCGGAGCCGGTGTCGTCGGCGAACAGGTCGAGGCCGGACAGGTCTGCGATCGTGGCGGCGTAGCGGGCGACCTCCGCGGCATCGTCGGCCTCGGTGATGGCCACGGCC
>NZ_KB913029.1:246037-254367 GCF_000384115.1 Sporichthya polymorpha DSM 43042
CCACCGAGCCAGCGGTAGCGCGGCTGCGGCGTAAGCCTGAACCTGCCGGCCGACGAGGCGCCGCAGCTCACAGCCGGCTTGCGCGGCGGCGGTCTCGACCGCGGCGCATGACTCGGTGAGGGCATCCTGCGACGGCGCGGAGACGGCGAGCAGCCCGGTGAAGTGCAGGTCGCCGTGACCGGCGACGAGGTCCTGCTCGCGCCGGGTCAGCTCAGCGGCCGCGGCGCGATGGGTCTCTTCCTCCACCCGCCCGATCCGGGCCCGGGTCGCCGCGTCGGCGACCTGCTCGGCCCGGGCCCGGCGGATCTCGCGCAGGGACTTGCCCGGCGGCAGCGGGCGGGCGAGCAGCGTGAACGTGAGCTGCACACCACCAGCACCGGCACCGACATCCGCACCGCCACCGAGGAGCAGTGGCCGCAGAAAGCTCGAGTGCGTCGCGGCGCGTGGCCATTCACTGACCCAGTAGGTGACGTGGAAGGCAGTGTCGCTTCGTGCGTGCGACCACTGCTCAGCCACGCCCATCGGACCGCAGCCCCCGGACCGGGTCCCAGCGAAGGAGCTGAAGGCACTGGCGGGGTCGTAAGCCAAGCGCACCAGCTCGGCGATCTGAGATGGGGTCAGCCAGGCGAGGAGGTCGAGCTCGGATGTTTCCAGGCTCTCGCGCAGTGCCACCCGGGTCGCGTCAAGATCCGCGCGCCGGGGCCGTACCGCGACAGCCACCAGGTTCTGCAGCCCGGTGTCGGTGGCGCTGTCCCGGACGAGATCGTCCACGATGCGCGCGGCCCACGGCGAGGCCGAGCTCACCTGTCCGGCCCACCAGTGCCGCAGGTGCGTGCCGGCATGGGGAACGCTGCGGTGGAGTACCTGCGCGCCGATCACGTCCGGCGTTTGGCACAGCGAGTCGAGCAGGCGGCCCCACGCGGCGACCCGGCGGTCTTGCGTGGCGGCGGACTCCAACAGGAAGCCGCGCCCGCGGACCTCGGCGACCATCGTCACCGGTCCCCCCAGCGGGCGGGCGGGGCGGATCAGCGCGGCGCCGCGTTGATCCGCGGTGAGGCGCAGGCGGCCAGGCAGCCCAGGCACCGCGATCGATGAGAGGTCGATCGGGACGTCGGGGGCGGCGAGGTCGAGGTGACGGTGCGTCAGGCGGCGGGTTGCCCAGGCGGCGAAGGTCGGGAACACCTCGATCAGCGGGCGTCCACCGACCGGGACCAGCGCCCATGCCAGGGCCGCGGCCCACGCCGGAGCGCTCAGTAGGACCCCGAGCGGGCCAGCGGCAATCCCGGCCGCGACCACCAGCACGAGGGCGATCCCGACCAGCGCGACCTGCACGGCGGACAAGCCCAAGAGCAAACCCCGCCGTTCCAGACGACCGAAGCGGACCTCCGGGACCGTCATCGCGCACCGCCCGGACGCGGGCCAGGTCCAGCCTGCCCACGCCCACCCGGCGGACGAGGCCTGGCATCACGTCCGGCGTAGCCTCCCGCCAGCAGCGGCCCGGTCATTCCCGACCGGTCGACGCCCGCAGACGCCCCAGAGCCTGGGGACGACGCACCCCCGGGTCGACGTCCCGCGCCCGCCCCAGCTGCTGCCCCCGCGCCAGCCCCGGCGCCGGACAGGACGGAGGAGGTCAATGCCTGTTGGGCAGCGAAGCGGGCCTGGGAACCCGTGGTACGCGCGGCGCTCGAGATCGGGTTGGCCGCGACCGTGCCGTGCATGACCGAGGCGGCCTCCATGCCGGTCCAGTGCACGAACTTGAAGGTCAGCCAGGGCGAGCAAACCGCGATGCCGAGGAGCAATAGGCCGACGAGCGTGTCGGACAGGCCAGGGTCGGGCGGCGAAGCTGCGATGGCGGTCCCGGCCGGATCCGCCAGCCCAACCGACCCTGTCGAAGCGGCGAGACCGGTCGGCGCGGCCACGGGTGCGGTGCCGGCGAACGCGCTGGCCCCGACCACGAAGGTCACGACGATGACGACCTTGCACAGGATCAGCGCGGCGACGATCTCGATCCAGCGCCGCACCCAGACCCGGGTCTGGTCCCACACGGCCCCGGCGAACGCGATCGGGGCGAACACCGCGATCAGCAGCAGCGCGGCCTTGCGGAACAGCAGGACCGTCCACAACGCCAAGCAGCCGACGATGATGGCCACACCCAGCAGCATCTGCAGGACAGGACCGGCCGGGCCGGCCAGCCAGGTCAGGTCCAGGAAGCGGGCAGCGGCGCCCTCCACCGACGTGCCCGCCGAGGCGGCGATGTACTGGCAGATCCCATCGGTGGCGAGCAACGCCGCTTGCGCGACCGCCAAAGCGAGCGCGGCACCCAGGAAGGCCTTGGCCAGTCCGAAACCAGCCCGGGCGAGCCCGCCGGGTTCGCGGCGCAGCACCGAGGTGATGACCTGCACGACCAGCAACCCGGCCACCACCGGGACGGTGACCGCGCCGATCACGGCGACATTGGCCCGGAACCACTCGGCGCCCAAATCGACACGGCTGCTCGAATCCAATGCCGCCAGCGCGGTGCGGGTGACCGATTCGGCGGCGTCGACGAAGGCTTGGCCGAGGGCGTCGAGTACGAACCCGGAACCGGCGTCGGCGACACCGCCGACGATCCCGCCCGCCAGGCCGCCGGCGGTGTCGCACAGCGAGTCGAGGGGGCCGAGGCAGGCGGGGTTCGCGGGAACGGCGGGAGTCGCTGGTCCAAGGAGTGGGCTCACTGGATCCGCCCGCCCATCGCGGAGAAGAAGGAGATGATGCCGTTGGCGCCGCCGATGAGCAGTGCGCCACCGGCCGCGACCAGCACCCCGGTCTTCCCGGAGGAGGCGTGCATGTAGTTGCCCTGTTGGTGCCCGAGCGCCCAGATCATCACCGACACGACCAGGCCGGCCACGCACGCAACCAGGCCCCAGGTCAGCAGCGCCCCGACGATCTCGCGCAGGACCTCCAGGCCCGGCAGACCGTTGCTGTTCGGGGTGATGCCCGGGTCCGCCGCCCGACGAGACGAGGACGATGCGTGCTGTGTGAGCGAGATGGTGTGCGACACCGGAAACGACTGAATGGACGCCATCGCGCGATCCCCCACCGGACTAGGCCCGCACCGAGTGCGCGGGTCTCCAGCAGTCCTGTGTGCGCGATCGGTCCCAGATTCGGGAGCTCAAGCCGTGGCGCAAGGCGCCCCCGAGATGGCGGGGCTAAGACCGGTCGATCACAGCGCATCGGCGGAACCTCCGCCTATGGCGGAGCCCCCATACAATTGGGAATGGCAGACCGCCGGTCTGCTGGGCGAATAGCGCAAATCGGACCCGTGACCCCGGGGAGACCCTGGTCAACTTGGAATACTGCGGGCTCTGCTGCTATCCGAGGAGTAGCCATGAAGGCTCTCGCGGTTGCCCAGACGATCGCGGTGTTAATTTCCGCAATCGTCGACGTCGCGCTGCTGTTCCGGTAGGGCGAAGCGGCGGGCGGGCCAAAAGCCCGCCTGCCGTCTGACTCGTCGAGCGCGACCCTCAGATGCCGCCTTTCACCATTCGGCCTTGAAGCGAGTCACGCCTCGATGGCTACAAGCTCGCCGGCCGCGGTTGCTCAACGCGTCTCGTACTCGAACGCCGTGGCTTGTTCCCACTCCGCGATGACCTCCGGGCGGAAGCGCTGCTCAAACCGCAGTTGCTTGCCGGCGTTGACGCTCGTGGCAAGCTCGGCGATCTCAAGGGCATCTGAACCAGGCCAACCCTGCCGTATGGCCTCGACGACCAACTGCGCAGGATCGAAGGTGTGCCCCCGCTGACGAAAGTACGTCAGTGCCTCAGCGACACCAGCTCGTTCGCGCTGGTCGACCAGTCCCTGGTTCTGGACGGCGAGCGTTGTGACCCCTTCGACCATCGTCTTGATCGCCGCACTCGCCTCCGGCACCGCGGCCACCGGCGATCCCGCGAGGCACTCGACCCCGTGCGCCGTGATCCACGGCGCGTGCTCGTCATGACCGCGTACAAGGACGACCTCCTCGACGCCTCTCTTGCATTCCAGCTCGAGCAGGTCCTTCAGGCTAAGGCACCAGGCAATCACCGTCCCCTGCGGGCGAGCGGTGAACCGTGAGTGCTTGCGGCTGCTGACGCCGATCGGAACGCCCGCGTTCTCGAGCCAACGTTCGGCTTCGACGGCGCTCGTCGACGGCGCGATAACGGTGAGCGCATGCGCCGCCCAGTCCGCTGCAATCGAGAACGACTCGTCCAGGCGGACGTTGGCTGCAATGAAGGCTCGGCGCACGATCGGAGGGTAGGCGCCATCCCGCCGATCATTGTGAAGGCTTGCATTGGCTGCGTTCGGTGTTCTTGTGCTGTTCACTTCAGCCGTCCCGGCCAGGGCTCCACGACCCGCCCCAGCTGCCAGACAGATGGCTCAACTTCCACGAACTCCGTGCCGTCCACCAACGACGCGCGCAGGTCCTCAGTGCTCCGCACCTCATCGCTGGGAAAAGCGGCCATGATCAAACCGGCCAGCTCGTCCTCAGTCACGGGTTCAAGCTGAACAGCCAGGACGGCGGCCAGCTGGCGTTGCAGGCCGTCACGAGGGGCTGCGGCGAACATTGCCTCCTGTAGCACCGCCATTGCTCGCGCCTCATCGGCTTCAATCCGTGCCAACTGCTCTGCGAGCGCGCGGCCGATCACACCGAGTCCCTCGACAACGGTGCGCCGACGGCTCGGCGGGCGCATCACCAGGCCCGCAGCGGCCATGAGTACCAGAGCCGGAATCCAGGGAGCGGTACCAAGGCGCCTCGCTGAGGCGCCCACGGCCCAGAACACAGCGCGCACAGGTAGGAACACGGCACTGCCAAGAGTGAGCATTTCCCGCTCACAATCGATCAGTCCCACCGCGCCGCGTGCGGCAGCCCGCCAGTCTCCTGGGGCGATCCCCGGGTCGCGCAAGTCAGTGTCGTCAGAGAAGACCACACTCAGACCGAGCAACTCGGCCAACTGCGCCGTCGGCACGTCATCGGGATCGGTGACACCCAAAGCTTCAGCCTGGCCATCGTCAGGCGTGACCGTCACGAAACGCAGGATCGGCAGGTACTCGTCCTCGTATTGCCGCCGAAGCTCCTCGACCGACGGCGCTCCCCGTCGGCTAGCAAACTTGTGCAGCTTCTCGTAGACCTCGGCATACACGTGATCGGCGGCATACAAGACCGCGAGGTCGTCGTCGGTCATGCGAAGGAACCGGGACCGCCATCCGTTGCGACAATCGTTGTCGATGCTGCAGAGCAGCACGTTGGCATCGACCACACCGATGAAGCGCGGGCGCCCGAAGCGCAGTGGCGTGAGCCCCATCGGCGGCGCACCGGCGGGCGGACTGGCTGGCATGGTACGAACGTAGCGGTGACCAGTGACAGCGTCAGATCATTTCTAGGGCACCCAGCGGAACGAGCCGCTCTCTCCATCTTCCGTCTGAAGTCAGAGGTTCTCTTGATCCGAGCCCGGCACTCGATCCGCGCGGCGAACCCACCCTGCCCTGCCCTCAGGTAGCGCTGGCGTTCGCGGTCCGGGTGATCGTGTCGATCGTCATGGCGAAGGTCTGCTCGTCGATGTCGTCGTCGGGGTCGAGTTCGCCGATGCCTCGCCGTAGAGATTCGAGCAGCTTTGCCGCGTCCTGGTCGTCCCCGGCGGCGTGGGCGGCGCGGATGGCGTCGCGGTAAAGCACTTCGGCGATCGGCTCGGCGGTGATCCCCCGGGCTGCAGCCCATCGCGCGCGCCGGTGATCGCCGAGGTCGAGTGCTGCCTCCGCGAGGGCGTGCGCGACGTTGACGATGGCGCTGATCATGTCCTGCGCGTCGGGCTCGGCCCATCCGTACGCGGCTGGGTTCACTCCGAGGAAAGGTCGCCCGCGGACGAGATTGAGCGCCGCTTCCAGGTCGTCCGCGCCGCCGATGCCGGCCGCGAGTCCGCGGCGCGCCAGGGCGCAGAAGTCGTGCCAGTCGCAGCTGACCTCAGGATGCAGGCGGTATTCCTGACCCTCACCGAGCATCGCTACGTACGGCTGCCCATCCGGGGCGTTGCCGAGCCACGCCCGGGCGCGGGATACGAGTGGATTGCGGGTCCCCCGCGAGACCCGGACACCGGGCCACAGGGCTTCGTCGAGTTGGTGCTGGCTGGCTCCGGGGCGTAGCGCGAGGTAGGCGATCAGCTCGGTGGCGCGCCGCCGGCGACCGGCCGGAGCGTCGTCGATCGCACCGATGATTTCGACCGGGCCGAGCAGGAGTATCCGTGGGCCGGTTGCGCTGTCGCGGAGGACCCCATCGTCGGGACCGTCGTTGACACTTCGTTCCTCGTTTGCCGGCTCAGCCTCAAGGATCGACTGCCCCGAGTGGGGTCCGGTGGTGACTGGAACGCTGGTGAGCGCGTCGAGATCCAAGGAGGCGGAGGAGGCGGTTCCGGGCTGGCTGGGGTTGTCCGAGGCAGCGTCATCGTCGTCAGTGTCAGCGCCGCCTGGTCGCACTGGCGGTGGGGCGGGTAGGACGGGTCCATCTTCGATCACGACGTCGACGAGGTCGGCAAGCCGGGCTGCATGCGTGAGCTCGAGGCGCTGCGGCTCGATTTCGATGCCGGGCGGATCAAGTCGCCAGGAGCTGCGGTCCTCGCAGAGTGTCCATTCACCGGCGGCCTCGCCTGTTCCGGGGCGGGTCGTGATGAGGCATGCACCGCGATAGGGAGCCATCGGGACAGCAGGGCGAGTTTCGGTCTGGGACGCCGAGACGGCACCGACCGAGGGTGCGGCGTCGATGAGGACCGCCGGTGCCCAGGTGTCGTCGAGAACGTGAGCTGCTCGCGCGTGGAGCATGCCGGGATGGCCCGCCTGGTCGAACAGAGCACCGATGTCACGCTGACGCGCCTCAATCCATCGGTGACCGGCTGCCGGTTCGGTGAGTCTCGCTCTGCCGCTTTCGAGTGGGTCCACGATCTCGGGCGGGCAGCCGGCAATGTCGAGTTGAACGCTGCGGCACAGTTCGCTCGTGCCGAGTTCGACCGTCATCGCGTGCAGGATCTGTTCGGACTCGCGCGCGGTCCCCACGATGCGCAACGTCCCAGCGGCTTCCAGGTTGACCAGAACCATCGCTCCCTCGGTCACGCCGAGGGCGACCAGTGCCGGGTAGGGGTCGACGGGGTCTTCGATCTGCGCACCGACGTGACGGCAGGGGGCCGGATCCTCGGAGTCCGAGCGACGGGTCGACGCGAGCGTCCAGGTCCTGGCGTCAGCGGCCGCGAACGGTGCTGGGGCGTCCGGTTCGTCGGTGGCGAAGTAGAGGGTGGCGCCCGCGGGTGCGATCCGGATCATCTCGAGATCGGGCAGTGGGCGGTTGGTGCGGTGGCAGTGTTCGGTCAGCTGGTGCAGGGCTGTCCGTAGCGCGGTGACTGTCAGCACGGCGTTCGCGACGCGGAGCTGTCCTTCAAGCCGCGCGGTCGTGGCGGTGGTGGGGCGTCGGAGTCGTTGGCCAGGTTGGCGGGCGCGTTGCGCCCGGCGGCGGCGCCGGCCGAGTTCCGCGAGGAGGCCGGTGCAGGTCAATGCGCTCAGCCCGAGGGTCAGCGTCCCGATCGGCACAGTGTCGCCGTCCTGATCGGGTGCTTCCGTCTCAATCGAGTTGCTCGGGGCGCCACTTCCGTCGGCTGAATGAGCCGTGGCCGGCAGGCCGGAGGTCGCGTTGGCGCCGTGGCGGTCGGGGGCGTTGGTGTCGCTCTGCGCTGAGAGAGGTGACGGAGCCGGAGCAGCAGATGCTGGGGCTTTTCCGGAATCTGGACTTTCCCCCGCGGTCTTCGCAGGCGCCGTTCCCTTCGCGGTGTCCGCGGCCTTCGTGGTCCTCGAGGTCTTTGCGGTCGGCGCATCCTTCGGCGAGGTCGGCGCATCCTTCGACGCGGTTGCCGTCCCGGCCTCTCGGCTGGCGGTCGAGGTTTCGGTGCTCGGGCGTGCGAGCCCGGTCGCGTCGGGGGGAAGGCGAAGGCGCCAGCCGGGGTGGATCAGGCTGGGGGTCGTGAGCTCCCGGCCGTCTGGCTGAGACCGGCCGCGGTTGAGTTCGAAGATCTCCTTCCACCGCAAGCCATCGCCGAGGTGCCGCTCGGCGATGCCCCACAGCGTGTCGTGGTGGGCGCCCCGCGGCGGCTTGACCGTGTACCAGGGGCCGCCGCGATCGCCGGCAGCCGCCCTCGCGTGTGGACCACGGACTTGCGCAGGTATTGCGGATGTCCCCGGGCCGATCTGACGATCAGCTGGACCCGACGCCGGGGCGCGTGTCGGCGAAGCAGTCGGTGTGCCAACCCCATTGAGATCGGTCGCCACCGCGAGGCACGGGG
>NZ_KB913029.1:254467-258934 GCF_000384115.1 Sporichthya polymorpha DSM 43042
CATGGTCGTTGACACATTGTCCCGCTTGAGGCCTCGCGTCGTGACCTTGCCATTGCCTCGATTCTTTCGTCCGGTCTTACTGGTGTCCTGGCAGTCGGTCACCGTCGCGGTGTCACCGTCCACTGACTGCACCGCGGGATTCAAGACGGGTTCGCCGTACCCAACCTCGCCGATCTCCTCGGCGGCGAACATCCCGCGGAGTACGCGTTCGAGCGCGGGGTCGGTGGTGAACGGTTCGAGCAGCATGCGCCGCTGTTCCTTGGCGGCCATCGAGATCTCGGTCTGGCGGGCGAAGAATTCGCGGTAAGCGGCAAGGATCGCGGCCTCATCGCTCGAAAGGGTCGGAGTCGCGGTTGCCGCGGCGCCGGAAGCGACCGGCCCCTCGGCATTCACGCCGCCGTCGGAGCTACATGCACCAACCCCGGCCAGGACCATCGCCGTGGCCACGGCACAGGTCACCCGGCGCGGTGCACAGGCCCCCAACGTCGCGCCCCGGGACAGCCTTTTGGTCAGGAACATCCGTTACACCCCCTTGCTCCCGGGACGGTCCTATCACCGGGCTCGGACGGTTCGCAGGGTTTCGGCCAAATCCGTGGCATCTCCGGGCAAGCCGACCACGCCGGCCACGCATTCGTGGTGGACATACGCCCCTGTGTGCGCGATCCCGTCCAGATTTCCGCGGGCGGTTCCGCTGGCGATCACGACGCCAGCGACCGCCCCTGAACCAGCTCCGGCGCAACCGTGACCGTGCGGGCCGGGGTGCCGAGGCCAGCCTCCCGAGTGGCCCGCACCGCCAGATCCACGGCCGAACCACGCAAGGCTGCCGGGCCGCCGCTCACCAGACGCTCGACCAGGCCGGGCCAACCGGGAGCCCCGAGCAGAAGCACGGTGAGCCGTCGCGCCTGCCATCCCGGCACGCCTAGGTACAGCGCGAGGCTGCGCCACCCGGGCACCTCGGCCTCCTCGGGGCGGTTGCGCACCCCGTGCTCGGCGACGTGCAGCACTGTCTCGCGGGCCGCCGCCGGCGACCAGCCGCCGCGGGTGAGGACCCCGGCCAGGAGGTCGATCGTCGGGTCGGCCTCGGACGGAAGCTCGTCGGTGACCGGTCGGTCGTAACCCTGCTCCACCAAGGCCGTGAGGCTGAGAGGACGGGTCAGGGCCGCGTCGTCGGCGACGGCCCGCCACTCCCCGGCTCGTCGGCGATCGCCACCTCCACTGGCCCGGAACTGCTCCACCCGCCAGGCCGTCCGGGTCGCGGTGCGGTAGCGCTCGGCCATCCGTTCGCCGACCACGGCGCGACGTACCGCGGTCGCGACAAAGCCCCATGGGGACCCGGCGGACCTGATGCCGCGGCCGGCGAGTGCCTCCCACGCGACCGTCCATCCGCTCGCCTCCGCGGCCTCGGCGGCCGACCCCACGAGCCCGGCGGACCGGACCGCCGGGCGCACCACCTCACGCCGGGCGTAGGCAAGGACCACGTCGCCGGTGGAGCTGTTCCACCCCTCGACAGCGATCCGGTCGAGAGCGGCGAAGAGCTGCGGGGCGCTCTCCGCGGCGGCGAGCAGGGACTGACGGTCGAGCGTCATCGCGGTGTTGGACATCGGGGCCTCCCGTGGCTGGTATTGGTGGCAGCACGGTCCCGATCCCCGGTTGTCACGATGCTTGACAGCCGACCCATTTCCGCAGCTCAGGGAGTTGTCACGATGCTTGACGCGCGATTGCCATGCGCTTGCCGGCGCCGCCGCCGGGCCGACCGGGCGACCGGAGATCCGTCTCCCGCCGGGCCGCGGAATGCTCGGCAAATCACCGCGGATGGAGGCCCGCCGTCAAGCATCGTGACAACCCGCAGACCGGATCCTGAACGCCCGCGGATCGCGTCTCGGCCTCGTCCGGGACGTCCCAACTGACGCGAAGGAGCCAGCGATGAACTACGGCCCAGACCTCCCTCACGAGTCCCCGCGCCGCGTCGTCCAACGACCGCTTCGGGCAGCCGACAACGGCGCGGCAACGCCTGCCGGGCACAGCACCAGACTCTCCGCGGTAGTCATCGCCCGGCAGCTCGATGAGCTCGTGCGCGCCCTGAACTACGCCACGCTCTCCGGACACGCGGGCCTGGAGTCGGCCGCCGAGGCCTATGAGGTACTCAGTTCGTTGCAAGCGGCGATGACCAAACTGCCCCAAGCCTGCGCGCAACTGGCCGACTTCCTCAGCCGCGCCGACGCCACCCGCGCCCTGCGGGCCGGACGGGGCTTCCCCTACGCCGGCCACCCTGCGGTGGCGGTCGAGGCGGCTATCTTCACCCTCGGCCAGGCCGCGCTCGCCGCAGGCGCCACGGGCGCCGCCCTAGGACAGGCTCACCAGGCAATCAGCGGACTGTCCCAGGCCGAGACCCACCCCCGCTCGGGTCAGCGGACGACGCCCAGCCGGCGGCACGCGACGGACGTGGGCGCCGCGGACCGCGGTCGGGGGATCGAGCTGTGAACCGGCGCGCGACGACAACCGCGAGGATCCCGGCCCAGGCCACGTCCAGCCCACTTCAGGCGCACCAACCCGACGCCCTGCGCCTGTTGCTCACCGTCGAAGAAGCCGGCGCGGCCCTCGGCGTCGGGCGCAGCCTGATGTACGAACTCATCGCACGGGGAGAGATCCAAACCGTCCGAGTCGGCCGGCTACGTCGGGTCAGACCCGATGATCTGCGCGACTACGTCACATCCCTCACCGAGTAGCCGCCCCTCACCCGACCGGAGCCCGACGAACAGGAGGGCGGCATTGCCCCTTGGCTCAGTCGTCGACCTCGACGATGGACGCTCCGTCGGCGGCGCGTTGCACCGCCTCGCATCCGCCCTTCGCCCCGGCCAGGCTGTCATAGGCCTCACCGACGGCAACAATCTCACCGTTGCCGGCCTTGAGCCGGAAGCGGAACTTCCCGGCCTTGTCCTCGTACACCTCGAACTTGCCCGCCATGACGGCTCCGTTTCGTTTCGCGCCGGCCTCCCACATCCGCACGCGCGGCCCCGGCCGAGCAACATCGAGGGCATCCTCGCGGATGAGTCTCGCGCCACGCCAGCGCTCCGTGATTGCTGACCGACCGGGGTTCGGTCCGCTCCCGGATGCAACGCCAGCTGGCCCATCGGCGGCAGGGCGCTTCGATCTGGCCGCGATCGCGCACACAGACCGACATGCAACCTCAGCCTCAGCAGCGGACCAAGCTCCCGGAATGCGTCTCCGGACCCGGTAGCACTGGCGCATCCTTCGGTGTGCGCCGATCCCGGCCGATGCTGCCGTCCACCGAGGTGCGGAAGGTAGTCGTGGTAGCCGCAAAGGACCTGCTCACGCAGCCACCAGTTCTGCCCACCGTCGAGGACGCAGCGCGTGCGATGACGGTCGGACGCACCACCGCCTACCAGCTTCTCGCCGCCGGGTCCTTACGTCCGGTAACGATCAACCGTGCCCGCCGGATCCCCCTCGATGCCGCCCGCAACTATGTCGCGGACCTCGGCGCGGAGCACGACAGGGGACCGAATTGAGTCGCAGCGCCAACGGCCGCTCCTCGATCCACGAAGGCGCTGACGGCTATTGGCATGGCTGGGTCACCGTGGGCGTTCGTCCCGACGGCACCCCGGATCGCCGACACCGCATGGCCCGCTCCAAAGCCGAGATCACGAAGAAGGTGCGTGAACTCGAACGCAAGCGCGACGCAGGCCAACTGGCAGCACCGGGGTCGGTACCCACGGTCGCGGACTGGCTGCGGACATGGCTGGACACCATCGCGCCACGGACTGCCTCCGCCACGACTATCGAGACCGTGTACAGGCCTCGGCTCGAGCGGTGGGTGATTCCACGCATCGGCGGGCACCGATTGGACCGCTTGCGCCCGGAGCATCTCGACGCGCTGTACCTCGACCTGGCCGCCGAAGGCTTAGCCACCAAGACCGTTTTGATGGTCCACCAGATGCTTGGCCGCGCCTATCGCATGGCGATGCGCCGCGGCTTCGTGGGAAGCAATGTCACCGCCTTCGTCGACGCGCCACGGCACCGCGAGCCTGAGATGAGCCCGCTTACGCAAGCAGAGGCGCGACGGATCCTCGCCGCCGCAGCCGAGGTGCCGAACTCTGCTCGGTGGTCGGTCGCATTGGCGCTCGGCCTCCGTCAAGCGGAGGCGCTGGGCCTGCGCTGGCAACACGTCGACCTCGACCGCCAGCAGATCCGCGTGTTCCAGCTGCGACAAGAGCCCTACAGGCACGGCTGCGAACAACCCGCGGTCTGCGCCGAAGGCCGCCACCGGAGCCGCTGCGGTTCCGGCTGTTCCGGCCACGCCCGGTACTGCCCCGAGCGTGTCGGAGGCGAATGGCGCTTCCACGAGCCGAAGGGCGGCAAAGCTCGCACCATCGTCCTCCCCGCTCCGCTCGCCAAGCAGCTGGTCCAGCACCGCACCGCTCAAGACGCCGCCCGAGCGGCGGCCGAACC
>NZ_KB913029.1:259034-263699 GCF_000384115.1 Sporichthya polymorpha DSM 43042
CCCCGAGGACTTTGTGCTCGATCTCCGATGCGATGCGGAGCGGGGACGGGTATCCGTACATAGCACCGAAGTCGTCGACGATCCGCCAGGCGAGGCCGTCAAAGGTCACCACGTCGATCCGGTCCATCAGCGGTCCGAGCACGCCCGCGGCCCGGTCAATGATTTGGGCGACTGCGGTCCGGGAGAATGACAGGAACAGGGCGCGAGCGCGGGGCGGGATACCGTCGACGTTGCCGGCGAGGACCATGTCGCGCCGTAGTTGATCTCGTGCGCCATCGGCCGCGCGGAGATGAGCGGCACCAGCGGCCGCCGCGGTGGTTGTCTTGCCGGTTCCGGCGCCGCCGAGCACGATGGCCGCGGGCGCGCCTGTCGTGATGACGTCGACCTGGGTGCCGACCGGAACGTAGGTCACGGTCCGCCCACGGGGCTGGGTGAGCTGGGCGGCGGGGGGACCAGTTGGATCGTCTTCGGGAAGGCGATTGCGTTCGCGGGTTTGGCTGTCGCCGCTACGACGGCCAGCGCACTGTCAAGGACGGGCGGCAACGAACCGTGCTCTTCGACGATGACGTCTAGGAGCTGCTCGTGCATCGGCCTTTTGTGCAGGGTTTGAATGATTGCTTTCTGGACCTCGCCGTCCGCCTTGCCGACAGTCGGGTCGTCTATGCCGTAAGCAGGAAGGATTGCGGCGGCCTTGCGCAGGGCTGGCACGCCTACGCCCGCGAGAAGGGCCGCCTCGATCGCCATCGTCTCCGGCAGGCGAACTACGCGGTCGCAGACAGCCTCGATCTCGGCTAGCACGCCGCCGGCCTTCTTGGCGGGATCACCGTCGACCAGGGCGATCACGCGAAAGCCCAAACTGCGGGCGAGTTGAGCAACGCGCGAGATCGCACCGGTACCGCCGCCTGTCCCCGTGTCCGCCGAAATCAACCGGACGCCCGACGCTGACAGCGGCGCCTTCTTCCCGGCGCGGTGACGGTCGGCGCATGCGTAGGCGGTGAGGTCGTGCGGGCCCTCGGAAATAGCCACGACCGGTGCCGTCATCGCGGGGAGCAGCTGCGCGTGCAGCAGCCGACGCAGCGCGACTTCCTTCTTGTCCGTCGGCTCCGGAACCAGATGGTGAGCACGGCACGTAGAGCTTCGGCTCAGGCGCACCAGCTCACCTGGCGCGAAAGCTCGGGCAACCTCGGGCCGGCGCGTCGTCAACCACACCTGCCCCGATCCCGCCCTCAACACCGCCGCGAGGTGTTCGGCTGTGGCGGCATCCAGCCCATCGCCAAAGTCGTCACCAAGAACAATCGCGCCTTCCACCGATGCCGTGAGTAAGAGCGCTTCAGCGGCTGCAAGCACGGCGGCTGCGGTGGACCCGTGGCTAGTCAGCGTCAGGAGGCCCGCGTCGTCGAGATCAAGGGCAGGCTGCACTGCACGCAGCAGTGCCGAGAGGGACCCGTCCTCTGGCCGGAATCGGACCGCAGCGGCGGTCGGCGCAACATCAGCGAGGTGGCCGCTCAATCCGCCTGCGGCCAGGACCGCGTCAACAGTGCCCGCAATCGTCGGGTCGGCCGACAGGTCGTCGGTGGCCGTCGCCACGGCCTCGCGCAACGTTCGGAACGCGGCCGAGGCAGCTGCGGCGTCGCGATCAGCGATGAGTCGCCGCAGTACGCCCTCCGCTCGCAACTGGAGCGGCCGTGCCGTGTTCAGCGTCACCACGGGCAATGCCCGCCGCACCGCCGCGGGAACGCGCGCGTATCGATCCGTCGCCGGATCACTACGCACCGGGAAGAACACGACCTGGTCAACTGCGTCGGCCTGCGCGTCATAACTCACGCGGTAGGCCAGCCGTACCCCCAGCGCCGCGTCAGGCGCGGCACTCCCCGAGACGTCCACCTGCCCCTCAGCGTCAAGAGGTTCTAGGAACCCGTTACACAGTTGCGCCAATTCAAGGTCAAGGTCGACAAGAGTCACCTCGACCTCCGCCCATGGGGCGAGTGTTACGGCCTCCACAACGTCGGCGTCCCCGGCATCACCGGCGTCGTCGTCGAACTGCTCATCGCCGAAGGCGGCCGCGATATTCGTGGACGAGGCATCTTCGTCTTCGACGTCCGCAGAAGGCACAGCCTCACCCGCAGCAGTCGGCATTCGCTTCTGGCGGATGTCCGCCAACGAAGGCTGCGCTCGAAGCGATGAAGGATCGAGCAATCGGGTCAAAGCGACGATCACGTCGCTTCGGCCGGCACGCGGGACCCCGGCCAACAGCACATGGCCGCGCGGCCGAAGATCGAGTGTCGACCAACCACGGAAGTCGTGCAGGCGAAGACGCGAGACTCGCATCAGGCCCTCCCCGGGCATCCGTGCCATCTGGTCGAGCGGGATGCTTCAAGGCCGCACCTCGCTTCGGACAGGATTTCATTCGATCGCGAGACAACTTGCAAGCATGGCAGGCTGAACATGAGCCGCCGCTGATCGCGTGGCATCAAATCTCAGAGAACACCGGTCAACAGAGGTCTCCCGGGCGGGTTTTGAACCGCAAGCGGAACCTGGTGAAGCGCCGCTACAAGCCGCCGCTCGTGAGACGACGAGGATCCTCGTCGCGAACCCGCAGCACCGTGACGACTGACCTCGCGACGGAGCACGGAAAGAAAGTCTTCGTGACGGGACGCATGCTAGTGCCGCGTCACGCAACGTTGGGTAGGTAATCCGGGCGGCGGATCTTGGAGTCGACGGCGAAGTGGCGCTTCGGTTGAGCGCGCTTGTTCCGCCAGCGCAGGTAGCCGGCGATGGCGGCCTCCTGGGCGGTGTGGCTGGGGTAGTCGCTGCCGTCGAGGGTGAAGTAGCGCAGGGCGGTGAACTCGCACTCGATCCAGTTCAGCCAGGACGCGTGGGCGGGGACGAAGACCAGTTCCACGTCGTTGCGGGCGCACCAGTCGCTGACCTCGGCCTTCTTGTGCGGGGAGAAGTTGTCGCAGATCAGGTAGAGCCGACCGTCGGGGATCCGGGCGCGCAACTGCTTGCAGAAGGCGAGGAACTCCTGCCACCGCTTACGATCACGGAACCGCCAGAACATCTGCCCACTGGCCAGGTCGAGGGCGGCGTACATGTGCCGGACCCCGCCGGTGCGGATGTAGGTCGCGCGCAGCCGTGCCGGTCGGGAGGTGGGGAACCAGCCCCGGCCGGGGCGCGGTTGCAGGTTCAGCGGCCCGAACTCGTCCACGCACACCACCCGCCCGTTGGCCGGTGGGTTGTCATAGAGGTCCAGGACCCGGCCCATCTTGAGTGCGAAGTCCGGGTCCCGACCGCCCTTCCAGGTCTTCGTGGCCTGCCAGGAGATCCGGGCGGTGCGCAGCACCCGGCGCACGGTCTCGGTGCTCACCTTCAACCGGTGGGCGGCGGCGAGGTGCTCGACCAGCTTTGTCAGGCTCCAGGTGGTGAACGGCAACCCGACCTGCGCCGGTGCGGTCTTGGCGACCCGGCAGATCAGCTCAACGGCCTGGGGGCCGATCCTCTTGGGTCGGCCCCCGCTCCATTTTGGGTCCAACGCGGCGAACCCCTGGGCGTTGAACGCATGGATCACCTCCCGCGCGTACTGCGCAGTCGCGGCGAACATCCCGGCCGCGTCCGCCGCCGAGCGCCCCTGCGAGGACGCCAACACGATCCCCGCCCGACGCAACCGGATCCGGTCGCGCGTCGTGCGCGTGATCTTCACCAGACGCTCCGCTTCGGCCGGGTCCAACGGCCGCACGAACACCTCAGGCTGACGGGCCATCACCACCACCTCCGAGCCCCCAGCCTCGAGACCCAGAGCCGGCCGGTCAACCCGACACGGTTACAACGCCAACCTTTCGTGTCGCAGCACTAGATCGCGACCTCGATCCTAACGGTGCGTCAGATATAACCGACCTCTGGGTCGTGAGCCGAGATTCTGGCGCTGATCGCGCACACAGGCAAGCATGCGATCAAGCTATTCCTGCAGGTCAAAGGCTAGTTTTTGGTCCGGCTGCATCCACCGACGTCCGTTTGAGTCCGCCTACATTTGCCTACAAGCTGCCTACATCAGCGCGTGGGGGGTGTGGGCATGCCGTGGGTGATGAAGCGGCCAGGCGACTCCGGCGTGCGCTACCAAGCCATCTATCGCGACCCCGCGGGACACAAGCGGTCAGCTGGAACTTTCCCCTCAGAGCGCGAAGCCCGCGCTGCCGGCCGGCGCGCGGAGAGCAGCGTCGAGTCCGGCACGTGGTTCGACCGGACCGCGGGAAAGGTCACCTTCCGGAACTACGTGGAAAAGACGTGGTGGCCGAGTAGACACCTCGAGGTCAGTACGAAGGCCGGCTACCGCTCTTACCTCGACAAGCACTTCTTGCCCTACTTCGGTGATCTACCGATGGCGAAGATCCTGCCTTCCACCGTGCAGGGTTGGGTCACCAAGGCTGTCGCTGACGGGCTGTCAGCCCGCAGCGTCGTGAAGTACCACGTCATGCTGCACAGCATCTTCAAGCGGGCTGTTCGCGACCGCATCATCGGTTTCAACCCATGCGCGGACACCGAGCTGCCCAAAGTCGTCTCCCGCAAGATGCCCACGCTGACCCCCTGGTCTGCGTCTGAGTTCGTGAGGGTTCTGGCCGGAGAAAAACCCAACCAGGAACCGGTGCGCCTGACCCGGCAGGAGGCCGG
>NZ_KB913029.1:263799-267965 GCF_000384115.1 Sporichthya polymorpha DSM 43042
CCCGCAGCAGAAGCCGCCGCGAAGATGACCAGTCCGAGGATGAGCATGCGCCGGCGCCCATACCTGTCGCCGAGCGCGCCCGCTGGCAGCAGCAACCCCGCGAACGTCACCGCGTAGGCGTCGACGATCCAGGTCAGCTCGCCCTGGGTGGCGCCGGTTGATCGGCCGATCACCGGCAGAGCGGTTGCCAATGAGGTCATCGACCCGATGACCAGCACCAAGGCAGCGCACAGCACACACAGCCCCACTACCGGGCGTCCTCGTGGGAGGTCGGAGTCAAGGCGTTGACCGAGCATCGTCCCTCCCCAACGCCAGAACCCGTAGTTTAGACTAGCAGTCCAAACTACGGGAGCAGTCTCATGCGAGATGTCCCGGCCGCCATCGCGGCCAAACTGCCCGCGGCTGCCGCGGTCATCGCCGACCGCGGCTTGGACGACACCAAGATCGAGGACCTGGCCGCGGCCGCGGGGGTGCCCAAGGCCACGCTCTACTACTACTTCGCGGGCAAGCAGGAGATCCTTGCGTTCCTGCTCAGGGACTTACTGCACCGTCTGCACGACGAGGTCACCATCGCGACCGCTGCGCCGGGTGGCTGCCGTGAGCGCCTCGCATCAGTCATGGGCGCGCAGTTGACCATCATGTTCGAGCAGCCGGACGTGTGCCGGGCCTTGGTCGGAGACCTGGGCCGCGCGGCCCGCATGCCCGAGGTCACCGCGATGATCGACCGGGCCTTCATCGACCCCGTCGAGGAGTTGCTACGAGAAGGCGGGGCGGACGGCTGCTTCCGGTCCGACTCGGCCGCCCGGGCGACGGCCATCGCCATCTTCGGTGCCCTCTCGATGACCGGCCTGGCTCATCTGAGCAGCGGCGATTCGTGGTCAGTAGCTGAAAGCACGGACCGCCTGGTCGCCCTCTTCCTCGACGGAATAACGTCGACCGCTTCGCACCAGAAAGGGACCTGACGGGTGAAGCCTGAGGCATTGCCCGAGCGCCGCGGCACGGCGACCGGATCTGGAATCGTGACCTACCGCAGCGCCGAGGTCGAACTCATCGCGGACCGGTGGCCACCCGTCGGCCGGCGACGCGGGTTGGTCCTGCTGCTGCACGGGGCGGGTCAGACCCGGCACTCCTGGGCGGACACTGCCCGGGCCCTCAGCACCGACGGGTGGGATGTCGTTTCCCTGGACGCCCGGGGGCACGGGGACAGCTCCTGGGCCTCGGATGGCACCTACACACTGGACGCATTCGTCGGCGACCTGCTCGCGGTCCTCAGCGGCCTCGCCGAGCCGCCGGTACTGGTCGGCGCGTCCCTGGGTGGCTTGACCGCACTTGTCGCGGAGGGCGAACGCGGCCCGTTGGCCCGCGCCCTGGTGCTCGTCGACGTGGTTCCGCGCTTGGAGGTGGAGGGCGTCGAGCGCATCCGCGACTTCATGCAGTCAACGTCCGGGGGCTTTGACTCGCTTGCGTCCGCCGCCGAGGCCGTGCGGGCGTACAACCCGAGCAGACAGCGGCCGGTCCGGTCCGCAAACGGCCTCGTCAAGAACCTACGACAGGGGGCAGACGGTCGTTTTCAGTGGCACTGGGATCCCGCCCTGCTCGACCTGATCTCACTGGAAAGCAGCGGCGCAGTGCAACGTAGGTGCGAAGCAGCGGCCGCTCGTATCACCACTCCGACCCTCCTGCTTCGAGGCGCACAGTCCGACATCGTCAGCGACGCCGGGGTCGCCGAACTGCGCACGCTCATTCGTGGCGCGGAGACCAGCGATGTCCAAGGCACCGGCCACATGGTCGCCGGAGACGACAACGCGGCATTCACCTCTCGGGTTCTCGACTTTCTGGCGTCCCTCAGCACAACTGACCGCTGACGGCCCGTCCGTGCAGCACCCGGGCATCAGGGGGCGAGCGCGTCCATCAGTCCACGCACCAGGCGGAGGTGTCGCACGCCCCGAACCCGCACCTCACGAGTCCGAAGTTGCCGATAGAGGTTTCGCCCGGCCGGCGTCGTGAAGCGAGGGATCACGCCCCATCGAGGGACAGCGGCGAGATTCATCAGGGATTCTGCGGGGAGCGCGACGTGCACATCCGCATCCGACTCTCCGCGTGAGACCACTATCTCGTGGGGTGTGAAGCGCAGTCCAAGTTCAGTGTCCGCATCGGTAATCGTGATGCGCACCGATCCACGCATTCGGCTCAGCACGCGCGCCTTCATGGGATCCGCCGCCGCAGCCAGAAGCAAGGCTGCCAGGACAGAGTCCATTCCGTCCGACGTCTCGTCGGCCAACACAACGTGCGTCATAGGGGATCTCCACCTTATCGCCCCGGCGGGTGTCCCGGAGCTGACATCTGTCTGGCGCGAAGAACATATCAACCAGTCGATTAAATTTTGGTACGCCGCTCTGAGGTTCCCGGTCGAGCATCGATTGGATCACCAATTTGGATGTATCGTCCAAACGTGCCGTCCAACGGAGCGTTTGGAGCGCGTGATGCGACCCCAACCCGCGTGGCTGCTCTCCTCCGCGCGTGCGATTGCCGAGGTTTTCGTACGCAAGGGGTTCGGCGGGACGCGCATGGACGACCTCGTCACCGCGTCCGGGGTCCCGAGAGCCACGCTCTACTACCACTTTCGCGGCAAGGACGCGGTACTCAGCTGGCTCATGCATTCCACGATCGGTCACCTGGCGACGGCCGTCCGCACGGCTACCGAAGGTCCGGGGAACGCCCGGGATCGCCTTGAATCCACGGTCCGCGCCGTCCTCGCCACCACCGCCGAGTATCCGGAGGCGTGCCGTGTGCTGATTGGGAACCTGGACCAGACCGGGCAGTTGGCCGACACCGTCGCGGAACTGGTCGCGGCGTTTCACGCCCCCGTCATGGCGGTGCTCGAGGAGGGTGCGGCCGACGGTTCACTGCGGGCGGTGGGCGACCCGGCTGGGATCGCCTCGGCAGTATTCGGAGCAGTCACCATCGCGGCGCTGCAGGCCTTGGTTGTCGAAGGTGAGTTCGACGCTGACGCGGTTGGTGACTCGCTGATCGACTTCGTTGTGCGCGGACTTCGAGGCGACGCATGAGAAACGCCCACTTCGTGCAACGGCACGCTTGGTTGGTCGCCGTGCTCTGGATCGCCCTGACCGTGGGGGTCACGATCAGCGCACCGAGCGTCCGTGAGTTGGGGACTGCCGACCAGACGGCTTTCGTGCCGGCATCTGCTCCCTCGAGCCAGGCGGATGCCCTGATGCGGTCGGCGTTTCCCGACGACCCCTCACGTGATCCGGCGGTGATCGTGGTGGCACGACCCGGCGGTCTTCAGCCGGGCGATCACGCCTACATACGGTCGATCGTCGACCTCCTCCGCTCACCCGCCGCGGAGCCGCACGTCAAGGCCGTGCAGAGCACGGCCACCAGTCCAGAGCTGGCCCCGGTGCTGCGCGCCCCGGACGGCGCGGCAGAGTTGGTGATCGTCAGCTTGAAGGCGCAGTTCGCTAGCGCCTCAGCCGAGCGGGCGGTCGATTTCCTCCGTGACCATCTTTCCTCCACCATGCCCCCTGGCTTGCAAATTGAGGTCACCGGGCTGGCCGCACTCGCGGCCGACCAGGCGTCAGCAACGCTCGAGGCATTCGATAAGACGGCGGTGGCCACCGTCTTACTCGTGCTGCTCATCCTGATGCTGGTATACCGGTCGCTGCTCGCACCGTTGATCTCGCTGATCACCATCGGTTGCGCGTTCCTGGTTGCCCGCGGTCTGGCCGGCTATCTGGCCGATGCTGGTCTGGAGGTGGCCAGCCTCGCCGAGACGTTCATGATCGTGATGGCGTTCGGCGCCGGCACCGACTACGTCATGTTCGTGTTGTCGAGATACCGCGAAACCCTCAGCACTGAGGAGCACGCCGAGCGCAACGACCCGGCGCGGTTGGCCACGGCGACGGCGGCGGTGTCGCCCACTATCGTCGCCTCGGGCGCGACGGTCACTTTAGGATTCTTCGCCTTCGCCGCCGCGGAGCTAGGTCTGCTCCGATCTTTCGGACCGGTGCTCGGCGTAGCGATCGCTGTCACCGTTCTTGCCTCATTGACGTTGACCCCGGCCCTCATGCGCCTGGCGGGCCGTGCTTTGTTCTGGCCGGTCCGGCCGGCGGCGGGTCGAACGCACCAAGCGGACGAGCGCTGGGGGC
>NZ_KB913029.1:268065-283883 GCF_000384115.1 Sporichthya polymorpha DSM 43042
CTGACGACCGAGTCACTGCAGGAGTTCACCGGGGGGACCACCGACCCACGCGCGCTCGGCATCGACCCCAATCGCACGGACGTCGGCCCGTTGCTCGCGGCCCTCTCCTCACCGGGCGGCCTCCGTATCACCGCGGACCTTCTCCGCGACTATCCGGGGCTGGGCAAGCGGCTCAGCTACTTCCTCGGTGACCAGGGCCGAACAACCCGGGTGGTGGTCGCTTTCGACTCCTCCCCCTATGCCGCCTCGGTTCTGAGTACGACTCGGGAGATGGACTCGGTCGCGGCGACCGCCCTCGCGGAGAGCGATCTCGGCGGCGCCCGCGTAGCTGTCGGCGGACCCAGCGCCTACTTCAGCGACATTCAAACCCTCGCCAACGCTGACGTGCGCACCGTGGGGGCCTTGGTCCTCGGAATCATCCTGGCCGTCCTCGCAGCGCTGGTCCGTTCCGTGATCGCCCCGCTGTACCTGCTCGCGAGTGCAGCGCTGTCCATGCTGGCCGCGCTCGGGATCACGACCCTGGTCTTCCAAGGAATCCTCGGGCACGCGGGCGTGGCGTTTTACCTGCCGATCTTCCTTTTCGTGATGCTGATCGCGCTCGGCTCGGACTACAACATCTTCATTGTCGGTCGGATCCGCGAAGAACTCGATGCCGGCCATACCGTCCGTGAGGCCACGGTCAAGGCGCTCGTCAGCACCGGGCCCACGATCACCGCGGCCGGTTTCGTCCTAGCCGGAACCTTCGCCGCACTGCTCATCACGCCGCTGCCGAGCATCCGCCAAATTGGATTCGGGGTCGCCGTCGGCATCCTCATCGACACCTTCGTGGTCCGCACGCTGGTGGTGCCCGCCGCTACCATTCTGCTCGGTCGGTATGCGTTCTGGCCGTCCACGGGACGCGCCCCCGCTGCGCGGCCACGCATAGCCGTCGCCAGCGCCGTGGCGAGCTTCCTTGCCCTCGCCGTTGCCCTCCCGGGACTGGCGTTTGCGGCGCGAGACCGTTTGGCGATCGTGGAGGTCCCCGCCCAGGCAACTGCGCCAGCCAATGCCGCAAGCGCCACGGTGGCCGCGCCTACCGCTCCCCCTGCGAAGACGAGCCAACCGGCGGCACCGGCACCCGTGGCCGAGGCGGAACCCTCGCCGTCGCTCTCGCCCCGGAACGCGAGAACTCAGCAGCCTAAGCGGTCCAAGAAAGCTTCGACCCCTCCCATGGCACCGCCCATGACCCCAGCATCTGATGCCCTTTCAGTCGCAGCGCCCACCGAGGGGCGCTGGACCTATCAGGTGAAGGGCACTCGCACCGTGGGCGCGGCCGGAACGGCGCAACCCTTCGCTGAGGACGCGGACTCGATCGTCACGAGAACTGGCGGCACCGCGACCGCGCCGGAGTTCCGCGTGACGACGAAGACCAGCTTCGCAAGCGCCGAGGAGCAGCGTCGCTACCACCGCTCTTCGGTCGATGCACTGTCCCAGCGCGTCAGCGCCCTCGGCATGGCATACGGCGGAACCTTCGATACTCCCCAGCAACTGGTGCGCACGCCCCTGCGCGTCGGCGACAGCTGGACGTCCCAGTGGCGTGCCGAGGACACGCGCGGTACGACGACTTCGACGGTCACCGGAACGCGCACCGTCAGCGTCGCGGGATCCCGCCTGCTGTGCTACATCATCGAACGCACGACCACGATGAAGGGTGACCTGACCGGCACCCAGAGCCAACGCACCTGCTGGGCCCCCTTAACCGGCATGCCTGCGGTCGATGAACAGCAGGTTCGTGGCACTTACCAAGGGGTTCAATTCGAGGCCGAAGTCAGCATGATCCTCCGGGCCACGCCCCCTAACAGCGCCACCCAGGCATCCGATCCCGGTCACACATCTGATCACGCCCGGAGCCAAGCCTGGCCTGTTGGCGGTCCGGCGGCTTTGACACACACCCCCGGGGCACGCCTCCGACTCCCGGATGGCCCCCGGGTATCGATGCATGTCCGCGGTGGGCTGCACGGGTGAAGATGATGACGCTCGGCGAATCTCCCCAGGGTTGCCAAGCAGGTCTGGGGAATTTCACCCTGAGCGTCGTCACCGCTTCTCGGCGGCCGAGATCATGCGCAGCGAGACGGCTTCGCAAGCCGTGCGCAGCGTCGCGGTGGAAGGTCCCGCCAGCGGGCCGTCGTTGAGCCGTAGCGACTGCACGTTCGTGCCGAGGGCTAACAGGCTGCGCATGATCAGTGACGTGACGGTCCAGCGCAGGGCGGTGTGCCGGCGGTTGCTTGGCTCGGACCGGCCGTGGTCGAGCACCCGCTCGATCTGGCGGCGTTCGAAGTCCTGCCGGATCTGCAGAGAGCTGGCGGTCGCTCCGGGCAGCTGGTGGTACAGCAGATTGGCCGGCTCAGGATTGTTCTCGACCCAGTCCCACATCGCACCGATGACCCCGTGGAAGCTCACCTCGCCCTCCGGTGAGCGGACCTCCTCGACCACCTCGTCGAGCTGGCGGAAGACGCTCTCGAGCGCCGCCTCGTACAGCTCGTCCTTGCTGGAGAAGTGGTAGTTCACGGCGGTCGTGACGACGTGGGCCTCCGCGGCGACGTCCTGGATCTTTGTGCCCTGAAATCCTTGCCGCGCGAACACCGTCACCGCGGCCCGCACGACGTGCTCGCGGCGGTTGGGGCGACGCGAGGGATGTCCCGCGCCCGATCCCGCTCTCGCCGGTGCTCCCCTCCCGCGTGCGTACCGCGCAGCAGGAGGATCTTGCCGGATCACCACGAGGCGATCACGGGAAAGCGAGCCCCGGAACTCGCAGCGGTAGCCCTTGCCGGGAAAGCTCGCTAGGACAGCAGATTCTGGCCGTCCCTGCGCACGGCAATCGCGGAGTTGGGACAGGTGTAGGCGACTTCGACGAGTTCCTCCACATCAAAGTCCTCCTCGCCGGTCGCGGCGACGACCGAGAGATGCTCTTCGCCCTCGACGAAGACCTTCGGCATGAGGCGTCGGCAGTCACCGATGCCCATGCACGAATCTTCGAGGACCTCGACCTGTACATCCTCGGGGATCCGCGCCATCGCTATTTCTCCTCGACGAGGCGATCGGAGACGGGCTCGAAGAAGTGCGCGGCGAAACTCGACATGTCCAGGGCTTCAGACAGGGCGATCTCGCCTGCCCCCACGCCCGCGGCGAGCACTTCGGCCGCCTCCTTGACGTTTTCCGCGTTCACCTCGTAGAGGGCGAGGTACCGGTGCGGCGGGTCGTCCATTCCTTCGAGAGCTGGGACACCGGTGTAGCGGTAGCGGGTTGCGGCCACGAACCCGGGGACCCGCAGGACGTCGGGCAGGTGCACCTTGTTGTACCAGGTGTTGTACTCCTCCTCAGCTTCCTTGCTGACCGGATTGGTCCAGACGACCATCAGCTTGGTGGGCATGCGCAGCTCCTCAACAGGGGAGATCGGAACAGATCAGGCGTCGAATGCAATGGGCAACGAACGGAAACCACGGACAAGGACGTTGTAGTTCATCTGCGGTTCGTCGCGGATCTCTATGTTGCGAATCCGGGGCAAGAGGTACTCCATGGCGATCCGCGTCTCCAGCCGGGCCAGGGGAGCCCCGATGCAGTAGTGCGGGCCGCCGCCGAACGCGAAGTGGTTGCGGGACCTCCGATCAAGATCGAAGTTCGCAGCGTTGTGGTACTGCCGCTCGTCACGGTTGGCGGAGCCGTAGAGCAGCTGGACCCGCGCATCGTTCGGGATCTCAGTGCCGTCGATCTCGAAAGGCGAGCGCGAGGTGCGGAACAGGCCCTGCACCGGGGCGTCCCATCGCAGCGTCTCTTCGATGGCCCACTCGATCAAGGACGGGTCCTCGACGCAGCGGCGCAGCTGGTCCGGATGCTGCACCAGGGCGTGCAGCGTGTTGCCAATGAGGTTGGTCGTCGTCTCGTTCCCCCCGATGAGGAACAACATGCACTGGGCGATGACCTCGTGGTGCGCGAGGGAGTCGCCGTCCTTCGTCGAGCCGAGCAAGACGCTAATCAGGTCCTCCCCCGGCTGCGCCCGCCGCTCGTTCACGATGGCGTCGAAGTACGTGGCCAGCTCCATCGCCGAGCCGAGGGCAGTCATCTGCAGCGCCGGGTCGATGCCACCGCCAATGAGATAAACGATGTCCTCGGACCAATCCTTGAACTTTTTCCGATCCGCTGTCGGGATACCGAGGATCTCAGCGATGACAGTGACCGGCAGGGGGGTGGCCAGGTGCTCGGTCAGGTCGGCGTTGCCCGACTTGTTGTGTTCCATGAGGTCGTGGACGCACGCTTCGGTGATGTCCCGGACCTTGGCTTCCCACCCGGCGATTCGGCGCGGGGTGAACTCCTTCTGGACCAGGTCGCGCAGGCGGCGGTGGTCCGGCGGGTCCTTGGAGATCATGACCTCGCTGAGGTTCTCCGCGCCTTCCATGCCGAGCGCGCTGAGATCCACGACCCGCTCCACCGCGATGCCTTCGGCGGAGGAAAGCACATCCGTCGCGTTGACACCCCAGGCGACGTGCTCGTGGCGGGACAGGATCCAGAAGTCGTGCTCTGCGACGTAATAAGCCGGGCTGTTTTCTCGAAGCCAGGCGTAGTGGTCGTAGGGGTACTTGCGGGTCTCCAGGTCGAACGGGTCGTAGCCGGTGATCGCGGAGATGTTGTCCACCGTCATGGTTGTCCTCCAGGGAAGGGAGTCGCGTTGGCTGTCAGACGAGCAGGAAGCCGCCGTCGACGAAGATGGTCTGGCCGGTGACGAACGAGGTGCCGTCTCCGGCGAGTGCCAGCACCATCCCGCACAGATCCTCGGGGGCGCCGATCCGCTTGACGGCCTGGTGTTGGAGGACCAGGTCCACCATGAAGTCCTGCAACAACTCCGAGGTCCCCTCGGTCTTGATGAAGCCCGGCGCGATGGCGTTCACCCGGATGTTGGCGTCAGCCAGTTCCAGCGCAGCGTTGCGGGTGAACGCCGCGATTGCTCCTTTGGAGGCCCCGTAGGCGCTGACCGCCGGTTGGCCGGCACGGGCCGCCGCAATCGATGCCAGGTTGACGATGGACCCTCCGCCTCGCGCGGCCATCAGCCTGGCGGCCTCGCGCGTGCACAAGAACGTCCCGCCCAAGTTGACCCGCATCACCGTGTCGAAGAGCGTCAGCGGATGCCCCTCGATGGTGTGCATCGGGTAGATACCCGCGTTGTTGACGAGGATGTCCAGCGCGCCGCCAAGTTCTGCGAACGCAGTGACAACGGATTGCTCGTCGGCTACATCGATCCGGATCCCCCGCGCGACCCCGCCGGCGGCGACGATCTCCTTGACAACCCCCGCCGCCATATCGGCGTTGAGGTCACCGACCACGACCGACACCCCCACCTCGCCGAAGGCAAGGGACAACGCGCGTCCGATTCCCTGAGCCCCTCCGGTGACGAGTGCCGTCCGGCCCTCGAGGCTAAACCGATCCAGCATCGTCTCTCCCACTGTCGACTGTTGCCTGCGCGCACGGCGCGGACTTGTTCACGAACTGCTCGGTGTGCTCCCCGAGGCGCGGCACTGCTCCGTGCACCTTCGGTACCCGGCCCTCGACCCGCCACGGCACGTGGTATCGGTGCCACGTGCCGATGACCTCACTGCGCTCGTCCTCCACGACCCCACGGCGGCGCGCCCTGTCGGAGTCGGAGGCGGTGTCGATGCGCTGCACCACGGCGGCGGCGTGGCCCGACGCGGCGAGCGCCGCGACGATGTCCTCGGCGGAGCGGACAGCGGACCATTCCGCGATCGGCTCGCCAGACTGTGGCCGCCACTCATCGTCGGTGAGCGACGCGGCGATCCACCGCGAGGGATCCGTTGTCGGCAGCACGACGGAGAGGGCGTCCGTCGCCTTGGTGCCGTCGCGCCACTGGGTGAAGGGCGCGAGTAGCTGCCAGGTTACGGCTTTGATCTGCGACACGGACACGTACGAGCCGAGCCCGGTCTGCTGCCGCCGGTGCAGTGCGGCGAGCAACCCGAGCAGCCCGGTCATGCCCCCGACGGGGTCACCCCAACCGGTCATGAGCATGCCGGTGATCTCACCGGGATAGCCCACCTGGGACTCGAGCCCCCCGAGGCCGGTAAAGACCGGCGCGTATCCGCGTAGTGACTCGCGGGGGTCGCCGGGGTGCAGTGTCGGCATGGAGAGCATGCACAGCGCGGGATTCCCCGCAGCCAATACGGCGTAGGACATGCCGAGCCGGTCGATCGCCCCAGGCGCCAGGTTCTCGACGATCACGTCCGCGCCGGCCGCGAGGGCTCGCGCAGCCGCGAGGCCATCGGGCGTGCGTAAGTCCAGTTCTACCGATTGTTTGCCGGCATTCAATTGGGCGAAGTACGGGTTGTCGGCGGCGGTCGCCCCCTCGATCTTTGCGCCGCAGTCCCGCGGAGCGGGGAGCTGGCGCACGGCGTCCAGGTGATCCCGCGACTCCACGCGGATCACCTGGCACCCCAGCGCCTGAAGGTATTGGCCCACCATCGGGCCACTCCAGTTCCCGCCGAACTCAAGCACCCGGAACATGGCTGGCCACCTCCGCTCCCACGACGAGCCACGGCAGTGGAAGTGCCGGTTGATCAGATATGGAAGCCCGGAGCAGGGGCAGGATTCCACCGAGATCCAGGTCGTCCATCTCAAGGAACGGCGAGCACACGACGCCATGCCGTTCCGCGTCGTCGAGAACCTCGCGCCGAGTCCGAGTGGCGGCCCATTCCCGCAGTTCGGCGACGAAGTCCTCGCGCTTGACCAGGCCGTCGCGATAGGTTGGGAACTTTTCCGCGAAACCTGGGGGCATCATCGCATGCAGCCTGGCCAGTTGCCCGGGCACGGTGACGTAGACGAGGGCGACTCCGTCCGTGCAGTCCAGCAACGCCCCGAGCGCGAGCGAGGAGCCCAGAGATCCCCGGCTCGGCCGCACGGTCGGCGTCCAGGAACCGCCGTACGCCCGTAGGAAGGTGTGATAGGTGCCTACCTGCGCCGTGACAACATCCGCCGTCGCGATGTCGACCGCTTGGGGCGCCGGGTCTCCGGTCCGGCTGAGCAGCGACCAGACCAGGGCGGTCGCGGCGTGAATGCCGGCAAGGGTCGCCCCCACTCCCCCGGGCAAGGGCAGGGGCGGAGCGCCGTCCCTGCCGAGGTCCCACATGATGCCGGACTCGGCGTCGACCAGGCCGGGCGCGGGGTTGGGATGGGCCTCTGTCAGGCCCAGGTCGGTGACGGCGACGTAGGGAACACCGGCACTGCGGCAAGCGGCCGCGAGCGCACCGACACCGCAGTCGTCGATCACCCCGTGCGCGGCCCCCAGCCGCGCCGCCCGCTCGGCGTCGTCAACCGGGTACGGCTCTAGCTTCTTGTGTTCGTCGCATTCGGTAAGAGCCGCGTCGCGTTCGCCCCCGAAATAGTCCCACCGGGTCACCGAGGCACCGAGCAGGGCGAGGGTCCGGCCGGCGAACCCACCCCGCAGTGAGGAGCTGACCTCGATGAGCTCGACGCCGTTCAACAGGTCCAGGCGGGGGGTGCTCACTGCGGGCATCCCGCCTGCTCCGAGCGCAGCCAGTCATCGCGCAGGGCGCGTTTGAGGATCTTGTTCGACTCGGTGCGTGGGAGCTCGTCCACGATCCGGATCTCGCGCGGTGCTTTGTAGTGCGCGAGCCGGGTCCGCACGTAAGAAGTGAGCTCCTCGGTTGACGTCCCGGTGCGGGCTTCGACGGCCGCCACCGGGACCTCGCCCAGCCGCTCGTCGGGAATGCCGAACGCGGCGGCCTCCAGGACGCTGTCGTGGGAGAGAAGTGCCTGCTCGATCTCGGCGGGGTACACGTTGAAGCCGCCGCACAGGATGAGTTCCTTGGATCGGCCGACCAGGTAGAGGTAGCCGTCCTCATCGAGATAACCGAGGTCGCCGGTCTCGAACCAGCCCTCCGCGTCGGCGCCCTGGTTTGACCCATCGGCGCCCGCCGCGGCGTAGCCCTTCATGCTGAACGGAGTGCGCACGACGACTTCCCCGGAGGTGCGCGCCGGCACCGGTCGCCCGGCCGGGTCCTTGATGACGATCTCGACGCCGGGATAGGGGCGCCCCACCGAGCCCGGTCGGCGCAGACCTGCCGCGACATCGTCTGTGGAATAGCCCGCGATGTAACCGGTCTCGGTCTGGCCGTACACCTGGGTGATGTGGACTCCGAATCGGCGTTCGAATCGCTCCTGGACCGCTGCGGTGAGGGGAGCCCCGCCGGAGATGACCTTGCGCAGGGACGGCCAAGTCGAGTCGCCGTCGAACGTGGCGAGCATCTGCAGCATGGTGGGGGTCCCGACGAAGGTGTCGAGTCGATGCTTTCGAGCCAGGTCCAGCACCCGTGCTGGGCTGAAGCGGTCGATTATCAGCAGCCGCCGCCCGACGACAAGGGCGAAGACGAGGGTGTTGACGCCCCCAGTCTGAGCGAGTGGACCGGCCACCAGGTTGGGCGGCACTTCTGGCGCTGCGACCGGGTACGGGCCGGGCCGCCCTTTGAGGGACTGCGCCATGGACTCCGCGGCTTGGATGAGCCGCTCGTGGGTGAGCCGGGCTGCCTTGGCGCTCCCTGTGGTACCGGAAGTGAAGATCAGGACTGCATCAGTGCCCTGGGGAGCTTCGGCAACATTGGGGGTGCCGCTGGCGGCAACGCCGGGTTCGAACAGCGGCACATCCTCGGCCAGGAGCACCTCCGCGTCCGCGACCTGGGCATCACCCGTGGCGAGGGCCTTGGCCGTCACCAGCTGGGTAATGCCGGCCTCGACGATCGCGCGGTCGCGCTCATGCGGACTGAGGGCGGAATTCAGCAGGGCCACCTGATTCCCGCGCATCCAGGCGGCGAAGGCGGTCACCAGCATCGGCGCCCCGTTGGGCAGCATCACCCCGGTCACGCCAGGGCGCAACTGCGCCGCCAGCGCAGCCGCCGCGTCCGCCAGTTGGCGATAGCTCCACGAGGTGCTGGCAGAGTCGTCGAGGACGAACTCGGAGTCCCCGTCAGCCGTGGCACGATCCCACAGCAGCGAGGCAAGGTTGATTGAAGTCGGCACGGAGCGTCCTCGTCGAGAGTTCGGGCGCGGGACTTTCTCTGGAGCACGACGGGGGGGCGGGAAGCCGACGGGCATCCCGCCCCCGGGACCGTCAGTACTCGGTGGGGACCGAGGTGAGGACCGGAACCATGGTTTGCAGCGCACCCTGGTTCTTCATAACCTTGCCCAGGTTGCCGGTCAGCTTGACCTTGCCCTGCACGAAGGCCTGCTGAGAGTTGAGCTCTCCGCTGTTCAACGCCACCGAGGTTTCATAATTTTGCGTCATTTTCGCGTCGGCGTCGGCGGTCTCGCCCGGGTTATAGCTCACTGATCCGTCTTTAAAGACGTAATAGTACTTGACCTCGCCGAGGTCGGGAACATCGTTGACCACCTGTTGCAGAGTCAGATCGACTCCCTTGGTGGCCTCCTGAAACGCCTGGTCCTCGTTGAGCGCCTTCTCGACCGCTCGACCCCATTCTTCGGACAGGTACTTCGCCATCAGTGTCTTCCTTTCGTGAAGCGATTGCGCGGCCTGCGCAAGCGTCGATCTCAGAACTTCGGTCTGACGGGTCCGCTGGTCATGGCAGCTTCGCGGCCTCACTTGCTGCCGTCCGGCCCGCAATCCGACCGAAGACGATGGCGTTGGCCACGGAATTGCCGCCGCCGACGTAGCGTTCCCCCAGCACACCGCCGGTGGTCTCGCCTGCGGCGTACAGGCCCGCGATCGGCTTCCCGCTGCGGTCCAGCACGCGCGCGGAGGGGTCGATGCGCAGACCCGTCGACGTCAGGCAGACGATCGCGGGGCGCATCTCGACCGCGTAGAAGGGGGGCTCGGCAACCGGAAGCAGGTAGGCCGGATCCTTGAAGAACTCGGTATCCGTTCTGCTCTGGGCGTCCGCGTTGTACCGCAGGATGCTGTTCTCCACGGCGGCGACCGGCAGTCCCACCTTCGCCGCAAGGTCGGCGACCGAGTCCGCGACCTGGACCTTGCCCGCGTCAGCCATCTGAGCCAGGAAGTCGGGCAGGAAATTCACGGCGACGATGCCGGCCGCGAACGCGTCCGCGAACTTTGAATCGGGCTTCGCGCTCCTCCGCGCCGCTTCGTCGAAGATCGCGAACGCCCTACCCCCCTGTTCCTTGAACGCGCCGGCCATGACCGAGTAGGGGGCGGTCTCGGTGATGAACCTACGACCCTCCGGGCCCAGATACACCAGCCATCCCGGCGGGTCCACCTCCAATTCACGGGCGAACCCGGGCGTGATCAACAGCAGGCCGCGGTTGTGGCCCGTGACCGCTGCCCCGGCGTCCTGACCCATCGTCAGTCCGTCGCCTACACACGTGGACGCGGAGATGGACCACGTCCATTCTCCGGCGTCGCAGGCCTCGGGGTAGTGCTGCTGAAGCATCTGCGGGTTGTGGCCGAATCCCCCGGTGGTGATCACGACCGACTTGGCCCTGAGTTCTTCACCGCGGGCGGCGATTCCGACCACGCGGCCGTCCTCGACGAGGAGACGTTCGACGCGGTTCTCCACTGCGACGTCGATGCCCTCCGACTCCACCAGACCTTCGAGGGCGGCGGCAATTGCTGCTCCGAACCCGAGTGGCGCGTGGCCTCGGGGAACCGCTTCCACCCCGGAGGCGTACAGGTCTTCCGGCGGGAAGTAGACGCCCATCTCGATGAGCCACTCGAGAGCTGGGGCGGCCTCGTCACACAGAACCCGGACCAGGGCGGGTTCGACCCGCCACTGGTTCAAGGTCATGTAGTACTCGAACATCGCGTCCGGGGTGTCGTCCGGTATCCCGGCCTCCCGTTGCACGGAGGTGCCGGCCGCGTAGAAGACACCCCCGGACAGCCGCGTGGACCCGCCCAGCAGGTTCGCGGAGTCGGCGATGATGATCCGCTCCGCCCCGGCCGCCTTGGCCGTCAGCGCGGCCGCCATTCCGGCGCCGCCGCCGCCGACGATCGCGACGTCGTAGTCCCAGGTGGTCATGGTCGTGTCCTCTTGTTCTCCTGCGCTCACGCGCTCGACGCCGGGCCGGTCCCGCTCACGGACGACGGCAGTGCGACCGTGGCTTCACCGGTCGTGGTGACCTCGTCCCGGTGGGTTCTGGTTTCGAGCGACAGGTCGACCAGGTTGAGGTCTCCCTCGCGACGCGTGCCGGTGACGGTGGCGTAGAGCCGGATCAAATCACCCTGCCAGTGGAAGTTGCGGTACTGGATCGCCAAGCGCCGCAGCGCGCCGTGGTCCCCCATCCAGTTCATGAGGAGCTGACCGAACCAGTGCAGCCGCTCGTAGCCGGCCTCGTAGGCCTTGGGCATCCCGAGATAGGTCTGGCAGCGCTCATTGGTCCAGTGAATGGAGACGGGTGGCTCGAGCGCGTTCTCCTCGTTTCGGATCGGCAGGTTCGGGTGCGACTCGAACAACTCGAGGGCGAGCTCGTGGCCCACCACCCACCCGCCCGGGAAGTTGATGGACTCGAAGGCGAGCTTGCTCGTGAGCGTCGTCGGACCCTTGACGATGTAGGGGATCGCCGTTCCCGGCGTCACGTCCTCCCAGTAGAGGATCTCGCTGCCCCGACGCTGGGTGTTCTGCCTCTTGTACTCCTGCGCGATCTCCGCGAGCTGCTCGTCGGTCCACCACACCGTGGGAGTCTCGGCGTACCGTTCCGCCCGCTTGGCCTCACCCCGGGAAAAGCGGTGCCAGGAGGTCTTGTAGGTCCCGAGGTGTTCCCCCTCGGCCGTGTGCACGTCGGTGGCGTAGTTCTGTACGGCTGCCTGCGAGCTGAACGAGCTGTCCACGAGGGTGACGTCGACCAGCCGGGTCAGGGCGGCGAGCTGGTCGCCGACCAGCACCGGGCGGTTCCATTCCAACTCACATCCGCGCCAGATGGTGTGGCAGCCGGGAAACCCGTCCGTGGCGCCGTTGACGCGTTCGGTCCACGACAGCACACCAGGGGGGCACCACTGCGCGCCCCAGGGCGAACCGGCCGCGTATTCCGGGTCCAGGTAGAGCGGGTTGGTGTCCGCGATCCCGGTGGCGTACCGGACGACATAGGGGGAGGTGATCTGCAGATACTTGCCGACGTAGTTGCTGTTGTAGCGGAAGAAGGACGACGGGGCGTCCCGGTCCACGCCGATCCGCTCGCGGAGGCGTTGTGCCGCCTCCTCGGTGACCTGGCCCCAGGTGCCCTGGGCACGCGTATCAGTGGTCATGACGTCACCTTTCCAAGTGTGGTGCCGCCATCGAGGTTGAGGAACCTGACGGCGTTGTCGTGGAGTACCGCGTGGCGGGTCTTGTCCGAGAGCGGAAGTTCGAGAAATTCCAGCTTGCAGCGCTCGAGGCCGAGCCCGTTCGTGCCGAACAGGACCTTGTCCCGGCCTCGGGAGGAGTTCATGAAGCGGACGAGCCGCTCGTCCAGCGACTTCGGGAAGTACGCCGAGATGTCGCCGTAGACGTTGGGGTGGCGCCATAGCATCGAGCACCACTCGTCAACCCACGGCCAACCGGTGTGGGAGAGGTTGATCCGCAGGTCGGGGAAGTCGATGGCGACGTCGTCCGCGAGCATCGGCCGGCCGACGTCGGAGGGGAGAACCTCCGCACTGTGGCCCACCTGGAAACCCACGGCAATACCCAGCTCGGCGCACTTGCCGTAGAGGGGATAGAACTTGCGGTCGTTGGGCGGGAGTCCGAAGCCCTGTGGGTGGAACCAGACGTAGCGCAGGTCGTGCTCTCGGACCGCCCGGTCGATCTCTGCGAGCGAGGCGGTGATGTCGAAGGGGTTGAAGCTGGCCGCGGCCAGCACCCGATCGGGTGCCTGTTTGGCTAGGTCCTGCACGTCGGCGAGGGAGTAGTCCAGGATCAGTTGGTGATGGTGGCGGAAGGACCACATCTTCGTGGCGCAGACCACGAGTGTGCTGTACCCGAGGCGGTCCATGTCCTGCACGCACTCGGCGACGTCGGCGTGGCCCTGCAACGCCGCCGCCTGCCGCAGCACCTCGGGGTCCGGGGTGACACCACCGAACACGCTCTTGAAGGTGGTGCGGGTCATGATCTTGAACTCTTCGAACTGGAAGATGTCCGTACCGAGACTCCGGTCGACCTCAACCGGGTGGTTCATGATGTCGATCGTCGGGAACTCTCGCGGGTCGGGCGCGGCGTCCGTGTTCTGACCCATCAGACCTCCAACCCGACCTTCATGCCATGCTCGACCGACTCCTGGATCCCGCGCGGCGTCCACGCGGCACCGATCAGGTACAGCCGCCCGAATCCGGCGGTTCGCAACTCGTCGTGCAATGCACTGTCCGGCCGTGACGCGCACGAGAGGACCACCGAGTCGAACCCCTCCACTGAACTTCCGCGGCCAGTGAGAGCGGACTGCAGGTCCAGGCGGCCGTCGCCGATCTTGGTCACGCGCACTCGGCTGTGGCACACCACACCGAGCTCCTCCAACCGGGTGAGCACCGGCGGCACGGTGTAACGGCCCAGGGCGTTGCCGATGCCGCCCCAGTGGTGGAACACCTCCACTTCATGGCCGGCATGCGCGAGCTTCAGCGCAACGCTGACGGTCTCCATCCCGTCCTCCTGGGACACGATGGCGACCCGTCGCCCGAGGGGTGCAGACCCGTCGAGGACCGACCAGGCCTGCACGACCGAAGGATCGTCGGCTCCGTCGATCGGTGGCACCAGGGGCACGGAACCTGTCGCGCACACCACGACATCGGGGGACAGCGCCAGCACACTGTCCGCGGTCGCGGCGGTGTTCATCTGCAGATCGATGCCGAGCCGGGCGGCGTTGCTCTGGTGGTAGTCCACGAAGCGGAGGAACTGCTCGCGCCCCGGGATCTGGCCGGCGAGCCAGACCTGGCCACCGAGGTGATCGTGCTGCTCCAGGACAGTGACCCGGTGCCCGCGACCGGCTGCGACGCGGGCCGTCTCCAGGCCCGCGGGGCCGGCCCCAACGATCACGACATGTCGCTGCTGGCGGGCCGGTGCGTAGTTCGCCGCCCAGTACAGCTCATTACCAGCCGTGGAGTTGACCGAGCACATCGCCCGCTGCTGGAGCTGGAACAAGCCGGTGCCGGTTCCGTGCACGGAATTGTCGATGCAACGGTTACACCCGATGCACGGGCGAATTTCTTCCTCGCGCCCCTCGGCCGCCTTCAGCGCGAACTCCGGGTCACTGATGCTGGCGCGCGTCATCCCCACGAGGTCGCACGCGCCGTCCTCGAGCAGCTGCTCGGCCATCTCGACCGTTAGCACGCGGCCGGCGTACAAGACCTTGACGTCCTCGTTGACCTCGTTGACGGCGCGACGGAGTCGCTTGGCGCGGTCCGCTCCGAGGGCCGGCGGGTAGAACGATGTCGGAACGTAGGGCGGGTCTCCCCAGGAGTGCCCGACGTCGAAGTTGACGAAGTCCGGAGGTGCCTCACGGCAGATGTGCCGAATCATGCGCTCCGCCTCGTCGAGGTCGAAGCCACCGGCACGGGCCTCGCCCGCGGTGAACCGGAAACCCACGGCGAGACCCGGGCCCGCCGTGGCGCGGACCCGCTTGATGGTTTCCACGAGCAACTTGCAGCGGCCCTCGGTACTACCGCCCCACTCGTCAGTGCGCCGGTTGGTGGCCGGGGAAAGGAACAGGTGCAGCAACGTCTCGTGGGCGGCGTGCAACTCCACCCCGTCCACCCCGACGCCGTGGTAGGCAGCAGCAGCGTTGGCGTACGCCGCGATGAAGTGCTCGATCTCGTCCGGGGTGCACGGATGTGACACCCAGTCGTAGGCGCCACTCACCGGGACCGCGGACGGACCGAAGACGGCGTTCAGTTGCGTCAGCTGGAACACCGCGACGGCGCCGGCCTCGTGCACCGCCGCAACGAATCGCTGCACCGCCGTCATCACATCGGGGCTGTAATACAGCGGAAACCGCATCGCGGCTCCGCCCGGAATGATCTCGTCCTTGGCCTCCGACGGCATCGGCGCATCGAGCAGCCAGGTTTCACTCCCGATCCACGCCATCCCCCCCTTGGCCTTCGCCACGTGGTGGACGATGAAGGCGTCGTCCGGGGCGCCTTCGAGGCGGCCGGCTCCGATGGTGTTGGTGGTCTCGCACAGGCGGTTGTGCACCGTCATGGGCCCGACCTGCAGGGGCGAGAAGACGTGGGGGTACCGCGATGATCCTTGGGCAGAAATCTTCATGCCGACGTTCCTTTCAGGAGCTACCCGGGCGAGGTAGAGAAATCCGCTCGCGGCCTCAGATGAGAAGAAATCCGCCGTCAGCGATCAGGGTGGTTCCGGTCACGAATGAGCAGCCGGGGCCGCACAACGCGACCGTCAACGCCGCGATGTCCTCGGGTGTCCCGACACGCTTCAAGACCTGATGCTGCAGGAGCAGGTCGGACATCCCGCCGGCCACGAAGTGGTCGGTGCCGGCGGTGTGGATGAACCCGGGAGCGATCGCGTTGACCGTCACGTTCCACTCGGCGAACTCCAGCGCAGCGTTGCGCGTGAGCTGAGATACCGCAGCTTTCGAAGACCCGTAGGCGGCCAAGCCGGGCTGCCCCGCCGTGAATGCGGTCATCGATGAGAGGTTGACGATGGCGCCACGATCACCCGATTCGCGGAGGAACTTGATCGCCTCGCGCATGGCGATGAACGTGCCGAGCACATTGAGGTCGTACACACGCTGGAACTCGGCGACCGAGAGCTCCTCGAGCGTGATGTAGGGATAGACCCCGGCGTTGTTCACCAGGATGTTGAGCTTGCCCAACG
>NZ_KB913029.1:283983-286604 GCF_000384115.1 Sporichthya polymorpha DSM 43042
TGCCACGTAGCCGGGACGACTGCTCGCTGAGGGCGATCTCGCCCTTGCGGAACACGTGTGCGTGATCCGTGAACTTCAGGGCCACCTGGGCGTACTGCTCCACGAGCAGCAGCGTGGTGCCTCCTTGCCGAACCTGCTTGAACAGCTCGTACAGCTCCTGCACGATCACCGGGGCCAGGCCCAGGCTCGGCTCGTCCAGCAGTAGCAGGCGAGGGCGCGACATCAGGCCTCGCGCCACGGCAAGCATCTGGGCCTCCCCCCCGGAGAGGCTTCCGGCCCGCTGGGTCATCCGCTCGACCAGCCGAGGAAATCGTTGCGTGACCTCCTCGATGCGCGCATCCATCGCCTTCGCCGACAGTCGCTCGCTGAAGGCCCCGACCTGGAGGTTCTCCCGGACCGTCAGCGACCGGAAGATCCCACGTCCCTCGGGGACCAGCGCGACGCCCTGACGCACCCGCTGTTCGGGGGACATCTTGAGCAGGTTGCGTCCCTCGTAACGCACCGACCCCCGAGCGGCGCCCTTCATGCCGGACAGTACGTTGAGGGTCGTGCTCTTGCCGGCGCCGTTGCGACCCAGGATCGCGACCGCCTCACCATCAGTGACGGAGAACGAGACCCCCCGGACCGCGGTGATGGGGCCGTAGTCAGCCTGCAGGCCTTCGACCTCAAGCATCGGCCAGCTCCTCCAGTTCTTCGTCCGGTGCTCCCAGATAGGCGTGGACAACGACGGGGTCGGCGAACACGTCCGCGGTCTTGCCGGATGCGATCAGCCGACCGAAGTCGATGACGCTCGTGTTCTGCGCGACCTTGCGGACGAAGTCCATGTCGTGCTCGATGACCAGCACCGTCAGCCCGAAGGTGTCCCGCGCGTGTGCGACAAGATCGGCCAGGTCCAGCGTCTCGCGGGCGCCCATGCCGGCGGACGGCTCGTCGAGCAGCAGCAGCTTGGGGCCACTGGCCAGGGCTCGGGCCATCTCCAACCGGCGGCGGTCGCCGTAGGACAGGGCTCCGGCCTTCACTCCCCGGAGATGGGCGAGGCCCACAAAGTCCAGGGCGTGGTAGCTGATCTCCTTGGTCTCCCGATCCTCGCGACGTGTTCGCGGGAGGCGGAGCATGGCGCCGATCAGACCGCTGCTGCGGTATTTGATGACGCCGACCGCGACGTTCTCCTCGACGGTCAGGTGCGGAATCAGCGACAGATTCTGGAACGTCCGGCCGATGTCCGCCGAGGCACGCGCCTGCGGTCCTTTGTCGGTCAGGTCGACGCCGTCGACGAAGATCCGACCCCGGGTCAGCCGCTGGACGCCCATGATCCCGTTGAAGGTGGTCGTCTTGCCGGCCCCGTTCGGACCGAGCAGCGCGTCAATGTTCCCGCGCTCGACCTGGAGCGACAGGCCGTCGACCGCCTTCAACCCACCGAAGTGGATCGACAGGTCATCGAGGCGCAGGTGAGGGTCCGTCACGTCAGGGCCCCTCAGACCGGCTGCGAGTCGCGCGCGCCAACGGGTGCGGCGGAAGCGTCCGACAGCCCGACCTGCGCGCCGACCTGAGCCACGTTGCGCTCCACAGCCTGCAGTCGATCGAGCACCATCTGGATGCCCTTCCGGTCCGCAGCGTGCTCGTAGTCGAGGAACAGCGCGAGCGCGAGGACGACGAGCACGACTCCCACGCCACCCGCTGACGCCAGATAGGGCATCTGCCGGGACACCTCGGTCTCCGACGACATCCCGATCCACCCGACCAGGAAGGCGATCGCCGAGCCGGCGGCGGCGATCAGGCTGCCCAGAAGTCGACGGTCCTTCGGCAGGCTCGACGCGATGTTCTGACGTGGCGGCCTCGCCTGGGTCTCCGGGTTGTCCTTCGCCCGTTTGATCACCGGGTGGTTCCGTGTGGAGGTGGCCATGGCTCAAGCTCCCATCAGGTAGCGACGAGTGATGTAGGCGACAGGCAGGGCAAAAAGGACGGCCCCGAAGACGCCGTACGTGCAGGCGAAACCGCACTCGCTCCCCACGAGATAGCTGGCGGGCACGGCGCGACGTAGCAGCGAGGAGTTCCCGGCCTCAACCGCGGGCAGCGCTGCGGCCCCGGGGATCGGCAGACCGGCCACCCCCGGCACGGCGCTGTCGGGCAGGCCGGTCACCGGCACCGCACCTTCCGCGACCCCGGCCCCCGGTGCGAAGGCGGCGTCCACCGTGCTCGGCAGCGCTCCCGGCGCCACGGTTCCGGAGTCGGTCGACCCGAGCGGCCCGGCCGCCCCAGCTCCGCCGGCGCCCGCCACCTGGCTCGCACTCACCTCGGCGGTGCTGCGGCCGAACATGAGGCGCACCTCGTTACCCGGCGGCAGGCCCGGCAGGACGGCGTGAATGGCGATGCCGCCGGAATCCGCGGTGGCGGCCGTGCCGGTGGCGGACGCCGCCGACGGCGCTGGCGGGAGCATGGTGATCGTCAGTCCCGCCTGCTTCAGCGCGGAGTTGACCGCATCCTGGGCCGCCCGGCTGTCCGCCGGGGTCGCTTGGTCCGCAATCTGCACGCCCTCGCTGGTGATCACAACGGGGGTTCCGAAGACGCGCGCTCCGACGACCTCCAGCCCACGTTCGGAGACTGCGCTGCCCTTCTCACCG
>NZ_KB913029.1:286704-293041 GCF_000384115.1 Sporichthya polymorpha DSM 43042
TCGAGCAGACCCTTGCGGACATCCGGATCGGTGAGGTCAGCGAGCACACGGGCCGCGAGCAGGGCAGGCGCCACCGCCGGGGGCGCCAGCTGGCGGCCGAGCCGCTCCAGGAGCAGGCATGCGGTGGCAACATCCGCACCACCACCGCCCATCTCGTCCTCGACGGTGAGCGAGGTCCAACCCATGTCCTCGACGGCGCCGGCAAGCGGCACCGACTGGGAGGGCTCGTCGAGCATCGCCCGAACCGAGTCCCCACCCCACTGGTCGGAGAGGAACCGGTCCGCGGCGGCAGCAAGTGCTTTAGCTTCGGAGGTGGGAACGTACACCTCAACCACGGCCCGTCGGACGCGGCAGCTCGAGCACGCGCTCGGCGATCACGTTGCGCATGACCTCCGACGTGCCGCCGCCGATCGTGTGGGCCAGCGAGTCCAGGTAGAGCGAGGCCCACCGCCCGCCGTCGACGGCTTCCGGCGAGCGCCGGGCGAGCTGGGCGTCCGGACCGAGGATGTCCTGCGCCACGCGAAACAGGTCCTTGCGCAGCTCACTGGTGAACAGTTTCCCGATCGCCGATTCCGGGCCGGTCGGGTGGCCCGCCAGCTGGCGTCCGAGGGAGCGGTACCCGAGCCGCCGCAGTCCCTGAACCGCGCACCAGGCCCGGGCGAGGTCGTCATCAATCAGGGCGGCGTCCGTCCCGCTGCGTGCGTTCTTGGCCCGAAGCTCGACGAGCTCGACGAGGGTCTGCTCGATCCCGATCGTGCCGGACAGGCCGGAGCGCTCACTGTCCAGACTGCTCCGGACGATGCCCCAGCCCTCATGCACCGTGCCGACGAGCAGTGAGGACGGAACACGCACCTCGTCCAGGAAGATCTCACTGAAATGGATCCCGCCCGCGGCGTTGCGCAGCGGACGGACCGTGACTCCGGGGCTCTTCATATCCAGCATGAGCAGGCTGATCCCGGCCGGTCCGGTGCTGCCGGGGGCCGAGCGCACCAGGAGCAGGCACCAGTCGGCGATCGTCCCCAGGCTGGTCCACACCTTCTGCCCGGTCACTACGAACTCGTCGCCGTCGATGTCGGCTCGGGTCCGCAGCGAGGCGAGGTCGCTGCCCGCGCCGGGCTCGGAATAGCCCTGACACCACAACTCCTCCGCCGTCAGGATGCGCGGGACGAAGCGCTCCTTCTGCTCCTCCGACGCGTGCAGGACCAGCGTCGGGCCGACGATGTTGAGGCCGACGAAGTTGATGAACGGCGGCAACCGGTGGGAGGCGAACTCCTCCGCGCAGATGGCCTGCTGCATCACGGTGGCCTCGACCCCGCCGTACCGCTTCGGAAAGGCCAGCCCGACGTAGCCGGCCTCATAGGTCCGGCGCTGCCAGTCACGCGCGGCGCTCACTGCCTTGTGCGGGTCCCGCGGGAAGGCAGCGTGCGCCTTGTTGTCGCGAATCCACGCCCGCAGCGCGCGGCGGTACTCACGATCCTCGGCGGTCTCGCCCGGAATGGTCATCGACAACCTTTTGGTCAAAAAATGAGGGCCTGGGGACAACACTGACGGGGTGTCAGCGGAAGTGAGGGATGACAGATTCGGCCAGCATCTCCCGTTGGTGGGTCTCGATGAAGACGGCCTCGACGCCGAGCTCGGCGTAGCCGCTCAGCTCCTCGACCACCATCTCCGGCGTGCCACAGAAGATGCTCTCGGTGAATCTCTTGTAGAGCTCGTGGTCCTTCGGCGGGTTGTAGAGGTGGTTGCCCGCCTCGTCGACCAGATAGCCGTAGCCGAGAATGTGCTCGTCGTAGAAGTTCTCCATCAAGGCATCGCGGAGAAAGTGCGCTTCCTCGACCGACTCGCCCATGCACACGTCCTTGAAGGACGCGATGCGCAGGGACGCGCGGTCATGGCCGGCTTCCTCCCCGGCCCGGAAGTATTCCTCCGCCATGACGCGGATCGTCGCGAGCGGGGCGTTGGCGTGCCGGCGAAGTCGACGTCGCCGCCGGCGGTGAGCGCGTTCAGTAGATCGATGCCCTCACTCAGCCGGGCGCCGCGCGTGCGCTTGGCCGTTCCCACTCCATCGAACTCATACGGGCGGTAGGCCATGCCCAGGCCGAGCATGGCGCGACCACCGGAGATCACGTCCAGCGTCGCAACCAGCTCCGCCGCCTCGATCGGGTCGTAGAGCGGGAGCAGCATTGCGCCGGTGATGAACTTGATCTTCGTGGTGGCGCCGGCTGCTGCGGCCAGTGCAACCAGCGGGACGGGGATGAACCCGTCGTACATGAAGTGGTGCTCCGGCGCGCCGTAGGCGTCGAATCCGAGCTTCTCGGCCTGCTTCGCCCCGGCCACGTAGTCCGCGTAGCCGTCCAGGAGGTTCGCGGGCGTGGCCCGCATCCGGAACAATCCGGTGGCTCCGGTCCAGAACTCCATGTCCCCCCCTTACGCCTGCACCAGCGGCTGGATCTCCGCCGCTGCGGTGAACAGTTGATCGCTGCGTCCGCGTTGCGCCGCCGTGCGGCGCCAGACAAAGTGACGGACCCCTGCCTGGCGTCCCGCGCGGCGGATCTGATCCGCGATCTCCACGGGGGTGCCGCCGAAGGTGTGATCGTCGGTGGTACCCCCGAGCGCGACCCGTCGCTCGAGCACCGGCTCGACGGGCACCGTTACGGCCGGCGAACCGCGACGGACTTCCTGGTAGTCGGTGAGCAGTCGCAGCGCCTCGTCCGTGGGCACATCCGCTGGCACAAAGGGGGAGATCCCGGCTTCCGCGAGCCAGCGCAGCACAGCCCGGTCGAGCTCGACGTGCATCGCGGGGGCGACCTGCGCCGGTTTCGGCGTGACCGCCAGGTAGTCGGGAGTTGCGGGGCCCCATTCCCATTGAGGCCGCCATTCCTCCTCCGGGCTGGGGAGGCTCACCCCCGGAGGGGCCTCGTCGGGCGTGTGCGCCGGAAATCGGGTGTGTTCCCCGCGGAACCGGAAGTCGTCGAGCTGCCAGGCGGCGGCGGTGAGTGCCACAAGTTCCTGGACCTGGGAGAGAGCCACATCTTGCCGGGCGGGACTGGCCAGGCACAGCCCGACTCGGCCACGAGAGAAGAGGTCGACGATCGCGACCTCCTCGGCGATCCGCACGGGGCTGCCCCGGTCGGCCTGACGAAGTCCCATGCGCAACTGGATGGAGCGGGTCTTGGACGACAGGTAGGCGAGGGCGGCGCTCGGCGCCGATAGCGCGTTGTCGCCTTCCCGCTCGTGATGGATCCAGAGGCTGTCCAGTCCCACTCCATCGGCGGCGACCGCCTCGGCGACCTGCGACCGCCAAGCGTCCTGAAGAGCGGTTGGGCCCGCGGGGTCCCAGCTGATCCCGAAGCGCATCAGCCGGCGTCGCTCTCGGTGGCCAGGCGTGCCGTGACGTCTGCGACCAGCTCCCGCTTGAGAATCTTTCCGGTGGGCGTCATCGGCATCTCATCGACGACGATCAACCGCTCGGGGAACTTGCTCTTCATCGCCTTGCGTTCGGTCAGGTGGGAAGCGATGCGCTCCATCGTCACCTCGGTGCCCGGCGCCGGGACCACGTAGGCGCAGACCTTCTCCCCCATCCGCTCGTCCGGCATCCCGACCACGGCCACGAGCTGCACCTCGGGCATCTCCGTGAGCAGGTCTTCGATCTCCTTCGGGAAGATCTTCGTGCCGCCGCGATTGATGAGCTCTTTGTTCCGGCCGCGGAAACTGAGGTAGCCCTCCGCGTCCACGGCACCGAGGTCGCCGGTGTAGAACCAGCCGTCGTCGTCGCGGGATGCCGCCGTGAGGTCGGGCTGTCGGTAGTACCCGACGCACAAGGTCGGGCCGCGGAAGGCGATCTCGCCCACCTCGCCCTGCGGCATCTCCACCGAACGCCGGGTGGGGTCGACGATCTTCAGCTCCCGCCCGGGGAGTGGACGACCAACCGTCGTCCGCTGCTTGTCCTCCGGGTCCGCCGCCGTGGTCTGAGTGTGAATGATGTTCTCTCCGAGCCCGTAGGTGTTGGAGGTCTTGACTCCCCAGACCTCATCGAGCCGCCGGAGCAGATCGGGAGCGGACTGCGCGCCGCCGGACATGACCGAGCGCACGCTCGAGGTGTCGTACGAATCGAAGTCCGGGTGGGTGAGGATGCCCAGCAGGTGCGCGGGTGTTCCGGAGATAGAGGTGACGCGGTGCTCCTCGATCAGGCGCAGGACCTTGTCCGGGGTGTAACGGTCGACGAGCACGGTGGGCAGGCCACCCAGCAGCGTGTAGTAGGTGATGAAGTGTCCGAAGCTGTGGGTCATCGGTGAACACGTCAGGTTGACGGTGCCGCTGCCCTTGAGGCCCATCATGAGGACGATCATGTGGATGAACGAGACCAAGGTGTTGTGGGTGTGCATGAACCCCTTGGCATCGCCCTCGGTCCCCGAGGTGAAGTTGACGTAGAAGACGTCGTCGGGATCGACGACGATGTCCGCCAACCGGTGCAGGTTCGCAGAGCCCTCTTCGATCAGCGCAGCGAACGGGACCGCACCCGCGGACTCGCCGCGCGCGACGACGACGGTCTTGAGCTCTGGTAGCCGTTCCCGCATCGGGGCCACCGCGTCGGCGAACCGGAAGCCCTTGAACTCCTCCGGTAGGACGACGGCGTTGGTCCCGCAGAATCGGAGGAGCTGCTCCATCTCCAGTTCCCGGTACACCGTGTGCATCGGGTGGATGACGGCCCCGATCCGGGACAGGGCGACCTGGAGGTAGGCGAACTCCCGCCAGTTCGGCAGTTGCACGGACACCAGGTCACCGGGTTTGACACCGGCGCCGAGGAGGCCGGCGGCCAGCGCTTCCGCGTGCGCCGCGAACTCTGCGAACGTCTCGCTGCCCTGTTCGTCGATCAACGCCTTCGCGTCCGCGAACTCCTTCGCGATCTCGGCGAACACCTCGTGCAGTGTGATGTTCGACCATAGCCCGGATTCGACGTACCGGGCGCGGTAGGCCTCGGGAAATCGTCCGTATCTCTCGGTCATCGCGGCGCGGTGGTCGGCCGGATCGAAGGTCATCTGTCGCTCTGCCTTTCGCTTGGTAGATGCCGCCGGGCTACTTCGCGTCGAAGTCGACCCACAGCTGCGTGAGACCACGCAGCAGCGGGTGCATTTGGTGGCGAATCTCCTTGCCCTCGGTGAGGCGTAGATTGGGCAGACGGGCGAACAGGCGCTCCAGGGCGATGTTCGCCTCCTTGCGGGCCAGCGCTGCCCCCACGCAGAAGTGACTGCCGAATCCGAACCCGAGGTGGTTGGACGGTTTCGGCCGGCAGACGCTGAACGAATCGGGGTCCTCGTAGACGTTGCCGTCCCGGTTGGCCGCCCCGTACATGATCAGCACCTTGGCGTTCGCCGGAATCTCGAACTCGCCCAGCTTCTGCTCCGACTGTGTCCGACGGAACAGTCCCTGGACGGGCGCCTCGATGCGCAGGCCCTCTTCCACGGCGTTCTTGACCTTCGTGGGGTCGGCATAGACCGCGGCCGCGACCTCAGGCTCCCGGACGATGCGCCAGATCGCACTGCCGATCAGACTCGTGGTGGTCTCGTTCCCCGCCACGAGCATCTGCATGAGAATGCTCAGGAGCTCACCCATGTCCAGTGGCGTTCCGTCCGACCTCTTGGCCGAGACCATGACGCTGATGACGTCGTCGGTCGGGTGCGCGCGGCGCTCGTTGATCTTCTCCACGAAGTACTGTTGAAACTCGACGATCGACTCGGCGGACTCGATCATCCGCTGTGGGGTGACCCCGCCGCCGATCGCGACGATCGAGTCGTCCGACCAACGCTTGAACGTGGCGTACTCCTCCGGCGGAACCCCGAGGATCTCCGCAATGACCTTGACCGGCAGGGGGACGGCGAACTCCGACACGACCTCCGCGGTGCCCTTGCCCGCGAACCCGTCGATCAGCTCGTCGGTCAGTTCGTAGATCCGGTCGGTCATGCGTTCAGCGGTGCGCGACGCGGAGAAGGCGTTGAGCACGATGGTGCGGTACTCCGTGTGCTCGGGCGCGTTCGCGGTGACCAGCGTGTTCACATTCTCGAAGCCTCGGGACATGATCTCGCGGACCTCGGGCGACCACAGCTCGGCCGGGCCGAGGGCGGGGCCCTCTCCGGGGGCGAACATCTCCGCACCGGTCCACTGCAAGAAGTCACCCGGTCGCTTGAGCGCGTCCAGGCAGAGGTCGTGCCTGGTCACCACGTAGATGTCGTGTTCCTCCACGTGGAAGACCGGGGCGTTCTCCCGCAGCATCGCGTAGAACTCGTAAGGGTCCTCGATGATCTCCGGCGGGATCAGCTCGAACGGATTGGGGCTCGAG
>NZ_KB913029.1:293141-301386 GCF_000384115.1 Sporichthya polymorpha DSM 43042
CTGCGTCCGCTGGGCCCCGTTGCCGGTGTCGGCGGTGCCCTGAATGACGGCCGGCAGCACGATGAACAACGGCCCGGCGATGACGGCGCCCGCCAGTGACGTGATGCCCCCGACAACGGTGAAGAGCAGGAGATTGATCGACAGATTGACCGCGAAGTCGGTCGGTCGGAAGCCGGTGAGCAGGATGCCGTAGATGGCTCCGCCCAAGCCCGCGACGGCGGAGGCCATGACGAACGCGGCCATCTTGATCCGGCTCGCGTACCCGCCGAACTGGGCGATGAGGAGCGGCTCGTCACGCGCGATGAGCAGGAAGGTACCGAACACCGAGCGCCGGACGTTCCAAGCCGCCAGAAAGACCAGTGCCGTGGCGGCGGCGATGAGGACATAGAGCTTTCGCTCCTGGGTGATGTCCAGACCGAACAACGTGTCCCGCGGGAGGGTTCCCTGCAGTTCCGGCCTTGTGAACAGGAACGTGCTGGCCCAAGCCCCGAAGGCCAGGGAGACAATGGCGAACTGGGGGCCGGTCACCCGCAGCGCGGGCAGACCGGCGACAGCGCCCGCCACGGTGGCGAACAGGATGGCGCCGAGCATGGCGTACTCCGTCGGCCACCCCCGCTCGTTCACCAGGTAGAGCGTGCCGTAGGCACCGATGCCCGCGTACGCCGCTTGCATCAGGGTCACCTGTCCGCCCCACCCGGACAACAGGACGAGCGAGACACCCTGGAGCATGTAGAACATCGCGACGGCCCAGACGAAAGCCCAGTACTCGGACTCGCTCGGGCGCTGGATCGCGTGCAGGACGGTCACGGCCACCAGGGCGATCACGAGGATTTGGGCGACCGGGCGGAGCTGCCGCCGGGCCTGGCTGTCACGGATCCGCAGTACCCAAGCCGGCCCGCCCGAGCTCTGGCTCAGGCTGAGGCTCGTGTCGGTGTCGACGGTGTACCAGGTCTTGCGCAGGACGAGGATGGCCACCACGGCCAGCAGCGTCACCGTCTCCTGCGCCCCGATGGCGCTCGTCACCTGAACGGTCAGGCTCTCGATGATGCCGAGACCCAGGCCGCCGGCGAAGGTGAGCACCAGGCTACCCAGCCCCGCGAACAGCACGGCGGCGAGCGCCCGCAGTTCGAACAGGGGGAAGGTCCCCACCGAGACCACCGTGGACGGCGCGATCAGGATCCCGGCTACGCCGGAGGACAGCGCCGCGATGAACCAGTTGAGCTGCGAGATCCGGCGCGCCGGAATTCCCATGAGTCGCGCGACGTCGGCGTTGTCGGCGTTGGCGCGGATCGCCCGCCCGAGTCTGGTCCGCTTGAGGAAGATCGCAAGGCCGACCCCGCCGCCGGCCGCCGCAGCGAAGATGGTCAGTTCCTGATAGCCCAGGAAGATCTCGTCACCGACGTTGACCCCGCCGTCATAGAGCCGAGGCGCCCGGGAGGGCAGGCTGCCGTAGATGAGCAGGATCGCGGCGGACGTGGCGCCGAGAACACCGACGGTTACGATGAGACGAGCTGTCGGGCTCGCGTTGCGCACCGGCCGCATGACGAGGCGTTCCACCAGCAGGCCGAAGACGATGGTGACCAGGAGCGCGATCCCAGCCGCAGCGAAAACGCCGTAGGACTTGTCGATCGTGAGGTCCGAGTACACGAAGGCCGCGACCATAGCGAATGCCGCATGCGCCAGCGAAAGCGTGCCCGTGGAGCGGTACATCAGCGTGACGCTGATACCGATCAGCGCATACGCGCTGCCGGAGAAGATCCCAGCAATGATCGCGTTGACCCACTGCATGAAAGAGGTCCGTTTCGTAAGGCGTCGGAGGAGCGCATCCGGTGCTTCGGAAGCCCCCCATCACGTAGGGCGTTCCGGACAGGGCCCCGGTCGCGCGTCGCGGTGTTCAGGCGACGCGTCGCGGTGTTCAGGCGACAGCGCGACCGGGGCGAGGACCTTTAGTACTTGTCGGTGGCGAGCTTGGCGGCGTCGCAGGGACCGATGTAGGGGTTGACACCGATCTCGCCGCCCATGGGCGCCCGCTTGAACCGGTCGGTGCTGGCGTCGTACTTCCACTGGATCATCGTGAAGCTCGAGCCGGGCGACGGCACGGTTCCGCCCTTGCAGTCGGGCCGGAAATTGACCTTCACCGGCTTGCCCATGAAGGTCAAGTTGGTCACGCCCTGGAGCGACTTGACGAGCTGATCCCGCGTGAGGTTGCCGTCTCCTGCGCGGAGCGCCTTTTCGAGCTCGCCCATCAGTGCCCACGCACCGATCGCCGGCGGGGCGGCGAGGTCCGCCTCGGTGCGGGATTCGGCCGGGTGGTAGAGCTTCATCAGCTTGACGTATTCCGGATCGAGCCGGACGGCCCCTCCGTGCCACACACCGTCGGCCGCGCGGCCGGCGAGCTCCGGGATACCAGCTGAGCTGGCGGTCCAGCCACCCCACGCCTTGTTCGGCTTGTAACCGATCCGGGATGCGGCGGCGACACACAAGGTCCAGCCGAAGCTCTGGAAGTCCCAGTAGTCGATGTTCAGAGAGCGCATCTTGTTCAGCAGGGCGGTGCAGTCCAGGTTCGACAGGTTGAACGCATCGACGCTGACCACCTCCATGCCCGCCTTGCGCCATTGCTCCGCGAGGTCGTCCTTCACCGGTGCCAGGTTGAAGATCTCCGTGTCGTACATCAGGGCCACACGGTCGCCCTTGGCGATGGTCTTGTTGTTCAGCAAGCCCCGAATGAAGGCGCCGGTGAACTGATAGGCCGAACCCAGCGCCGGGAACACTGTCGGCTGCTCGGCACCGAACTGCTCCATTGCGCCACCCAGCGAGATCACCGGAAGATTGGCGCGGGTGACGTAGTCGCCGACGCCGACGGTCAGGATCGTCGAGGCCGCCAGCACCTTGTATTCCTCGTTCAGCTTGCGCATGTTCGCCAGCTGGCGGGTCGGCTCCATCCCGTCGTCGAGGGCGATGATTTCCATTTTGCGCCCGCAGTAGCCGCCCCGGCTGTTGAACCATTTCGCGTAGGTGTCGATGGCGGCGAGTTCGGCCTTGCCGAGGAACCCGACGGGGCCCGAGAGCGGGAAGGTACCGCCGATCTTGATCGGCTGCCCGTTGACGGCCGGGTTGCAGGCCACGGCGGCCGGCTTCTGGGCGGCCCCGCCGGATTTGGCGTCGGTCTGCCCGGTCTGCCCGGTCTGCCCGGTCCGGGCGGTTCCGCCGCCCGGCACGGCACTGTCAGTGCCGGCGGGCGCCGTGCCAACGCCGGGACCGCGGCGCTTCCGTCGGTGACCCCAGGAACGGCCTGCGGGTCACCCGCGGTGATCCGCTCTTCACGGCTTCCACAGCCGGTCATCAGCAGGGACGCAGCGGTCAACACCACCGCACATGAGCGCAACCGACTCGTTCTACGCATCTGGAAGGTCCATTCGACGTGGCCGACAGGCCGGAGGGCGAGGGCGGAAATTAACTATGCAATCAGTATGTTCTCTGGATGTTACCCCGGACACAAGGTCTGCGAGCGAATAAATTGATTGGTATGTAAGATCGTGGCCATCTCGACACCATGGGGCCGTGGAACGCGCCTCGCACTGGGGTGGCTAGGAACCCGCGAAGTGGAGGAGCTATGGCCCGTCGCGTCGGCGCAACGGCCGAAGTCACGCGCGAGCAACTTTTGGATGCGGCGGAGGCCCAGTTCAGCCTCAAGGGGTATGCGAGCGCGACCAACCAGGACATCGCGACCGTTGCCGGGCTGACGGCAGGGGCCATCTATCACTACTACGGGTCGAAGGCCGAGCTGTACGCCGCCGTCTGCGAGCGCGCGATCCGCCAACTCGCAGCCCGGTTTCTCACCGACGTCCGCGGTGGCGTGACGCTGGAGGACGCTGTCGCCCGGCTGCTCTTCAGCGCGCTCAGCCATAACCGCCAGCGGCCGAACGTGGCTGGACTCCTGGCCAATTTCCCCATGGAAGCACGGCACCCTGAGGTGAGCGACACCGCCAGGCGGGCCCTCGCTGCCATACGCGAGTTGCTCGGCGATGTCGTCGACGCCATCCCGGACGACCCCCGGATCCGGCACTTCGACCGCGAGGCCCTGATCGACGTCTTCGTCGCGGTGACCGACGGTTTCGCGCGGTTCGCGGCCGAAACCGACACCGAACGCGAGGCGCGCATGCTCACCACGTTCGGCCGTATGCTCGGGATCGAGCCACATCCGCCCGGCGAGGTGCCTGCTACCCGGACCGCGGCCTCTCTGAGCCTCTGAGGTCCGAAGGATGCCCGCCCATCATTGGCTCACGTCATCGTTACTGCGATGGTGTGCCATCCGCTCGCGCCGCTAGGGAAGGGTTGTCTCTCCCCCTGCGGTTGCAATGTCCCCGAGCCGTCGGTAGCCCGGACCCGGAGCACGTGGCGGCCCGGGGTCGCCATCCAGGTGTAGGTCCACAGGCGCCAGCTGTCGACGGACAGTTCTCGCGCCAGGGCGGCGCGCATCCATGGTCCTTCGTCGATCGCCACCTCCACGGCTCGGATCCCACGATGCTGCGACCAGGCCACGCCGCCCACCTGCACCGGCCCTGGTCGCAGCCGGGCTTCACTGCGGGGCGTGTCGATACGGGCCTGGGTGGCGATGGGCGCCGGCTCTGACCATCCGCGCTGGCGCCAGTACGCCGTGAAGGAGTCGAAGCGGGTGAGTTCGATCTCGGTCAGCCACTTGGTCGCCGAGCAGTAGCCATACAGCCCTGAGACGACAAGCCGCGCGGGGAACCCGTGCTCGAATGGAAGCGGTTGCCCGTTCATCCCGAGCGCGATCAGAGCCGGCCGGCCGTCTCGGGCCAACCCGACCGGGAAGCCCGCCGTGAAGTCGTCGGTCGATCGACCGACGAGCTGGTCGGCCACGCCGCGGACCTGGGCGCGATCGAGCACAGTCTGCACCACCCCCTGCCACCGGGCTGTTCCCACCAGGTCTCCACCGACCTGGTTGCCGACGCAGGTGAGGGTGACATCAGCCTGGATCTGGGGCAGTTCGCTTAACTCGGCATACGTCAGCGACAAGGGCTGGTCGACAAGTCCGGTCACCCGCAGCCGCCAGGCATCCAACCCCGGGGTCGGCACACGCAGCGCGGTGTCGATTCGATAGAACTTGTCAGCGCTCACGTAATTCCCCAGGTTGAGCGGGTTGGCGCTCACGTAATTCCCCAGGGTCGCGCTCACGTAATTCCCCAGGTCGGGGTCGGCGTGGCGTGACCTTCGGGGTCCTCGCAGATCGAACTGTTGCTGCCCGTCGGGTCGTGCCGAGCGGGGAGCCTGGATGGCGAGGAGAACGTTCACGATGGTCGATGTGACCGAGTTGCTGGTCCACTGGCATGCGGGCCGCTCGCAGAGCGAGCTGGCCGCCAGCCTGGGACTGGATCGCAAGACTGTGCGGAAGTATCTGGCTCCGGCGATCGCGGCCGGGATCGTGCCCGGGGACACCACGCGGTCGTTGTCGGTGTGGGACTCGTTGGTCGCGGGCTGGTTCCCGGACCTGGTCGATGGGCGCCTGCGGCAAGTGACGTGGCCGGCGATCGAGGCCCACCGGGACTACATCGTCGAGTCACTCAGAGCCGGGGTCACGAAGGGGACGATCCATCAGCGGCTCCGCGACGAGCACGGCCTGGAGGCCTCGTGCGCGTCGTTGAAGCGCTGGATCGCGGCGAACCTGGCCGAGGAGGTGAACCGCTCGCGGGTCACGGTGCTGCGCGGGGAGGTGGCGCCGGGCTCGGAGGCGCAGATCGACTACGGCTATCTGGGCTCGTGGACGGATCCGGCGAGCGGGCGGGTGCGGCGGGTGTGGGCGTTCGTGATGGTGCTCGCCTGCTCGCGGATGATGTTCCTGCGCCCGGTCCTGACGATGGATCAGGCGGCGTGGACGCGAGCGCATGTCGAGGCGTTCGCGTTCTTCGGTGGGGTCCCAGCCCGCCTGGTCCCGGACAACCTGCGCACCGGAGTCGAACGCGCGGACTTGTATGACCCGAAGATCAACCGGTCCTATGCCGAGCTCGCCGCCCACTACGGGGTGTTGATCGACCCCGCCCGCGCGGCCAAGCCGAAGGACAAGGCTCGGGTCGAGCGGCCGATGCCGTATTGCCGGGACTCGTTCTTCCGCGGCCGGTCCTTCACCTCCCTGGCCGCGATGCAGGCCGAGGCGGTTCGCTGGTCGAGTGAGGTCGCCCGGCACGCGGTCGTGCCGTCCACTGGAGGGCGCGGCGCCGGGGAAGGTGTTCGCCGCGCTCGAGGCCCCGGCGCTGGCCCCGTTGCCGGCCGCGCCGTTCGTGCTCGCGCACTGGTCACGGGCCAGGGTCGGCCCGGCGCTCCCCGAGCGGCGCGGCGACATCCACATCAAGATCGGCCGGACCCTGTATTCGGTGCGTGGCGGTTCATCGGCGCCACCGTGGATACCCGCACCACCGCCGACGGCACCGGTGACGGCGGCCACGGGATGGTGCAGATCTTCACCGACGGCGAGCTGATCGCCACCCACGCCTTCCTCGAGCGGGGCAAGCGCACCGACATGGGGCATTACCTGCCGGAGAAGATCGCCTTTCACATGCGCACCCCGACCTGGTGCCGCGAGAAGGCCGGGCGGATCGGGCCGGCCACGGCCGAGGTGGTGGCCACCATGCTGGTCGACAACGCCCTGTTCCGGCAGCGGGCCGCCCAGGGGGTGCTCGGCCTGGCTGACAAGCACGGCCAGTTCAGCCTGGAAGCCGCCGCGGCCAAGGCCCTCGCGGCCGGGGACCCGTCCTACCGGACCATCAAGGGAATCCTCGCCGCCGGGCTGGAATCGGACCCGCTCCCGGCCCCGACCGGCGACGGTGGTCTGCGTCTGAGTTCGTGAGGGTTCTGGCCGGAGAAAAACCCAACCAGGAACCGGTGCGCCTGACCCGGCAGGAGGCCGGCGATGGTGTCCGATCCGAAGATGGGCAACAAGCGACGGCGCCGGTTGGCGCCGAGCGAGAAGTACGAGATCTATGTCGGGCTCCTTTCGGGGCAGTTCACCCAACGCGAGGCCGCGGACAAGGCCGGGGTCGATCGCTCGACGATCGTCACGATCGCCCGGACCGCGAAACAAGGCGCGCTCGATGCCCTGGCCGCTGCAGTGCCGGGCCGGCCAGGTCAGTCCCGGGAGTCGGTCGAGCTGGCCGCGCTCAAGGCGGAGAACGAGCGGCTGCGGGCCACGATCACCGAGCAGGCGGTGGCCCTGCACCTGCACGAGGGAAAAGCGCGTTGGGACTGAACGCCGGCCCGGTCCCGGCCCGCGTAGAGGCACCTGTCAAGGCCGGCCTGCTCGCCCTGATCGAGCACGCCGGCACCGAGGGCTGGCCGGCGGCGAAGTCGTGCCGGCTGCTCGGACTCGACGCCCAGCGGGTGCACCGTTGGCGCGAGCGGGACAAGGCCGGGGCACTGACCGATGCCCGCCCGGGCGGGTGCGTGCACGGCCTGCTGCCCGCCGAACGCGAAGCCATCGTGGCCCTGGCCGACGCGTGGGGCGAGGTCGACCGTTCGCACCGCAAGCTCGCGCACCGCGGCTCCCGCCTCGGCGTCGTGCACGTCTCGGAGTCCACGATGCTGCGCACGCTGAGCGCCGAAGGTCTTGTCCTGCCAGGGAAACCAGCCCGCGAACCGGTCGTGCGGGCACCGTGGCCGGACTGGGTCGCGTGGAAGCCAAACGTCGTGTGGTGCTACGACTTCACCCACTTCACCCTGGCCCGCCGGGTCGCGGTCGCGATCATCGACGTGGTCTCCCGCCGCTGGATGACCACCCTGGTCTCGACCGAGGAGACCTCGACCCAGGTCGAGGTCGCCTTCACCCAGGCGCTGACCGAGGCCGGGCTCGCGGACCTGATCGATCACCGCCTACTCGCCGCCCTGCGCGACGGCAGCGCCGAGGTCGACGCTCTCGATGACGACGCCGTCCCGGTGCTGCTGGCCATGAGCGACAACGGCCCACAGATGCGCTCGCACACCACCCGCGAGTTCCTCGCCGCCTGCGCGATCGCCCGACGCTTCGGCCGCCCAGGCACCCCGAGTGATCAGGCCTGGATCGAATCGCTGTTCAGCCACATCAAGGGCGAATGGCCGCACCTGGAGAAGATCCGTGACCCCGGCGAGCTCGAGCTCGAAATGACCCGCGTCCGGATCGAGTACAACACTGTGCGCCTGCACGCCGGCATCGGCTACGTCACCCCCGACGACGAACACCACGGCCGCGGCGACG
>NZ_KB913029.1:301486-302576 GCF_000384115.1 Sporichthya polymorpha DSM 43042
GCCGACGCGATCCGTCGGGACGTCGTCGGGGACGAGGTCACCTACGTGGTGAACCGGAACATCAACTTCACCAACGTCTGTTACACCGGCTGCCGGTTCTGCGCGTTCGCCCAGCGGCGGACCGACGCCGACGCCTACACCCTCTCCGTCGAGCAGGTCGGTGACCGGGCCGTCGAGGCGTGGGAGCTCGGGGCGACCGAGGTGTGCATGCAGGGCGGGATCGACCCGGACCTGCCGGGCACGGCGTACTTCGACCTGGCGCGGGAGGTCAAGCGTCGGGTCCCGGGCATGCACGTCCACGCCTTCAGTCCGATGGAGATCGTCAACGGCGCGACCCGGACCGGGCTCTCGATCCGCGAGTGGCTGACGGAGGCTCAGGCCGCCGGTCTGGGCAGCATTCCCGGCACCGCGGCGGAGATCCTCGACGACGAGGTCCGGTGGGTGCTGACCAAGGGCAAGTTGCCGACCGCCGCGTGGATCGAGGTGGTCACGACCGCGCACGAGGTGGGGCTGCGCTCGTCCTCGACGATGATGTACGGCCACGTCGACACCCCGGCCCATTGGGTCGCGCACCTGAGGCTGTTGGCCCGGCTGCAGGACCGCACGGGCGGGTTCACCGAGTTCGTGCCGCTCCCGTTCGTGCATCACAGCGCCCCGCTCTACCTCGCCGGCGTGGCCCGCCCTGGTCCGACCGCGCGGGACAACCTCGCGGTGCACGCCATGGCCCGGCTGCTGCTGCACGGCCGGATCGACAACATCCAGACCTCGTGGGTGAAGCTGGGCGTCGAGGGCACCCGCGCGATGCTGCGCGCCGGCGTCAACGACCTGGGCGGGACGCTGATGGAGGAGACCATCTCGCGGATGGCCGGCTCCGAGCACGGCTCGGCCAAGTCCCCGACCGAGCTCGAGGCGATCGCCGACGGCATAGGCCGTCCGGTACGCCAGCGCACCACCACCTACGATTGCCCGGCCGGCAATCGGGGTTGGAATCCAATATGAAGAGCCTCCGTCACATCCAGGACGGTTCACGCACCGTTGTCCCGCGGACCGAGCGGCCCACACCGAGGACCTCCAGGGCGTAACTGTGCAG
>NZ_KB913029.1:302676-307833 GCF_000384115.1 Sporichthya polymorpha DSM 43042
GGCCCGGGCCGGCGAACTGGGCCACATCGAGTTCCTGCAGGTCCTCTGCCACGACGAGATCGCCCGCCGCGAGTCCACCGCCCTCGGCCGGCGGCTGCGCCGCGCCACCTTCGAGACCCCGACCACCCTGGAAGAGTTCAACTTCACCGCCGCCCCGAAGCTGCCGGCCGCGCAGATCCGCGACCTCGCCGCCCTGCGCTGGCTCGCCGTCGGAGAGTCGGTGATCCTGCACGGCCCGGTCGGGGTCGGCAAGTCCCACATCGCACAGGCCCTCGGCCACCTGACGGTCCGTCACGGTAATGAGGTCAGGTTCGCCAAGACCAGCCGCGTCCTGGCCACCTTGGCCGGTGGGCACGCCGACCGCAGCTACGACCGCCGCCTGGGCGAGCTGACCCGCCCGGCGCTGCTCATCCTCGATGACTTCGCCATGCGCGAGCACACCCCGGCCCAGGCCGACGATCTCTATGAACTCGTCACCGCGCGTGCCGCCGCCGGCCGCTCGTTGGTCTTGACCTCCAACCGGGCACCGGCCGACTGGTATCCCCTCTTCCCCAACCCCGTCGTCGCCGAGTCCCTACTCGACCGGCTGATCAACAACAGCCACCAGGTCTTCATGAACGGCCCCAGCTACCGCCCGAACAAGCGACCCGGGCGCGCCACCTCGACACCGAAGGAGGTCAACGGATAGAACACCTTCCAGGACCCACGACCTGGGGAATTACGTGAGCACAACCCCGGGGAATTACGTGAGCGTCGACAAACTGGTGAACCGCCCTGGGTTCCTTGGAGGCTCCTGACCTTTGGAATGAGGATGGAGCCATGGGGAACGAACGCGGGTCTGGGCACCCGTCAACGCGGCGGTACTCCCCCGAGGAGAAAGCTCGGGCGGTCCGGTTGGTTCGGCAGTTGCGCAAGGAGATCGGCACCACGCACGGCACGATCGCGCGGGTCGCGGAGCAGATCGGCTGCGGGGTGGAATCGCTGCGGCAGTGGGTCAAGCAGGCCGATATTGATGAGGGCCTCGAGCCCGGGGTGACCAGCGCGGAGGCCCAGCGGATCAAGGAGCTCGAGCAGGAGAACCGTGAGCTGCGCCGGGCCAATGAGCTGTTGAAGCGGGCCTCGGCTTTTTTTGCGGCGGAACTCGACCGCCCCTCGAAGTGATCGTCGCGTTCGTCGACGAGAACCGGGACCAGTTCGGAGTCGAGTTCATCTGCAGGCATCTGCAGGTGGCTCCGAGCACGTACTACGCCGCGAAGAAGCGGCAGATCGCACCGTCGGCCCGCGCCGTCCGGGATGCGGTGATGATGCAGATTCTGCTCACCCTGTGGGTCGCCAACCGGAAGGTCTACGGAGCTCACAAGTTGTGGAAGGCGGCCCGCCGCGCCGGTCATGACATCGGCCGGGACCAGGTTGCCCGCCTGATGCGCGAACTGCAGATCGAAGGCGTATCGCGGCTGCGCAAGAAGGTCTTCACCACTCGGGTGGACCCGGACGCGCGCAGAGCGCCCGATCTGGTGAACCGACTGTTCACCGCCGACCGGCCCGATGCACTGTGGGTGACCGACCTGACTTATGTCCCGACCCGGTCGGGGATGGCCTACGTCTGCTTCATCGTCGACGCGTTCAGCCGGCGCATCGTCGGATGGCGGGTCGCGTCGAACATGAAGACCGAGATGGTCCTCGACGCCCTGGAGATGGCCAGGGCCTCACGTGGCGGGCAACGTCTGATCGGCCTGGTCGCACATTCTGATGCCGGGTCACAATTTACCTCGGTGCGCTTCACCGAGCGGTTGGAAGAGATCGGAGCCCGGCCCTCGATCGGGACAGTCGCGGACTCCTATGACAACGCCCTGGCCGAGACGACCAACGGCCTCTACAAGACCGAGTGCGTCTACGGGCCCGATACCCGCGGCTGGGACGACGTCGACGAGCTCGAACTCGCGACACTGTCCTGGGTGCACTGGTTCAACGAACAGCGGCTGCACGGGCACTGCGGCGACCTTCCGCCGGCGGAGTACGAAGCGGCGTTCTACGCTGACCAACGGACCGACCCCGCCGGGGTTGGAATCCAATAGAACGAGCCTCCATCAGACCCAGGGCGATTCACTGGCCGGTAGGTGTGATCACCGGCCCCAGCCCTGGGATGTTTGCCGCTTCCGAGACCGGGGGGAGAGGGCGGGTCACCGGTCGCAGTCGAACGCGGCCGCGTTGCGCTTCTGACGAGCGCTGCGCACCTTTGGGTGAGGACATGAGCGCCGGCTGCTCCGACCGCAGTCGCGGCCGAGAGGGCAAGGAATCGGGTCACCAACCAACGTCGCGGCGGACTCGGGTCCCGAGCGGGGCGTCGCTCGTCGGCGCCGAGAGCTCGAACCAGAGGCAAGCTACGGAGATAGAACACAGCTCCCACAGCGGCGGCGAAGCCCGTGCTCGCAGTAACGGTAGCTCCCGCCGTCGAGGCTCCGGGCGAATGCATTGCCGCAGCCCCGCCGATCAGCGAGAGCACGGCAGCACCGCCGACGAACAGCTGAAGACCTCGCGCCCCGCGTGGTGACGCCAGTAGCGCCCCGAACAACACCGGCACGAGAAGGACGCCCATCACCAGGAGCGGCTTGTCGCGCTGACCGACGGACTCGATGGATGGCTTGCTCTCGAAGACCGGCGGGGGTGCGATCGATGACCTCGTCCCCCACCGCGGTAACGAGTGACGTTGCCTCAGGAACGAGGGCCGACATTACCTCTGGGCGGCAAGACCAACCGCTGCAGCGAGGGCACCGCCGCAGGCCCGCCCCGCTGCGTTCAGCTGACAGCGGAGGTCGCGGGTTCGGTGGCGCTGCGGGGTGGACCTGTCGGCATCCAAGGGTCAGGGTTCGACGGGAGTGAGCTTGAAGATGTCGAATTCGCGGCTGCGGCAGAACTTCTGGAAGTAGCCCCAGAGCGGAAACTCCTGAACCATGATTTCCCAGATCTCCGCGCGCTCCTGGCCAACCGGCCGACTCGCAATGACCTCGGTCTTCTTGTCCAGGACGTTGACCCAGGCCTTCGGATTGGCGTCGAGATTCTTCACCCAGAGCGGGGGGGTCTGCAGGCCGAAGAAGGAGCCGCAGATGTACCAAGCGCCGTTCCGCTCGACGAAGTTGAGAGCGACCGGAATCTCCCGTCCGGACTTCCGCCCGATGACCGTCACGACGATGACCGGTGCACCCGCGATCTCGTCACTTCCCTCCGCCCCTGCAATCACGTTCTCCGCCTGCATTTGGCCCCACGCGCGAATCAGGCCAGGCTGCCGCGAGGCCAGCAGGGTGTCCCACTCCTCCTGCGAGATGAAGTCAGGTTTCGGGGGATTCTCCAGCCCTGCCTCGATGCGCTGATATTGCTCTTCGGTGATCTCGTCGGTCACAACACTCTCCTCGAGGGTTCTCGGCTCACTGGCTCCGACACTGAGCTCGCGCTCAACTGGCGCGGGCGGCATCGACCTCGTCGAACACCGCCTTGGCGACGCTGAAGGCGTCGATGGCCGCCGGGAAGCCGGCGTAGACCGCGATCTGGAAGATCACTTCGCAAATGTGCTCCCGTGACACGCCGAGGCTCAACGCACCCAGGATGTAGGCCCTCAATTGGGCCGGCCGGTTCAGCGCGGTGAGGGCAGCAATAGCGATTGCAGCCCGCTCCGGCAGCTCCAGCTCAGGCCGAGACCAGACCTCACCTAGCACGGTCGAGATGGAGAACTGCGTCCAGTCCTCGGCGACCTCGCCCGGAGTCTCGAACTGGGGAATTACTGGGGAGTTGCCAAAAAGGCGGGCGGCGACGCCATAGCCCTGCGCCAGCCTGTCGGGGGTGTCGGTCGTCATTGTGTGCTCCGCAACGTGAGGCTCGGTGAAAGCTTCAGCTGTCACCTGCTGGCAGACTTGGGGCGGGATCAAACTTACTGATCAGTTAATACTGAGGTCAACCATCCAGCTCGCCGCCGGGGCTCGCCGGTTGGCGGAACGCAGAGGAGACAACCGATGTCCACTACGGATCACCGCCCTGACACGTCGGACCCGGAGGCGCCCGCGGGGGCGCAGGTCAGGATCGGTTACAAGGCGTCGGCGGAGCAGTTCGGGCCTCGTGAGCTGGTGGAGTTCGGCGTCGCGGCCGAGCGGTTCGGATTCGACTCCGCGGTCGTGTCGGACCACTACCAGCCGTGGCGGCACAACGGCGGGCACGCCCCGTTCTCGATCTCGTGGATGACCGCGGTCGGAGAACGCACGTCGCGGATCACATTGGGCACCTCGGTGCTGACCGCGACGTTCCGCTACAACCCGGCGGTGATCGCGCAGGCGTTCGCCACCATGGGGTGCCTGTACCCGGGGCGGATCATGCTCGGGCTGGGGACCGGGGAGGCGCTCAACGACGTCGCGGTGACCGGGATGGTGTGGCCGGAGTTCAAGGAACGCTTCGCCCGGATGCGCGAGGCGATCGACCTGATGCGCCGGCTGTGGACCGAGGACAAGGTCGACCACCAGGGCGAGTACTACACGACCGTCGGGGCGACGGTGTACGACAAGCCCGAGCGGCCGATCCCCATCTACGTCGCCGCCGGCGGCCCGGTGGTGGCCCGCTACGCCGGGCGGGTCGGGGACGGGTTCATCTGCACCTCGGGCAAGGGCATGGCCCTCTACCAGGAGGAACTGGTCCCGGCCATCGACGAGGGCATCGCCAAGGCCGGGCGCACCCCCGAATCGTTGGACCGGATGATCGAGATCAAGCTCTCCTACGACCACGATCAGGACTTCGCCCTGGAGGCGACCCGGTTCTGGGCCCCCCTGTCGTTGACCCCGGAGCAGAAGCACTCGGTGCATTCCTCCGCGGAGATGGAGCGCCTCGCCGACGAACTCCCCATCGAGCAGGTCGCCAAGCGGTGGATCGTCGCGTCCAAGCCGGATCAGGCCGTCGAGGCGATCCGGCCCTACGTGCAGGCCGGGTTCACCAACCTGGTCATCCACGCCCCCGGCGCCGACCAGACCCGCTTCATGGACCAGTTCGCCGCCGACGTCATGCCCCGCCTCCGCGAACTGGGAACGTGACGCCGATGTCGGTTCCGACGCCCAGTGCTGTCCGGCGTGCGCTCCGGCGTGCCCGCGACGGAGCCAGCCTGAACCACGACGAGGTGCAGGC
>NZ_KB913029.1:307933-308345 GCF_000384115.1 Sporichthya polymorpha DSM 43042
GGCGCGCACTACGGCTCGCCGGACAAGGACCCCGCGGTGCGGTTGCGCGTCCTGGAGGACGCCGGCCGGCTCAACGTGCCGTTCACGACGGGCCTGCTGATCGGCATCGGGGAGGACCTGGCCGAGCGGGCGGACTCGCTCTTCGCGCTGCGCCAGGTCGCCCGCGCCTACGGAGGCGTGCAGGAAGTCATCGTGCAGAACTTCCGCGCCAAGCCCGACACCGCCATGCGCGCGACGCCGGACACCGGCCGCGAGGAGTACCTGGCCGCGGTCGCGACGGCCAGGGTCGTCCTCGGCCCGAAGGTCCGGGTGCAGGCGCCGCCCAACCTGTCCGAGCCCGAGGAACTGGCCGCGTTGCTGGCGGCCGGCGTCGACGACTGGGGCGGGGTCTCCCCGTTGACGCCCGATCACG
>NZ_KB913029.1:308445-383754 GCF_000384115.1 Sporichthya polymorpha DSM 43042
GTCGCTGAACGGTCAGGTGACGACTCCACCGTCAGCGACGCCGTCGCTGGTGGATCTCCGACTAGTGGTCCCACGAGTGGCGAACCGGTGGTCCCACGCTGCCGGCGGGCGACAGCCTGGGTGGCGGCCAGCTCGCCGTAAGCGTGTACAGATGATCTCTGTACGAGCGCGAACCCGCTCAACCTGGGGAAGTACGTGAGCACTGACACGGATCTCGCAGCACGAGCCGCAGAGCTACGTCAGCCGTGCTGCGGGCGTCCCCGCCGCCGGACGTCAAGGTCTGCCGGGCGACAGCGATAAGCATGCTGGTGATGAACTGCGCGATCACCCGCGGATCGTCGGCTGGCAGATCGCCACTCTTGATCGCCGCTCTCACGGCCCGAGTCCAAATGCCCTGATAGTCCCGCCATGCTCCGAATCCTCGGCCCGTACTTGCGAGCTCGGCGCCTGAGGCGGCGATTTCGCTATCGACCAGTGCGAGGACGGAACGAGGTCTGCGGCTGGACAAATCGACAAGTATCCGAGCGAGATGTTCCACTCGTTCACGGGAGGTCAAACCCGGCCGCCGGGCGATGGACCTCGCCGCGGTGCACAACTCGTCGGCAGCTCGCTGCAGTACGAGCTCGATCAGGTCTTCTTTCGACGGTATTGCCCGATAAAGCGTGGCTCGGGAGACGTGGAGGTGAGCCGCCGCCGCCTCGATCGACACCGCATCGGGGCCACCTTCTTCGAACAAAAGCTGGCCTGCGTCCGTGAGTTGCTCTCGTCCGACCTCGCGCCGTGGTCTTCCGCGGCGACGTCGTCCGGGTGCGGCTCCGCTAGCAACGCCAGAGGAATCCGTCATGTGCACCTCACGCTTCTCGCGAGGGTCGCCAGCACGCAGCAAGAAGCACGCCCGCCGCTCCGACGCCGAGCCCGCCGGCCAGCGCCGCTCCCACGCCGCCGTCCAACTTCGCGGCGAGCTCAATCCGATCATCTACCGACGCCGAGCCCGGCCCGAGAATTGCGAGGGCGACCGAGGTAGCTCCGAGAACGGCTACGTATTCCCAACCTTGACCTGGTCGGAATACGAAGAAGCCGTTTGTCCGGTGGGCCGTTACCAGTGCCACGGTCATGACGCCCACCACTGCTGCGCACTGCAGCGAGGTCAGCACCCCGAGCAGGAGGCACAGTCCCGCCCCCAGCTCGGTCAGACCGCTGGCCCACGCATGCAAACGAGGCGGCCGAAGACCCATCGACCCGAACCAACGCGCGGTTCCCTCCACCCCTCCCGAGCCGAACAAATGGTTCCAGCCGTGCGCCAACATCACCGCACCGAGGACGAGCCTGAGGATGAATGCGCAGGAGTCAGCCGAGCTCACCCGCATCCCTCCCGAGGGTGACAGCCGTGGACACGAGCGTGACGCGAGGCGGGATGACCCCGGTCCAGGCCCAGGCACCACGTGAATGGAGGACAACGGCGCGCGGCTACGCGATACCGCGTGGATACGTCATACGCCGTAGATACAGCAAACGAGGTACGCTGAATGAAACGATTGCGCCGAGGATGCCCGCGCCGGGTCGGGAATGAACACTCGGCCGCGAGCAAGCTCGGAGGGTCGAATACATGCGCCGCACCGCGTACGACCAGAACGGCGGACAGGCGGCGAACACGTGGACCGCCACGCAAGTCCGTGCACCCAAGACGGCGGAGTTGATCGCTCTTGCGCTTCGCCGTGAGATCGTCCGCGGCGACCTCAAGCGGGGCGAAACCCTTCCTCCCGAACTGCAGCTCATGGGCCAGTTCGGCGTGTCCCGTCCGACCTTGCGCGAGGCTTTTCGGATCTTGGAGACCGAAGGTCTCATCGTGGTTCGCCGCGGTTCCCGCGGCGGCGCGGAGGTGACCTGCCCCGATGTCTCCGTCGCAGCCCGTTACGTAGGAATTCTGCTGCAGATGCAGGGGACCACCATCCAAGACGTGTACCAGGCACGGATGATCACCGAACCTGCAGCAGCGGCCATGGCCGCTCGGAACAGAACACGGGACGATCTGAAAGAGCTGCACGCGTGCGTTGACAAGCTCGCCGACCTGGTGGAGGCCAGCGAGCGCACTGACGTGCCGACGGATCCCACCGTATGGGCCGAAGTGACGTTCAGGTTTCACGACTTGCTGCTGCGGGCGTCGCGCAGTAAGACGTTGGCATTGCAGGGCGCCGTTCTTCAGGACATCGTCGCCACGCATGTGACAATCACCATTACCCGTGGGTTCAGCGAGACGAAGCAAAGCGACCTCTTCCTTCCGACGCTCCGCAGTTACCGGAAGATGCTGAGGCTCTTGGAAGCCAAGGACGACCGCGGCGCTGAGGAGCACTGGCGCGCTCACATGGAGATCGCGGGGCGTCATCTACTCGGTGGCGACTTGAGGAATAAGCGAGTGGTCGAACTGTTCGGCTGAACCATCGGCCCAGCGGTTCGGTCCTCCGGAGTAGGAGTGCGCCGGAGCGTTGATGGGTCCGAGTCACGTCGTGCCTGGAGTGAAGACCAGCGGCAGATGATCCACGCCTCGCACCCCACCGAGGTGGCGCACAATTTGTTCGCCGTCGGGAACGCGGTAGTCCGGCATCCGCCGGTGGATCTCCTCGAACACGATCCGCAATTCCAGTCGCGCCAGGTGCGACCCCAGGCACCGATGCGCGCCGGCGCCGAACGCGAGGTGGTGATTGGGGTGGCGGTCGAGGATCACGGTGTCGGCGTTTTCAAATTGAGTGCTGTCGCGTCCGGTCGCACCGGTGAGCAGCATGACCCGGTCCCCCTCGCGCAATGTGGTGCCGTGCATCTCCACCTCGCGGGTGACGCGTCGCCCCGGGATAATTGGGGACTCCCAGCGCATGAGTTCTTCGATCGCCAGGGGAATCGTGCTCGGGTCGTCGATAAGCTTCTGCCGCTCCTCGGGGTGTTCGGCCAGCCAGGCGATGCCGTTGGATAGGACGCTCTTGGTGGTGTCCAGACCGGCGATCAGCAGTAGGAAGACGATGTCGAGGACCTCGAACTGCGACAGCTTCCGCTCTCCGGCAAAGCTGGCGTCAAGGAGCGCACTCACGAGGTCGTCGCCCCGTTGTTCGGTCCGCGTGTCCACGATCTCGGCAAAGTAGGTATAGAGCGCCAGTCCGGACTCTGCACGACGGGCCATCGAAGCCTCGGGATCGCCGGGCACGCCGCGGATGATGTCGTCGGCCCATTGCAGGAACATCGGGGCGTCTTCCAAGGGCCATCCCATCAGCGATAGGAACGCCCGCGTGGGGAACGGGTTGGCCAACTCCGCGACGAATTCGCACGAACCCTTCTCGATGAAGTCGTCGATCAACTCGGTGACCAACGCTCGCAGCTGGTCCTCCAGGGGGTTGATCCGGCCCGGGCCGAACAGCGGCGCCAGGATGCGCCGGTAGTAGGCATGGTCCGGCGGATCGATCTCCAACGGGATCATCGGCCGGTCCTGGCCCAGGTTCGCCGGGATCCCGTTCGGATGCGACGAGAAGATCTCGGGATTGTCGTAGACGAAACGGATGTCGTCGTAGCGGGAGAGCACCCAGTAGCCGCCGTGCCCTTCGGCCCATCCGAGCGGACATTCCTGGCGGAACTTCCCGTACAACGGGTAGGGATCCTGCGCGTGCTTCGGATCGTCCATATCCCATCGGCGCATAGCCTCGGACACCTCACCGAGCTCGTACGACTGGCGAGACTGAGCGCGATCGTCACGTGAAGGCATCTCTCATCTCCCAGTTGGAATGTGATTTCGCCTGGCGGCCAGAGCAAATCAACGAGTGAGTAGGAGGCATCCGGCCACGGTGCCTCCCCCAATCCCGACGGCAGCGACCTCAGAATCAGGAACCTGCACTCCGAGGCCCTCGCCGCGTAGTTGCCGGATGGCCTCGACGACATAGCCGTAGCCGTGCAAGCGGCCGGCCGAGAGTTGCCCGCCATAGGTGTTCCAGGGAAGCGCTCCGCCCAGGGTCAACGAGCTGCCATCGCCGATGAAGGCACCGGCCTCACCGTGTCCGCAGAAGCCCATCGCTTCGAGCCAGAGCAGCGTGAACACCGTGAAACCGTCGTAAAGCTGAGCGACATCGACGTCCGCGGGCCGCAGGTCGGTCCGGCCCCACATTTGGGCCGCGACATCGTGGGCCGCCATGGTGGTCAGGTCCTCCCACTGCTCCCACAGGGGGCGATGGCGCATCGCCGTCCCCATCGCTTCGATCCGCACCGGCGCCCGAAGATCTGACGTGGTGTCCGCCGATGAGACGACGACCGCGGTGCAGGCGTCGATCGGGATGTCGCAGTCGAACAGGCCCAACGGCGTCGAGATGAGTCGAGCGTTGAGGTAGTCGTCCATCGACAGTGGCTTGGTGAAGATCGCGTCGGGATTCGATGCCGCGTGCATGCGCGCGGTGATCGCAATGGCCCCTAGCTGCTCGCGGGTCGTCCCGTACTCGTGCATGTGGCGGGCGGCGTGAAACGCCGCCCAGTTGGCGGCGGACACGGCCCCCACGGCGAGCAGCATCGACATCGGGCCCTCAACCTCGTTGAGTTTGGCCCCGAGCCCAGCCCGGGGTCCCGCGGCCTGCCCGCTCGACTCCGTGACGGTTCGGAAGACCACTGCGTGACGACACAGTCCGGCGGACACGGCCAACACGGCATGGATGAGGGGCGCGATCTGTGCCGCGCCCTGGGGTGTGCCGTGATGCCACCCGAGTTTCAACCCGAGCGCGTCCTGCACGTCGTACACATCCGGTCCGACGAAACCCGGGGCGAAGTTGAGTGTCATACCCGGGTAGGTGGCGAGGCCGTCGATGTCATCCATCGTGAGGCCGGCGTCTCGAACCGCGGCCTGGATCGCGTCGATGGTGAGCGAAAGCGGCGACTGGGGCAGCTGACGACCGATGGCGGACTGCCCAACGCCCGACAGGACGGCGTCTCGCTCCGGCAGTCGGCGAGTCACGCGGCGTCCAGGACGAAACTCGGAATCGACAGCTCGCCCGGACCGGGTTCGAAACCGACGCCGACCGTTGCTCCGATGTGCACGGCGCCAAGGTCCGGCGCCCGGAGACGACCGACGACGCGAATGCCCGGGACGTCCGGGAACTCGACCAGGACGAGCACGAACGGCACCTCCATACCGGGAAACCACGGGTTCTCATTCACGGTGTAGCTGTAGATCCGCCCCGGTGCGTCGACAACCACGGCTCGCATGTCCCGGCCCTGGCAACGGGCGCACACTCCACGGGCGGGAAACACGTTGTGACCGCATGACGCGCAACGCTCGATCACCAACTCGCCGCGGGCGGCGCCGTCCCAGAAGGGCTGCGTCTCGGGAGTGATGGCCGGGAGGACGCCCTTCATCGGCCGACCCCCGACGTCACCAGCGAGGCCAGGCGCGATCGGACGTCGTCGGACGCGATGCGCATCCCCTGCCGGCTGCTAACGAAATCCAGGTCGTCCTCAAGGAAACGTAACGTTGCGCGGCGGGTGCCCCGCTTGAGGGACGAGAGCGCGCTGCGTGGCGCGGTCGTGAGCGGAGTGATCCACTGACCCACCAACTCCTCCAGCGACTCCGCTTCGGTCACCGCTTCCGCCAGCCCGAGTTCGTACGCACGTGTTCCGTCGATCGACTCTGCGCGGTACAGCATGTTTCGTGCAGTTCCCAGCCCGACCAGAGGGGCCAGCAGTGACATCGCGCCCATGCCGGGCAGCAGTCCGAGCCTGATCCAGGTCTCCTCGAATCTGGCTCCCGGCGTGACAAGTCGGCAGTCGCAGGCCAAGGCGAGATCGCAGCCCGCTCCGAGCGCCGCGCCGTTGACCGCGGCCACAATGGGAACCTCGGCATCAACGATCGCGCGAACAAGTCCCTGAAAGTGGCCATACACCCGGGTTGCGATCGCCTCAGGCGCAAGCTCGGTGAGCTCCGAGATCATGTTCCGGTCCGCACCTGAGCAGAACACCGTTCCCGCCCCCGTGAGCACGACAGCATGATTTACCGGGTCCTGGGCCGCAGACCCGATCGCGGCCGTGAGTTCCTGCACCATGGGGATGGTCAAGGCGTTTCGGCGCTCGGGTGCGTTGAGAGTCAGCGTGACGTACCCGTCGTGCTGGGCCGTGGTCACCTCGGACCGCGTGGTCATCGCCCGCTCCGACGTCGCGTGGCCTGGGCGGAGCCGGCAACCCTTCCGGTGTTCCCGGGCGCGCCGCGCGCTGAGGTCCACAAGTCAGGGGACGCAGGTGCTCCCGCACGTTCGGCCCGGTAGGCGCGGTACTCGCGCACGAACCTCTGGTAGTGGGTGGAGACGACGAGGATCCCACCGATTGCCGTGAGACAGAGTCCGCTGGCGGTCTCCGCCGACATGACCCGCAGTTGGAAGGACGGGTCCGGGTTACCGCTGACACGGAAGTACCCGATGCTCAGGAGCAGGAGGCCGATCCCCACGAGCACCCAGCCGATCATGCCGACGATTCCCAGCGACCTGACGGTGCGTGAGATCGGACCTTCACCTGTCGACGCCTGCTGGGCCGGACCCGACGCCTGCGAATAGTTACTCCTGGGCGGTTTGAACGCCATGTGCTTCTCCCGGTTCGACCAGTCCATCGCTAAGGCTCACGCAATCCGCGTTCTACGCAGCAACTCGCGGGCCACGATGACCCGTTGGATCTCCACGGTTCCTTGGATCATCTCGTAGGCTTTGACGTCCCGATAGATCCGGGAGATGGCGGACTCGTTCACGTATCCGTACGCACCGTGCACCTGCATCGCCTGCGAAGCGGCGCGCACTCCGGCCTGTGATGCGACGAGCTTGGCGGTGGCGGCCATGCAGACAAAATCGCTGTCCGCGGCCGGATCCAGGGAACTGTCCCGCATCGACGCGACGCGATACGTCAGCCACCGCGCGCTCTCGACCTGGGCGTGAACGTCGGCAATCAGCGCTTGCACCGTGGGGAACTTCTTCGCGATCGGCACGCCGCGATGCTCGCGCTGGAGTCCATAGGTCAGGCTGGCGTCCAGCGCTGCCCGTGCCATGCCGACGCACATCGCCGCACCGCGGACCTTCGCTTCGGACTCAACCGCGACGAGGACGGCCATGCCGTCACCGACATCGCCCACCGTGTTGTCCAGCGGCGCGGTGGCCGCCTGCAGCCACACTTCTCCTGTGTCCGCCCCACGAAGGCCAAGAAGGTCGCAGCGTGGGCCGGCCTGGTATCCCGCCTGGTCGGTTTCGACGACGATGGCCGTCAACCGTTCTCCCGTGCGGCAGAACACCACGGCGATGTCGGCGACGCTGGAATGGCTGATGAAGGTCTTGCCCCCGGTGATCACCCACTCGTCGCCGTTCTTCTCGGCGCATGTGGTGATCGCGGTCGGGTCGGAGCCGGTCGCCGGTTCGGTGAATGCCCAGCAGGCCTTGATCTCTCCTCGCACCAGGCGAGGGACGTAACGCTCCTGGAGGCTCCTGCTGCCGTGCGCCATGAGCGCGGAGGCGACCAGCACGTTCATGGCCGGCAGCAGCGCCACCGCAGCGGATCCTCGTGCGAGTTCCTCGATCATCAGAACGAAGTCGAGGAACGAACCGCCGTCACCGTCGACCTCAGGGGGAAAGGCCACGCCAGTGACCCCGAGCTTGCGAATGTCGTGCCACAAATCCGACGGCCAGGTGTTGTTGCTGTCGATGTCGCGTGCGACGGGCACGACACGATCGTCGACGAAGTCGCGAAAGGAGGCGCGCAACTGCTCCTGCTCGGTGGTGAGCGCGACCCCACTCATCAGGGAACCTCGGCCGCGGTCACGAACACTGGGACATCGACGTCGCCGACCCGCTCGTGTGACACCTCAACCCGACTGCCGACAGCCAGGCCGCTGATGTCACCAACGAACCGCGCGAACACGCGGGGACCGCCGTCGAGGTCGACCATGCCCATGGCGTACGGCACCCAGTCGCGGAACGCCGACGACGAGTTCTGGCGGATCACGGTGAACGTGTACACGGTCCCGCCGCCCGCGGTGCTTTCCCACGTGGTTCCGTCCGCATGACAGTAGGGACAGTGCGGACGCGGGTACCAGTGCGCCCGCCCGCATGAGACACACCGCTTGTAGGCGAACTCGCCCCGGGCCGCCGCCTCCCAGAACTCCCGCGATTCGGCATCGACTGCCGGGAGCACTCGCTTCACGTCTGCCACGTCAGGCCTCCACACTCAGGACGACCGCGGAGCACGCCGAGAGTTGCCCACCCGTGCCGTTGCACAGGGCGGTGGTCAACGGCCGTTCGACCTGCCACGGCCCAGCCGTCCGGCGTAGCTGCAGAACCGCTTCGATCAGGAGGAAGATGCCACGCATGCCCGGGTGGTTGGACGACAATCCGCCTCCGTCGGTGTTGGTCGGGAGAGAGCCGTCGTACCCGAGGCGACCGCCGGCGACGAAGTCACCGGCCTCGCCGGGCTTGCACAGGCCGAGTGCCTCCAGCGTCAACAGGACCGTGATGGTGTAGGAGTCGTAGACCTGGAGCAGGTCGATGTCCGCGATCTGAAGGCCGGCCATCTCGAGCGCCCGGTCGGACGCCCGCGCAGCCGGGGCCAGATAGGTCATGTCGTCCATCGCCACGATCGAGTCGTGCGAGAACGCGCTTGCGGCGCCCTTGACGTGGACGGGCGTGGCGGCGAGATCACGAGCTCGCGCCGCGCTGGTGATCACGACCGCGCCGCCGCCGTCGGTCACGACACAGCAATCGAGCATGTGGAGCGGATCCGCGATCAGGCGGGACGACAACACGTCGTCGACGGTGATCGGATCCCGATACATCGCGCCGGGGTTGCGTCCGGCGTTGCGCCGCATCGTCACCGCGACCTCGGCCAGCTGCTCCGAAGTCACGCCGTACTGCGCCATGTAGCGCTGAGCAGCCATGGCGTAGGCGCCGACGACCGTGATGCCATGCGGCGAGTAGTACTGCGCCGGACCGGACGCCGCTACCCGGAGGCCTGTTCCGAGCTTGGATCCGAACTCGGTCCGCTGGGCGCTGCCGTAGACCAGTAACGCCACCTCGCACAGGCCCGCGGAGATCGCGGCGCACGCGTGCTCGACGAAGGACTCCCACGTCCCGCCGCCCAACGACGTCGAGTCGACGTACCTCGGCGAGATCCCCAGATACTCGGGCAGCAGATTGCCGTGCAGAGAGCCCGTGATCGCGCAGCTGAACAGGCCATCGACGTCGGCGAAGGTCAGCCCCGCGTCGCCCAGCGCCGCTGCCGCCGCGTCGTAGTGCAGCCGCAAGCTGGTCTTGCCGGTCTCACGCCCGTACTCGCTGAGACCGACGCCGACGATCGCGCAGGGAGTTCGATTCACGTCACGCCACCGGCAATCTCAGGGCACGGCCCGCGATGATGTTGCGCTGGATCTCGTTGCTCCCGCCGTAGATCGTGGCGATCTGGGCATGGCGGAACGAGTGCTCGAGGTGGCCGCTCACCGGAGCGGACCCATCTGCGCCGGTGAGCAGAGCTGCCGGCCCGACCAGGTCAAGCGCCAGGTGCGAGAGGTCCTTGAAGACGTCGGTGACGAAAAGCTTGAACATCGCGGCCTCGGTATTCGGGATCTCACCCTTCGCGATGATGCAGAAGACGCGGTCGGCCAGCGCCGCGGCCGCCTCAATCTTCGTGTTGACCGCCGAGAGAGCGTGCCGGGTCGCCGACGATTCCAGTCGTCCCGGATCTTCCTGGAGTGCTTCCAACAGGTCGTCGAGCAGACGGCGGGCCTGGCCGACATACCCCCGGATCGAAGCGCGTTCGACGTCGAGGGCGGTCATGACGACGGCCCAGCCGTCGTTCTCAGCACCGACCCGCAGGCGGTCCGGCACGAAGACGTTGTCGTAGAACGTGGCGTTGGTGCGCTCGCCGCCGAAGGTGTCGACCGCTCGGACCTCGAATCCCTCGACGTCGGTCGGCACGAGGAACATCGTGAGCCCGCGGTGCTTGCTCACGGTCGGATCCGTTCGCGCCAACAGGAAAACATAGTCCGCGACGTGCGCGAGAGTGGTGAACATCTTCGCGCCGTTGATCAGGTAACCGCCGTCGACGGGGACCGCCGTCGTCTTGGCAGCAGCGACATCCGAACCGGAATCCGGCTCGGTGTAGCCGAGGGAGATGAGCACCTCTCCCGAGATCACGCGGGGCAGGATCGCCTGCTTCAGCTCTTCGGTTCCCAGCCGCGCGATCGTCAGACCGACCATCTCGGTCACCAACTGGCCGTCGATCGGTGCGCGGCAGTACTGCGCGATCTCCCAGAAGGCGGAGAACTCGGCGGCATCCATGCCGAGCCCGCCGACGTCGGCCGGCCAGGCCGCGCCGATCCACCGCCGTGCCGCGATCGCCTCGTGCAGGCCGGCGTCGTGCAGGGTTCCGTCCTGGTCGACGCGGGCGGTGATCTCGGGGGTGACGTGCGACTCGAAGAACGCCCGGACCTCGGCCGTGAACCCCGAGTCCTGAGCACTATTGCGGAAGTCCATCAGCGTTCCTTCGACGGGGACTGGATACGGAGCGGCAGCGAGTCATCGACCAGATCGGGATCCTTCGCCAGGATCGAGAGCGCCTTCGCGAAACGGAGGAACAGGTGAATGTCGTACTCGAGGGTGAATCCGTAACCGCCGAAGAACTGCAGGCCTTCTTTCGCCGCCAGTTCAGCCGCCTCCGCGCTCTGCAGGAGCGCGAGCGCCGAGTAGTAACGCAGCTGGTCCGCGTCCTGTTCGGCGTCGTACGACGCAGCGCGCAGGACGAGCAGTTCGGCGGCGTCCACGGCAGTGAGCCGGTCGACCATCCGGTGCTGAATCGCCTGGAAGCTGCCGATCGGCCGCCCGAACTGGTGCCTGGTCTGGAGGTGCTCCAGGGTCAGTGCCAGCGCCTGACGCCCCGCGCCCACCAGCTCAGCCGCGCGGAGCAGCCGGAGCTCATGCACGGAGCGGCGGACCAGGGCAGCGGCATCCGGCCGACTCCACAGTACCGGCGCCGCCGCACATTCGACGCGGCCCAACGACAGGCGGCCGACGTTGGCCAGGGGCTGGACCGTCACCTCAGGCGCGCGAAAATCGATCAGCGCCAGTTCCTCACCGATGGCCACGAGAGCGGCGACGGCCACGGAACCACCCCGGGCGTACGGCGCGGGGGCTGTGAGGCGACCGCCGCTGAACGCTCCCCCCGGTGACGCCGTGGCCACCACGACCGGCTCATCGCCGAGCGCGAAGTCGCCGAGGCTGAGGCCGGCCGCGTCCGCCAGCCGGAGAGCCGCGACAGCCTCGGCGTAGGGGATGGGTGCGACACTTCGACCTGCTTCGATCCCGACGAGGGCCGCGTCGAGCAGATTGCCTCCGCCCCCGCCGGGCTCGGATACCGACAGGGTCGCGCCACCCAGGTCCGTGAACTTCTTCCACAAGTCGGCGTCGTGTCCCGACCCCTCGGTCTCCCGCACGCGATTCGGGGTCGCATGCCGGGCGAAGAAGTCCCGGAACGTCTTGACCGTCAGGTCCTGGTAGTCCTCGAGAGAGAGGTCCATGGCAATCTCCAAAGTGGGGCCGTCGCGAGTGCGAGCGGGAGACAAGGTCAACTCACTCAGGCGCGCAGGTCATCGAGGCCGAACGCCGTGATGGCGTTGGACACGAGGAACTTCTCGCGGACCTCGGGCGACAGGCCGAGCGAGTCGACCTGCCCGAGCGGGCGCTGGAAGTCGAGCACTGGCCAGTCACTGGCGTAGATGCACTTGTCCTGACCGAAAGAGGTGAGGAACTTCGTGAACGCCGGCTCGAAGTACTTCGGCAGGCGGGCCGAGGTGTCGATGAAGACGTTCGGGTGCTTCCAAGCCACGTGGATCATCTCGTCCACCCACGGGCTGCCGACGTGCCCGCACACGATTTTCAGCTCGGGGAAGTCGAGCGCGATCTCATCGATCAACAGCGGCTGCCCGGTCCGCGACGGATACAGCGGTCCCGTGCCGCCGACCTGCGTCTGCAGCGCGATGCCCAGTTCCGCGCACTTGGCGTACAGCGGGTAGAAGACGCGATCGGTCGGGTCACGCCAGAGTGCGAACGCCTCCATCTTGAAACCGCACACCGGGTAGTTGCGGACCAAGGCCTCCAAGTCCGCGAGGGCTCGCACGATGGACGTCTGGGTGGGGTCTGTCCACACCACGGCACGCAACCGGTCCGGCCAACGTTCCATTGCCTCCAGCACCAGATGCATGGGCACCATGGGCCCGCCCGAGATCAGCGAGATGTCCACCTGTGCGGCGTCCATCTCCTCCATCATGACCTCGAGCGAAATCCCGTCCTGCAGTCGTGAAGCCTGCCCATACTGCTTGAAAACGTGGAGAGCCCGGTCGGGCAGCCCCTCGACCACCTCTTTGGTCCACGGCTGGATCCAGGCGTCGATGACCTTTGGGCGCGTCATTCCCACTCCATTCCCACGAGTCCGTACGGCCGCTGCTCGAGCTCCTGGTCGAGCACGGTGTAGATGTGCTTGGGTTCGGTGTATTCCAGGGCCGCTTCGGCGGACAGCTCGCGCCCGATCCCGCTCTGCTTGAAGCCACCGAAGGGCCCCTTGGAGGACACCGCTCCGAAGTCGTTCACCCAAACCGTCCCGGCGGAAATCCGCGCCGCGACGTCACGCGCCGCCCGGACGTTGGTGCCCCATACGACTGCCCCAAGTCCGTAGATGCTGTCGTTCGCGATCGCCACCGCATCCGCGACAGTGTCGTAGCGGATGACCGACAGCACCGGCCCGAAGATCTCCTCCTGGGCGACGCGCATGTCGTTGCGGACGTCGACCAGCACGGTGGGCTCGTAGTAGTACCCGCCGCCGAGGCCTTCGACCCGACGGCCGCCCACCAGGATCTTGGCGCCTTCCTCCAACGCGGAGGCGACGAACGCTTCGATCTTCTCCAACTGGGCCCGACTGATCACCGGGCCGATGTCGGAGGCATAGTCGTCCGCCGGCCCAACCTGGATGACCGACGCCCGCTCCCGGAGCAGATCCACGACCTCGTCGTACCGCGCCGACGGCACCAGCATCCGGGTCGTGCACACGCACCCCTGGCCGGCGTGGACCATCGAACCGAACAGCGTCCCTCGCACCACCATCTCGGCGTCGGCATCAGGAAGCATGATGCTCGGCGACTTGCCCCCGAGCTCGAGCGTGACGCGTTTGACGGTGTCCGCCGCCTTGGCCATCACGAGCTTTCCGACCGCCGTACTTCCCGTGAAGGAAATCTTGTTGACATCCGGGTGTTCGACGAGCCGTTCGCCGACCTCGATATCACCATGCACGATGTTCACGACCCCGGGCGGAAAGCCGGCTTCCTCGCACGCCCGCGCCAGTTCACCGGCGGCTCGTGGGGTCAGCGGCGACGGCTTGAGCACAACGGTGTTACCCATCGCCACAGCCGGCGCCAGCTTCCAGATGTTCATGAACAAGGGAAAGTTGTAAGGGGTGAAACCGACGCACACGCCGATCGGCTCCCGATGCACTTCGCTGATGCCGAAGGTCGGTGCGTGGTCGATGGTGTTCCCAGTGGGTCGGAGCAGCAGGGCTTGCTCCGCGAAGTCCTGCAGTTGGCCGATTGGTGTTCCGACCTGCATCATCTCGGTCAGGCGAACTGGGCACCCGGCATCCTCGGTGACCAGCCTGATAAAGATGTCGGTGCGCGCGGACAGTGCCTCCGCCAGCCGGAGCAGGGTGTCGCGCCGTTGCTCCGGACGCAGACGCGGCCACGGGCCATGATCGAAAGCCCGCCGGGCGGCGGCCACTGCCCGGTCTGCGTCCTGGGCGCCGCCGTCCGCGACCTCCGCGATAACGTTGCCGGTCGAAGGATTGCGAACCTCGCGCCATCGGCCGGTGGTTGAGGGGCTCCACTCGCCGTCGATGTACATCAGTTCCTGATGCATGCCACGCACTCCTCCCACGTCAACCGCCGGCGCCCGCAGCGGGCAGTCAGCTGAACTCGATCTTCGTCATCGAGTCGAGGATGTGACTGAACGCCGACATGTTCTTCAACAGGACCGACATCTTCCCCTGCACCTTGAGCTGACCCCGGGTCATCGCGGCGGTCGGACTGGTGCGCTTTTCGAGAACCGCGCGCCACGTCTCGGGATCGCCGGAGATGACGAAATCGGCCGGTTCGGCGTCCGGAGAGGCCAACTCACGAACATCCATGACCTTGCCCGCGTCGAACCGCACCAGGAACGCTTTGTCGACCGGCGCCCGGTACTCGAACACCATGGTGTAGGTGATGTTCTTGCCCTTGTCGGCCCACTCGGGATCCGCGTTGAGCAGCTCCGCCATCGCTTCGTACACCTGCACCGTTCCGAATTGCACCATGTCGTTCCCTTCCCGGATCTGAAGACTCCCCCAAAGCTGGGGGTGTTAGGACGAAGACTTGCCGGCGAAGAACTCGTCGCGGAGGTCGAAGGCCTTGGTGACCCCGTTCTGTGCCCGGGTCCGGACGAAGTTGAACTCGTCCTTCTCGAACCGCAAATTGGTGCCATAGGCGTGGAGCAGAGAGCTACAGATCTCGGACAAACCGAGGCCCATGCTCTCTTCGACCAAGCGGTAGCACTCCTTCGCGATGACAATGCCATCCGCTGGCATGCGCGCAACGGTCGCAGCCAGTTCCTCAGTTGCCGACTCGAGTTCGCTGGGCGCGACAAAACGTGTGAAGCATCCGTGGGGCGCCAACTCATCCGAGAGCGCGATACGCCCCGTGAGAAGAAGATCCTTCGCGAGTACCGGCCCCAACCGGTAGAAGAACAAGTGAAGGTTTCCGAGCACCGGCCCGAGAAAGCGCGTAGCCGGCATCCCGACCTTCGTGCCCTCCGCCACGACCGTCAGGTCACAGCTCATGAGGAACTCAAAGCCACCACCCAGAGCGAAACCTTCGACCTGAGCAATCGTCACTTTGTTGTGGAACAGCAGCTCGTGATACTGACCGAAGGTCTTACGGTCGACGGTGAGACGCCGCCGCTGGCTGGGCCGCCGGTCGTCGCCTGGCGTGTTGTACCACTCGTAGACCTCGTTCATGTCCTGTCCGGACGAGAAGGCACCGCCGTTGCCCTTGAGGATGATGACCTTGATGTCGTCGTCCTCGGCCGCGTCGTTCAGGTACTCGCACATGAGGTCGTACATGTGCATCGTCAGCGCGTTGAGCTTGTCCGGACGATTGAACGTCAGGCGCGCGATGTGTGTCTTGGGGTCCTTGCTGTACAGCACGGGGTCAGTCACGACAGCTCGCTTCCTGAGTCGAACGAGGGAGACGGCAACAGGCGTGTTGCTTCGGCACGCATCACTTTGCCACTGACATTGCGGGGCAGTTCGGGGACCAAGTGAACGGCCCGGGGAGCCTTGTAGTGCGAGAGTTGAGAACGAACGTGCGTGATCAACGTTTGTTCGAGGGCGTCGGTCGCCTCGGCGGCCGCGTCGTTGGTTGGAACGACGAACGCATGGGGCGCCTCGCCGAGGCGATCGTCCGGCAGCCCGGCGACCATTACATCGAGGACGCTCGGATGTTCGCGCAGCGTGTCCTCCACCTCCTCAGGCAGGATCTTGAAGCCGCCGCAGACGATGACATCGGTCCGGCGTCCCACCAGCCAGACGAAACCGTCGTCGTCGAGGTACCCGAGGTCGCCAGTGCGAAGGTAACCCCCCTCGAGGTACTTCTCGTCCGCTGTCCCCGCGAGGTAACCCGTCATGCCGAAGGGTGTGCGCACACACAGCTCACCCACGTCGCCTGCAGGCACGGGCGTCAAGTTCTCATCGATGAACAGCACGGCGACTCCGGGGTGGGGACGGCCGACGGATCCGACCTTCGTCGATCCGAAAGCCTTGAGGTCGGCGGCGTTCCAGCCGATCACCTCGCCCGCAGTCTCGGTCTGACCATACGCGTTCAGGACAGCAATGCCGTAGGCCTCGAAGAACCGACGCGCAACCCTCGCGGGGAGGGGTGCCGAGCCGCTCCTGACGAATCGGAGATCCGCGAGGTCCTCGGCCGGAACCTCCGCATCCAGCACCATCTGGATCATGGTGGGGTTGAGTACCACCGATCGGATCGTCCGTTCCTTGACAATGCGGACGAACGACTCCACCGCGAAACGCGGCATGAGGATGACCTCGCGGCCGTTGCGGAAAGCAAGGAGGACGTTGTATAGGCCGGCCACATGGGCCAGCGGAAACGCCACCAGATTCGGTGCACCCCCGCCGCCTTGTGACGCCCGCGCCCCCAGCATGCGCAGGACAGACTCCAGCGCACCCGTCAGTGCCTCATGCGAGAGCAGCACCGCCTTGGGCGCACCGCTGGTGCCGGAGGTGTGGAGCACCAACGCAGTCCCTGCCGGCGCCGTCGTCGCGTCATCGCTGCGTTCCGCGCGACCATAGGTGGCCCAGGTGCCCGCCGCGATCACGACTGCGTCCGGAAGTACCGCGGCGATGCCCTCCGCGTGATCGGGTGCAGTGATCACCGCCGCCGGATCGAGCACACGCAGAGCCTTGTCGCGGTCCTTCATTCCGAGCGCCGTGTTGACCGGGGCGATCGCGACGCCCGCCGACCAGGCGCCGAGAATGACGGAAACCACCTCCAGCCCGTTCGGCAGGTGAACGGCGACGAGGTCGCCTGGACGAATCCGACACGACTCGAGCCGTTCACGAAACCGCTGGGCGCGCTCCCGAACCTCGCCGCGCGAGAGCGTGACGCCCTCGCAGGTCACGCACGGGCTGTTGGGGTCGATCTCCTCCGCGAGCACGAACGAACTGACGTTGTGCTCCGCATCGGAGCGCATTGACAGACTCACGCCGGCTCCACGGCCGTGGTCGAGTGGCGCAGTGCCATCGAACAATCGTTCCCCTCGGTAGAGCGGTGCTCGCTGGGGCCCTTGCCCCGCTGGGGTGGACGGATCATCGGGCGCCGGGCGTGAAGGTCAACGGCAGGGTGTCGACGCCGCGGACATGTCCCAGATGGCGCACGATCTTGGATCCCTCGGAGACGCGGTAATCCGGCATCCGCCGGTGAATCTCCTCGAAGACGATCCGTAGCTCCAGTCGGGCCAAGTGCGAGCCCAGGCACCGATGTGCCCCGGCTCCGAACGCGAGGTGCCGGTTGGGGTCGCGATCGAGGATGACGGTGTTCGCGTCCTCGAACTCCGCCGAGTCGCGTCCGGTGGCCCCACAGAGCAACATCACTCGGTCGCCCTCACGCAGGGTGACACCGTGCATCTCGACGTCACGCGTGATGCGCCGGCCAGGAGCGATCGGCGATTCCCACCGCATGAGTTCTTCGACGGCCAACGGGATCGCGCTGGGGTCGTCGATGAGCTTCTGCCGCTCGTCGGGATGTTCGGCCAGCCAGGCGATCCCGTTGGACAGCACGCTCTTGGTCGTATCCAACCCCGCGATCAGGAGCAGGAAAACGATGTCGAGAACCTCGAACTGCGAGAGTTCACGCTCCCCTGCGAAGCGCGCGTCGAGCAGTGCGCTGACGAGGTCATCGCCCCGATGTTCGGTGCGAGCATCCACGATCTCCGCGAAGTACGTGTACAGCGCTAGGCCCGCCTCCTCGCGGAGCGCCGTCGATGCCTCGGGGTCACCCGGGACGCCGCGAATGATGTCGTCGGTCCACTTCAGGAACGTGGGAGCGTCCTCCAACGGCCACCCCATCAGGGTGAGGAAGGCTCGGGTGGGGAACGGATTCGCCAACTCCGCCACGAATTCGCACGATCCCCTCTCGATGAAGGCGTCGATCAGTTCGGTGACCAATGCCCGCAGCTGCCCTTCGAGGGGGTTGATACGCCCGGGACCGAACAGGGGCGCAAGAATGCGCCGGTAGTACGCATGGTCCGGCGGGTCGATCTCCAGCGGGATCATCGGCCGGTCCTGTCCCAGGTTCTCCGGGATGGCATTCGGGTTCGACGAGAAGATCTCCGGGTTGTCGTAGGCGAACCGAACATCCTCGTAGCGCGACAGCACCCAGTAGCCGCCATGGCCCTCCGCCCGCCCGAGGGGGCACTTGGCCCGAAACTCCTCGTACAAAGGATAGGGATCGTCTGCGATCGCCGGGTCGTGCACGTCGAAACGGCGCATCGCCTCCGGCATCTCGAACGGAAGGGGCGCCGTCGGCTCGGACTCATCGAGAGCGGTCATTCCGGTCCTCCTTTGGACTTCACGGCGTCACCCGAGAGCGCGCTCGCCGCGCGCGGGGAACTATGGACGCACGCGTCTACCCTAGAGCAATGAGATAACTGTTTGCAATAATCTGCCGGACGCAAGGGGGAGGTACCCCAACTGTGCGCCCCGGTCCCCAGGAACAGCCGTTGGGAACGGCAGGAGCCGCTGACTGGCTGGCCGGACGATCATCATGTCGGGCGAAAGTCCTGGACCGGGCCGGCGGGAACTCGGCACGGCGCCAGGAGGGAGCCAACAGGTCCTACTTACCAATACGGATCAGGCGGACCGACGAGCGCTCGGCACCGCGCACACCGCGGGGCGGAAATCCAGGGGCCGATGGGAAGGCCGTCGCGGTTGTCGGCGACGTACGTAACGAGCAGAACGTCCGTCGGGCGATGGACCCCGGTCTCCCATATTCGGCGAGTTCTCGGCCCCACGCCGAACTTTCCTAGGCACATGTCACTGACTCGGTGCGTTCAGCCCGCGCTGCTGCATTCAGCGCACGCGGGTCTGGGTCGAGGACATCTGATTGCCCGGCCGGCGCACTCAGCGCGCCCATAACCGGCCTCGTGATCGCCAGTCCTGGTGGAGCCGAAACCGCGGTCGATGGCGGTGCTGGGTCCACCTGCCGGGGCGGAACGGAGTGAGGTCCGGCCCCGGGGTCCGGGGGCGAAGATGCCGACGAAAACGGCAGTGACGGTCGTGAAAATGGCACAGGCAAGAAACGCTCCGTGCATACCAGACTGGAACGCCTGCTCTGCTTCGGCCAGGGCCGAGTTGGCCGCCGGGCCCATGAGTTCGTGTACGTGGAGCGCTCCGCTGTATGAACCCTCCGCAGCTTCTCGGTGCGCCTCGGGCAGTGCTCCCACTGCTGGCCCCAGATGATGGGAGTAGCCGGTGGCCAGTAGTGAGCCGACGACCGCAATCCCGAGGGCTGCGCCCACTTCGCGCGCGGCGATTCATTCACCGCGCTGGCGACTCCGTGCTTAGCAGCGGGCACGCTGCCGAGGATCGCAACGGTTGCCGGTGTGATGCACAACCCAAGCGTCACGCCGAACAACATCACCGCCGCCACGAACCGGCCGGTTTCACCCTTGTCCATCGTCGCCAGGAGCGCAAATGCCCCCGCCATGGGAATAAGTCCCCAGGCGGTTACGACGCGCAGCCCGAACCGGTCGACCAGCGCGGGCGCGGCCGGCGAGAGCGGAATCATCGGGATAGCCATCGGCATGAGCATCAGCCCCGCGCGCAACGGCGACTGCCCTTCGAGCAGCTGCAGAAGCTGCACACTGAGGAAGAAGAACCCGAATATCAGGGCGAAAAGGGCCACCAGTTCAACGCTGGCAACCAAGACCGATCGGGAGCGAAAGATTCGCAGGTCAAGCAAGGGGTGCGCCCGCCGCCATTCAACTGCCGCGAAGCCGAACGCGCACAAAACACCAGACAAGGCGGCGGCCACGACGATTCCCGAGGACCAGCCGTGAGCGGGTGCCTCCAGGATGCCGAAGACCACCAACCCGATGCCTAATGCGCTCAGGGCGGCGCCCACCAGATCGAAAGGAGGCGGGTCTGTGTCGGCGGACTCCCGCACCGCCCAACCGAGGAACGCCGTCAAGACCGCCACGAGTGCGGAGATATAGAGAATTGCGCGCCAGGACGAGTGCTCCAGCACCAGACCGGCGAACACGAAACCCCCCGCTCCGCTGAGGGTGGCAGTGGACACCCACACACCGACTGCACGGGCCTGCGTCTCGCGTCGCATGGTCGTCGTGATCAACGACAACGTCGAGGGCATGACGAGCGCCGCTCCCAGCCCGGCCAGACCTCGGGTGAGCACCAAAAGGAGCGGGTCATCCCCGAGGGTGCCGAACACGCATGCGGCAGCGAACAGCAGGAGCCCGCCGATCAGTGTCCGACGCCGGCCATGGCGGTCGCCGAGCGCCCCGCACGGCAGCAGAAGACCGGCAAACGCCACGGTGTAGGCATCGATGATCCACGTCAGTTGGCTCTGGTTGGCCCCAGTCGCCCGGCCGATGTCCGGCAAGGCCACCGTCAGCGACGTCATCGACCCCACCACGGTGGCCAGGGCAACGCACAGAACACCCAAAGCCAGAGGCTGGTTCTCGCGAGCCAGGCCTCCGCCCGCCGCAAATCCACCCTTCGTCCGCTCAGCCGACATCCGTCATCGGCTTCCCCTCAGAACAAAGACGTGAAGTGGTGCACTTTACGAAGTCACTTCCTGCGTGGAGAGACACGTCGCACCTCCTCCCGATGAAAGTGACGCGATCCCTCTCGCACCTTGCTTCTTCAGCCGCAGAGAACGCGTTTTCGTTTCCCGCACTAGCGTGGGGGCTTGATCAGGAGGCGCTCATATGTGTGGGAGGAGTACGATCAGCTCGGTTCACTACTACCGGACGGGACGAAGTGCCCACCCCCAGCAGCCGCTCGGTAGCGCCGACGAATCCGCCGGCGAAGCCGAGACTGAGCAGCGCCAAAACGCCGAACGCCATCGTCGAGTAACCCTGCAGGAATCCAATCTCGGCCATGTACTTAGGAACGAAGACGTACGCGAGGCCGGCGATGACCGGCGCAAATGTCCGCCGAGTCCCGACGGCGTAAATGATGACGAACAGCAACAGTGAGACGAGCGTCTGGAAGTCCAGGGCGCCGAACCGTCCCAGGCTCATCGAGAAGAGCATTCCTGCCACCCCAGCCATCCCTGCGGACAGGCCGAACAGGCCCAGACGGTAGGCCCACGATCGGAAGCCCAAGGCCGCGACCGCCGTCGGGCTTTGTTCCAGCGCTCTCAGGACGCGCCCGCTTCGCGACCGCGATACGTTCCGCAGGATCAGGACTGACCCCGTGGCGAACAGTAGGCAGAGCAGCCAGAAACGGCCGCCCCCTTCAAATCCGGCAGGATTACGCAACGGGAATCCGAGCGAACCGTTCGAGATGTCCACGGACGTGAACGCGGTGCCGTCCACGAAGAATCCGAAACTCAGCGTGGCGACCGCGAGCATGATGCCCTTCACCCGCGTGGCCGCCGCGGCAATGATCAAACCCACGAGGGCCGCAGCGACAGCGGCGACCAACAGGCTCACCCAGGCATCAGTTCCGGAGCCGGCCACACAGCGAAGGCGGCCGGTCGTCTCATCCGAGCTGCACGAACTGCTGTACCGCGCACCCGCCAATGCCCCGATGCCCATGAAGGTGGCCTGGCATAGCGAGACCTGCCCGCCCAGACCGTTCAACAGGGTCATGCTGGAGAACACGACGGTCCAGATCGCCGCGAGGGTGAGGTTGAACTGAAGGTCGGCACCGGCGGTGGCCCCGACCGCCCAAATGCCGACGACGCCCACAATCCACGGCGTGGAACGCAGCCCCGCCACCAGGCCGTTCTGCTTTTGCCGACGGCGCACCTCACGCAGGCGGAGGAGACCCGACTGACCGATGTCGACCTGGTTCTGTGAGGCGGTCTGGTCGATGTCGCCACCAGGACCAACCTCGGTCTTGCGCACGATGAAGACGATGAGCGCGCCACTGAGAAGCAGGAACGGCAACGCCGACCCCAAGCTGCCGTACTTCTCGGTGACGTCGGAGGGCAGGCGAGAGAACTCGATGGTCAGAATTCCAAGCAGCACCGACCCCGCCAAGGCCCAGGGGATACTGACCAGCCGTCCGACCGTCGCGGCGGTGAGCCCACTGATGACGAGGAAGGTCAGGCCGAACGAGCTCAGGGACCCGAGCGGGGCGATCAAGATGCCCGCAGCCGTCGCCAGCATGGTGGACATCGCCCAGCCGAGCGCCTGCAACCGCGTCACGTCGATGCTGTAGGCGGCTGCCAACTCGGGATTCTCCGCGATCGCGCGGAGCGCCTTACCGGGGCCACTCACGGTCAGGAAGAACAGAAGTCCTGCCGCCACGAGCCCGGCCACGATGATCGGTGCCATCTGGTCGCTGGAGATGCGCGAATCACCCACTGCGACACTGCCGGCGGGGACAACGCTCTTGACGAACTTCGGGTCGCCGTTCCAAACCTTGAAGACCAGCTCGTTCAAGATGACGATGAGCGCCACCGAGCCCGCGATCTTCGTCGAATCATCCCGGGAGGACAAGCGGCCGAACAGTCCGGTTCCAATCACCACTCCCACGATGGGAGCGAGAATGAACAGGCAGAAGATCGCGGCAACCAGGGTCGGCCAGCCCTGACGGGACGTCAGATCCCAGTACACGTACGTGTTGACCATGGCGATGGCGCCGTGGGCAAGGTTCAGGAACTTGCTCACGCGGTAGGTCAGAACCAGCCCGAGGACCAGGAGCGCATAAACGCCCCCGAGGCTGAGGCCGCCGACGACGAAGACGAACTCAACATCCATGGTCAGTCCGTTCCCTCAGAGCTGTTGCGATGGGCGGCAACGCCACCTCCGGCCGCCACGCTGTGCCTCGTGATGCCGGGTCCGGGGGCCGCCGTGGCATCGGCCGCGGAGGTTGCCGCCTCGGCCAAGTCGCGGGCAGCGCGGGCTTTGCCCAGATAGGCGGCCTCGAGCACGGAGGGATCCTCGAGCTGCGTGGGCCAGCCACGGAAAGCGACCCGGCCTTTAGCGAGGACCCACGCAAAGTCGGCCAACTCCAGCGCGCGGGCGGCAAACTGCTCGACGACCAGCAGAGCAGTCCCTTCGGCGTGCAGGACGCGCAAGGTCTCGAACACCTGATCCACCACGATGGGTGCCAGGCCCAGGGAAGGCTCGTCCAGCATGACGATTTTGGGCCGCAGGAGAACCGCGCGGCCGAGCGCCAGCATGCGCTTCTCGCCACCGCTGAGGCTGCCGGCGGACTGATCCCTCCGCTTACCCAGGATCGGGAACAGTTCGTAGAGTTCGCGGAGTGCGGCCGGCGAGACCCGCCCCCCTCGCTGAGCTAGGTCGAGATTGTCCGCCACCGAAAGCTCCTGGAAGACTCCGCCGCCCTCCGGGATGTAACACACTCCCTCGCGGGCTACCTTCCAGCCCGACTTACCGCGAATGTCCTTGCCGTTGACAAGGACGCGGCCTGCCCAGCACGGCATGGCGCCACTGGCAACCCGCAGCAGGGTGCTCTTCCCTGCCCCGTTGGAGCCGAGCACAGCGACGACAGCGCCTTCAGGAACCCGCAGCGACACGTCCGTTAGAGCCGGGATTTTTCCATAGCCCGTTCGGACGCGATCGATCTGCAGAACGATGGGCCTACTCACAGCACCAGTCCAGCCTTTCCGAGATACGCCTCGCGAACCCGCTCGTCGCGCAGGACGGCGGCCGTCGGGCCGGCCGTGAGCACCTCTCCGAACTGAAGCACGACGACCTGTTCACACAGCCGGTCAATCACACTCATGTCGTGCTCAATGACGACGATCGTGAGGTCCTGCCGTTGATGGAGCAGGAGAATCTCTTCGGCCATCTCGGCCGACTCCCGCGGGTCAAGACCCGAAGCCGGCTCGTCAAGGAGAAGCATGCGTGGTCGGGCGGCGATCGCTCGGGCCAACTCCACGCGTCGACGAATTCCCAGCGGGAGCGCACCCGCGAGGACGTCCGCATAGCCGACGAGGTTCGTGATGTACAGCGCCTCCCGCACCCGGTCGAGCCGAACGCCACGAAGACCCCGGTCGAACCCAAGTACGTCTGCCAACAACGTGCGCGGCAACGAATAACTCGCACCGTCCAAGGCCAGCAGGACGTTCTCCGCTACCGTCATGCGCTCGGCGAGGGCGACGCGCTGGAAAGTCTGGGACACCCCGGCCGCCGCAACTGCGACGGGATTGAGCACCGGCAGCGGTTCCCCGAACAACCGGATGGTTCCAGCTGTGGGCCCGAGGAAGCCGGTCAGGACCTTGAGGAACGTCGTCTTACCCGAACCGTTCGGACCGACGATACCGGTGATGCGACCTACCGGGACCTCGATGTCGACGTCGTTCAGCGCCCGCGTGCCACCAAAATGTTTGCTGAGACCAACGGCTTGCACGGCGAGGCCGCCAACTTCTCCAGCCCCGACACTCGACTCCGCCACGCCGCTCACCGTCACGACTCGTGGGAGGACGTCGCCCGCTGGTGCTCCTGCCGCAGCTGACGAAGGTCTGCCGAGAAGTTCTGGAAGTGGCGGGACAGGATCAGCACGGATCCAACGAGGGTCATGAACATCCCGAAGGCCGTCTGGGCCGAGAGAAACACCAGCTGATCCTGCACCTTCGGCGTGGAACTGACCTGGAAGTAGCCGACACTGATGAGCACCGCACCGACAACGATGAACGCCCAGCCCGCGATCGAATCCAAACGTCGGCGCACGATGAAATCCAGCACGGCGTCGGTGGCCGCTGAGCCGCCGCCGGAGCGAACCGGCGCGCCGGCCGGTCCCCCTTCCAGCAGCGAGTCGAACAGGTCTTCGCCGGGGTCACCGACGAATTCGGCGGCATCCGCCACAGGTAGTCGTGACGAGGAACTGGTCATGCTCAAACCTTCCTAACTACGGAGAGCGCAGGGAAGCTGCGCGTACTACTTGAGGCAGTACCAGCCCTTACTGATCATCTTGAAGTTGCCCTTGGTGATGCGGCCTTCCATGCTGCACCGGACCTCCTTGTGGGTGCCGTCCGGAAGCGGCTTGTAGTCGGTGTCCGGCGGCATCAAGCTGCCCAGAGCCGGATCGAGCTTGGCCAACGATGCATGGGTCTGGCCATTCAGCCAGTCGATCAGCTTCTTCCGGGTCAGATCAGCACCGAGCTGCTCAAGCGCAACCGCGAGCAGTTTCGCTGCGGTGAACCCACGTACCGTCCACACGCTGTTCTTGTAGACAGGACCGTACGCCGCCTTCATCGCGGCCTGGTACTCCCGGATACCCGGCAATTCGGTCGCCGTCCACGGGGGCACCGGGAAGTTGGCCTCGAAACCCTCGAGCAACTCGGCCGGAGCCGCCTTGGTGAGGCTGTCGTCAGCCCCGCCGGACACCAAGCCGACGTAGGGCTTCCAGTTCTGCTTGGACAGCGCCTTGGCCAGCGCCACCGACAACGAGGACTCGAAACAGTGAATGATCCCATCCGCCCCGGCCGATCGCGCCTGCTGCGCGTACGTGCTGACATCAGGGGCCGCGATCGGCACGTTCGCGGTGTAGACGATCTCACCACCGAGATCCTTCAACCGCTTGACCGCCGACGCGCACCCCTCGACCGAAACCTGGATGTTCGCCCACATCACAGCGAACTTCGTCGCGCGCTTCTGCGTGAACGCCCAGTCGGCCATCGTGGCCGTGCCCACATACTGGTTACCGATCGGGAACATATTGGGATACTGGAACCAGGCATTGTTCGCACTGTCCGTGCCCACGACCGGCACACCCTGCTCGTTCAGGTACTGCGCGCTGGCTGACGCCGCGAGCGGGTCGCCCTCCGTGATCGCAAACACCTTGCTGCCATCGACGAGCTGCCGCGCAGCCGAGGCATTCACACCCGAGTTGCCCTGCGTATCGGCCGTGACCGTCTTGATCGTACGACCACAGATCCCACCCTTGGCGTTGATCGCCCTGATCCCGGCGTCATAGCCCAGCTTGATCGGCCCGATCGTCGACCCGACCGCACCCGTCTGCGAGATCAACTCACCGATGAGCACAGAATTCGGCGTCACGCCCACATCGGAGGCCTTCCCCACACACGAGGCCGCCGCGCCGCCACCAGCGTTGGAGCTCGGGTTCTGCGCCCCACCCGGCTTGTTTCCACCCGGCGCCGTTCCCGTGCCCGCGGAGCCACCGCCCGTCCCACCCGAAGGCCCCGGCCCCGTCCCGGCACCGGGATTCTGCCCTACAGACGACCCATCCGACGCAGTCACCGTGCCCGGCTCTGCCACGGAACCGACCTCAGGCGACACCCCCGAATCCGTCGTCACAGACGTGCCACCAGCCGCAGCCGGCGCATCCGGGGCCGCACTCTCCCCATACCGCTGACCGCACCCCACCAGCACGACCAACAACGGCGACAACACCAAAGCCACTGACTTACGCGATCTCATCGAATTTTTTTCCTCGTCTGGGGGCCGGCGAATTCGACCCGGTGTCTGGCGGTGACGAGCACGTGTGCGGGGATGGTCACCGAGGTTTGTGACCCACTTTCGGCGGTCCGTCCCCGGCGCGTACTACTTGAGGCAGTACCAGCCCTTACTGATCATCTTGAAGTTGCCCTTGGTGATGCGGCCTTCCATGCTGCACCGGACCTCCTTGTGGGTGCCGTCCGGAAGCGGCTTGTAGTCGGTGTCCGGCGGCATCAAGCTGCCCAGAGCCGGATCGAGCTTGGCCAACGATGCATGGGTCTGGCCATTCAGCCAGTCGATCAGCTTCTTCCGGGTCAGATCAGCACCGAGCTGCTCAAGCGCAACCGCGAGCAGTTTCGCTGCGGTGAACCCACGTACCGTCCACACGCTGTTCTTGTAGACAGGACCGTACGCCGCCTTCATCGCGGCCTGGTACTCCCGGATACCCGGCAATTCGGTCGCCGTCCACGGGGGCACCGGGAAGTTGGCCTCGAAACCCTCGAGCAACTCGGCCGGAGCCGCCTTGGTGAGGCTGTCGTCAGCCCCGCCGGACACCAAGCCGACGTAGGGCTTCCAGTTCTGCTTGGACAGCGCCTTGGCCAGCGCCACCGACAACGAGGACTCGAAACAGTGAATGATCCCATCCGCCCCGGCCGATCGCGCCTGCTGCGCGTACGTGCTGACATCAGGGGCCGCGATCGGCACGTTCGCGGTGTAGACGATCTCACCACCGAGATCCTTCAACCGCTTGACCGCCGACGCGCACCCCTCGACCGAAACCTGGATGTTCGCCCACATCACAGCGAACTTCGTCGCGCGCTTCTGCGTGAACGCCCAGTCGGCCATCGTGGCCGTGCCCACATACTGGTTACCGATCGGGAACATATTGGGATACTGGAACCAGGCATTGTTCGCACTGTCCGTGCCCACGACCGGCACACCCTGCTCGTTCAGGTACTGCGCGCTGGCTGACGCCGCGAGCGGGTCGCCCTCCGTGATCGCAAACACCTTGCTGCCATCGACGAGCTGCCGCGCAGCCGAGGCATTCACACCCGAGTTGCCCTGCGTATCGGCCGTGACCGTCTTGATCGTACGACCACAGATCCCACCCTTGGCGTTGATCGCCCTGATCCCGGCGTCATAGCCCAGCTTGATCGGCCCGATCGTCGACCCGACCGCACCCGTCTGCGAGATCAACTCACCGATGAGCACAGAATTCGGCGTCACGCCCACATCGGAGGCCTTCCCCACACACGAGGCCGCCGCGCCGCCACCAGCGTTGGAGCTCGGGTTCTGCGCCCCACCCGGCTTGTTTCCACCCGGCGCCGTTCCCGTGCCCGCGGAGCCACCGCCCGTCCCACCCGAAGGCCCCGGCCCCGTCCCGGCACCGGGATTCTGCCCTACAGACGACCCATCCGACGCAGTCACCGTGCCCGGCTCTGCCACGGAACCGACCTCAGGCGACACCCCCGAATCCGTCGTCACAGACGTGCCACCAGCCGCAGCCGGCGCATCCGGGGCCGCACTCTCCCCATACCGCTGACCGCACCCCACCAGCACGACCAACAACGGCGACAACACCAAAGCCACTGACTTACGCGATCTCATCGAGGTCTCCGATCTTCTCGGGAAGCTGCGAGCAGGGGCGCACCGCTTAGCGCTGGGGGGCCGCGGTGAGTCCCGGTCCGGCCCCACGCGACCGCGCGAGGTTGCCCACCATCGCGACGACGCAAGCGACGGCGAGAAGCAGGGGCCAGATCGCCGCCCATCTCAGCGGGGTGTCCGACAGCGGGTTGGCCATACTCACTTGCTCGTTGGTCACGACCGCACCTCCCTGGGAGGGGCTGATGCCGCCCGTGTCGAGCGCGACCGTTCCCCCGTTCATCTCGGGCAGGGCTCCCAAGCCGATGTTGTCTGCGATCGAGTCCACGCCAGTGACGCCAGTCGATGGCAACTGCGCAGACCCGTTATCTTGCGTCCCCGAGATGGCTGCGGAGCCAGTCGTGCCGTCGCTCGCGCCGGCGTTGAACACCGGGCCGGTGAGGATCGAGCCGCGGCTGTAGCCCAAGCCGATCTCCACCGTGGACGTGGAGCCGCCGAGGACCGGAACATTGGCGTCGGGCGTGAACGCCATGTCTACCTTCAGGCCTGCAGCTTCGGTCACTGCGCGCGAGGTCGAGTCCGCCTTGACAGTCCTACCGGCCTCCTTGGCGAGGGTCACGGTCACGCCCGCCTGCTTCAACAGATCTGCCAGTTGAGAGTTCAGCGTGGCGATCGTGCTGTCGGGGAGGGACGGGGTCCCGTTGATCGTGACCCCCTTCGCATCGATGGTGGCCGGATACCCCAAGGCGGTCACCTTGCCAAGAGTGACGGCCGAGGACGACATGGCTTTCGTGCCGTCGCCGACGATCGTCGTCACGGATTTCAGGCTGTCGACGGTGATGACGCCGAGAATGTTGATGTCACTCAGGATCGAGGTAGCGGTGCCCAAGACGTTGTCAGCCTTGACTTCCCCGGTAGTGAAGGAGCGCACGGCACCGACGGACAGCGGGCCGGTCGGCCCGAGCAGGCCGGAGGTCACCTGCGTCGCGGCAGCCTCAGAGCTGACGGCGTTTGCTGAGGCGTGCGACGCGGCCGTTCCAGACCCGCTGCTGATGCCCGATCCGCCGTTGACCGCGCCGAAACCTGTCTGGGCATCCGGGGTGAACGGGTAGTTCGTATTGACGGTGTTGGGAGCCGGCGGTGGTACCGGCACCGGCACCGGCGGGAACGGATCCGAGGGAAGCGGCGGGAGCGGAGCGGCCGGCAGCGGAAGGCCCAGGAGACCCGGCAGCCCGGTGAGAAGCCCGCCGACGTCGGCGGCGCTGCTCGGAACCAACTGGCCGAGCAGGCCCCCCGCGGTCTCGGCTGAACCGAGGCCCACGAGGGATGCCGAGCCTTGACGGCCGCCGACCGAGTTCAGGATCGCACTGCTCGGGAACACCTGCAGGTCCAGGACCGGGTGGAAGAGGAACGGTCGATCCACCGCTACTCGCAGCGGCGCAGCACCAAGATCCATCTCGAAGTTGCCCGAGAACGTGGCCGCCGCGGGGTCAGGGCTGTCGGAGGCGGAGGCGACCAGAGGCATCGCGAAAATGGCTAGCGCGAACACTCCTGCACCTGGAGCGACGACGGATGACGCCAAGCGAACTAATTTCATCGATGATCCTTCTCGTGGCGAACAACCGGTAACCCCGATCCGGTCTGGATTACCTGACAGTAAGTACCGCGCATAGTCACTTCCACTGCCATGCAATTATGGAATGTCTAATCTCTTCCCTCTAGCAGTCACGAGGACCCGGGTGGCCGCTCTTTCCACAAGAGCCCCGCGGCTGGGAGGTTCGATCTCCTATCGAGGAGGCATGGCGGGGTCATACGGCAACGACAAGATCTGTTCGGCGACAGCGTTCTTCTGGACCTCGGTGGTCCCTGTGCCGATGGTGGAGGCCCGGGTCTTGAGGAAGCCCGTGGTCCAGCGGTTTCGTTGCACGGAAAGTTCATCCCCGCGCCCGAGCACGCCGAACGGCCCGAGGAGATCGACCGCGAACTCGTGTAGCTCTTGCTCGAACGCCGTGATCCACAACCGCGAGACCGACGAAGCGGGACCGAGTTCGCCCTTCGTTCGGATATCAGAGATAACCCGCATGGCGAAATAGCGCATCATCCGCACGCGGATATCGAAATCGACCAAGCCAGCCCGAATGTGCGGCTCTGCGGCGCGCCCTTGGTCCCGCGCCAGTTCGACCAATTCATCCACCACCCGGCGGTACATCGTGGCTTGATTCATGGCGCCGGCCGCGCGTTCGTGCCCGAGGCTGTTCCGCACCAGGGGCCACGCCCCGTTCTCAGGCCCGAGACGGTCAGCGACCGGGACCCGGACGTCATCGAGGAATACCTCGGCGAACTCTGCTTCACCGGTGATGTCCGGCAGCGGACGCACCGTGACGCCAGGACTGTGCAGGTCGATCATCAGGTAACTGATGCCGTCCTGACGCGAATCCGGCGCCCCGGTGCGCACCAGCGCGTACAGCATGTCCGCACCGACGGCCTTGGTCGTCCAGACCTTCTGCCCGTTGACGACGTAGTGGTCGCCGTCGCGCCTGGCGCTGGTACGCAGCGAGGGGAGGTCCGATCCGGCGCCCGGCTCGGAGAATCCCTGCGCCCAGATCTTGTCACCCCGCAGCATCGGTCGCAGCCAACGATCCTGCTGGTCAGGTGTTCCGAACTTGATGATGGTGGGAGCCACGATTCCTAGGCCGGTCCCGAGCGGCGCGGGAACGCGCGCGCGCGCAAACTCCTCGGCGTACACGACCTGCAGATCGAACGGCAAATCCATGCCGCCGAACTTCTTGGGCCAACTCGGTGCCGCGAAACCGTGCTCACACAGCGTTTCCATCCAGCCCTTCTGCCAGGCCAGCCGGTCGGCCGGGTCGGCTGGCCGCTTACCCGGTCCATGCTCGGCGAGGAATGCCCGAAGCTGATCACGGAACGCGGCTTCCGTGGCCGTACCGGTGTCCGAGCGACGCTCGCCATCCAGGGTGGTCATGCCGCCTCGATCCCGGTCAGGCGAGCAAGCCGCGCACGGTGCTCGACAGAGCTGCCGAACAGCACCTGAGTCAGCTTGGCTCGTTTCAGGTACAGGTGCGCATCGTGCTCCCAGGTGAAGCCGATGCCGCCGTGAACCTGAATGTTGTCCTTCGCTGCCTGCACGTATGCCTCCGAGCAGTAAGCCTTCGCCAGCGCGCAAGCGATCCGTGCGTCGGCCGCGTCCGTGTCGAGCGCCGCATTCACGTAGTACGCAGCCGAGCGCGCCGCTTCGAGCCTCACCAGCACGTCTGCGAGCTTGTGCTTGATGGCCTGGAATGATCCGATCGGCCGGCCGAACTGGACTCGCTGCTTCGCGTAGTCGACAGCCATGTCGAGACAGCGCCCGGCGCCGCCGACCTGTTCACTCGCGCATCCGGCAAGGACCCGGTCCTGCCAGCGCCGCAAGGCTTCGGTGGCGTCGGCGGTCCCGCTGATCAGGACGGCCGGCGCCGCCGAGAACTCCAGACGTGACCAAGGGCGCGTGAGATCCAGCCGAGCAAGCTCACGGCGGTGCAGGCCCGCGGCCGAACCGGGTACGGAGAACAACGCCAGACCAGCCTCGGTTCGGGCGACGACGAGGACGAGATCCGCCAGCGAACCGTCGGTCACGAACATCTTCGTTCCGCTCAAGCGCCAACCGTCGGCACCGTGCGTCGCGCGCATGGCAACGCGATCGAGATCCCAGCTCCCGGCGTCCTCGGCGATGGCGACGGTGGCGACCTGGCTGCCGTCAACCAAGCCCGGCAGAAGCGTCTCGCGCGCCTCGGCATCGGCGACGTGGATCAGTGCCTGCCCGGCGAGCAGGCACGTGGACATCAGCGGGCTCACGAGCAGGCCGCGGCCCGTCTCCTCAAACGCGATCCCGATCTCGACCGAACCGCCTCCGGAGCCACCGAACTCCTCGGGGATACCGAGGCCCTGCAGGCCGAGTTGCTCGGCCATCTGCTTCCACAAGGCTCGGTCAAACCCGGCGTCCGTGGCCATCAGCGCGCGGACCTCGGCACTGGTGGAACGCTCGTCGACAAACCGGCGGATCACACGCCGTAGCGCGTCCTGTTCGTCGGTGAAGGCGATCTCCACGATCGGTCCTCCTTCTCTGGTCCGGGTGTCAGTCCGTCAGGTAGCTGCGCGGCTCACCCAGGCCCAGCGGGGCTTCGGGCAGGCGTACTGGGCCGTGCTCCCGCGAGGCGAGCAGGACGGTGGCCGTGCCGAAGACCGTGGTCTCGCCGCGCTGGTTGACGCAGTTAACCGACAGGTCGACGAGCGGGCCGAGTTCGGGGTCCACACGTTTGTCGAGGATGCTCCCCTTCACCCACGTGGTGTCGCCCATGTAGTTGAACTTGCGGATCTCGGCGCGCATCGCGTACAGCCACCCATCGTCGCCCGCGAAGTTGGTCAACGCGTGCTGGAGCCAGCACATCCGCATGTAGCCGTAGTCGTACATCATCGGCACTCCGACCCGAGGGCCGAAGGACGGGTCCCAGTGCAAACGCTGCACGACATCCCACGCGCCGTTGTCGTTCTTCTGGTAGAAGGCGGGGATCCGCTTCCGGTTCTTGTAGCCGAGCTTCAGCGCACCGACCGCGTAGCCACCCCAGCCCCAGCCGATGTGCATCGAGATCAAGTCGGTGACGGTCAGCGGGCCCTTGACGACCCCGGGCAGTTCGTCACCGACGACGGCATCTTCCCAGAAAAGCGTGTCCGCGCCACGGACGAACTCGTTCGCGTAAGCATCGTCGATCGCTGCTAGGTCGTCGTCGGTGTACTGAGCCGGTTCGACCGTCTTCAGGACGCCCGCCTTCGCCGCGGTGTCTCGCTCGGTGTGGACGAACCAGTGGTGTTCCCACGCCGTGGTCGCGCCACGATTATTGGTGTAGGTCATCTCGTTGTGCGTCAGAACGGACTTGCCACCGCCGAAGGTCGAGTTCTTTTCCTCGATGTCGGTCATGATCGCCTTCATTTCAAGGCGATCACCCGGGTAGATCGGCTGAAAGAACTTCCATTCACCTCCGGAGTAAAACTGATGCACTCCCCGCAGTGCTCCAGAGGTCGCACGACGGACCTCGTCGGGCATGGCCGGGGAGACGTCATCGCCCATGGTCTGGAAGTACATGGGCGGTGCGATCTGCGCCCGCCAACGGGTCGTACGCCCGTAGTCCGGGTCCGTGAACAGTGGATTGTCGTCGCCGATGCCCTCACTGAAGTGGCGGATCGAGTCCGCGCTCGCGACCGTGTTGTGCAGGAATCGGTAGGGAATGGCGTAGCCGATGCGCTGCCGCATCTTCTCGACGTCTTCCGCGGTGATGCGCCCGTTGGTCACGTGCCGACTGCTTTGCGTCACTCCGTCGATTCCTTCTCTGCGAGGGGTCAATCGGTTCATAAAGCTAACTGTTTATTCGCATGCTCGCAATGGGCGGACACGAACTAGCCGATGCACGCGCCGATCGTGCCCAGATAATCGCGGACGGCCTCGACGAAGGCGTCGTTGTCGTCTGCTGCCGCGGTGTGCGCCGCGCCGGCGACGTCGTAAACGCGCAGCTGCGGCACCAGGGTGCGGAGCTCCTCGACCCCCTCGTCATCCACGATGTCGGAGAGGCGACCACGCACGAGGGCAACGGGGATGGTCAACCTCCGCACGGCGTCTTCCAGCCCACTGCCAGGCGGTCGGGCCTCGCCCGGGACCCTTCCGGCCAGAAACTTGGGGTCCCAATGCCAGACCCAGCGCCCATCCGACCGGCGGCGCAAGTTGTTACGAAGGCCCGGGGTAACGCCGCGCTGCGGCCGGTGGGGCAGATAGCTCGCGATCGCCTCCGCCGCCGCCTCCAACGAGTCGAAGCCGTCCGGGGCCCCCGTCATGAAATCCACGATGCGGCGCACCCCTTCGGGTCGCGCCCGCAGGACCACGTCCACGAGGACGAGTCCACACACACGCTCTGGCCCGAGTTGTGCGGCCACCAGCGCGCCCACCATGCCGCCAAGGCTCGCCCCGACGAGGACGACGGGCAATGCCAACTGCTGCTGCACCTCGACGACATCGGCGGCGAAGGCGGCGACGCTGTAGTCGCCGTCCGGTGCCCAGTCGCTGTCCCCGTGCCCGCGGAGGTCGAGCGCGACACAGCGGGTTCGGGATCGACCGAGAGCGCGCGTCGCGGCGCCCCACGAGTGACGCGTCTGGCCTCCCCCGTGCAGAAGCAGCACCACCGGGTCCCCCGCGCTCCCCGCCGCCGAGGCCGCGAGCCGGACGCCGGCGCCTGCCAGGCTCAAGGTTTCCACTCGGTCAGTCAATCACGCCCATGGTGTAATCGTACAGAGGATTGTACTCTTTATACTGCATCGGGATGCCGGCGGTGGACGCGTCCGCCGGCGGTCACGACACTGCTCGAAGAAGGCGTCTGATCGACAAGGTGGGCACCGTGAAAGTTGAGCTTCGTAAGGACGCATGCCAGGGACACGGGCGCTGCCACGCCCTCGCGCCTGAAGTCTTCAGCCTGGACGATGACGGCTACCTCGAATGGAACGGGCCGACGGAGATCACCCCTGCTGACGAGCGAGCGGCACGCCGGGGGGTCACCGGATGCCCGGAGCGGGCACTGAGTGTGACCAACTGACGGGCTGCAGCGGCGCTGTGATCCCTTCGGGCCATCGTCGTCCTCCTCATGAGCGCTGAGCCGAGGACCGACCCCGTTGCCTTGGCGCGCCATTACTGGCGTCAGCAGGAACTCGGGCCGGGCGAGGGCGCGTTCATCGCGATGAGCTCCGTCCTCCGCTTCCACCGCCTCCTGACCGTGTCGATCGGGGGCGAGCTGAAAATGCATGGGCTCAATCTCACCGACTACCTGCTTCTGATGACTCTGGAGCTATCCGAGGCGGGGGCACGGCCGGTCTCGCGGCTCGCGCGGGCCCTACTCGTCCACGCGACGACGGCGACGCTGGCCGTCGACCGTTTCGAGGCCCGTGGCCTGCTCTCCCGCGGCCCGCATCCCTCCGACCGGCGCGCCACCCTTGTGACGATCTCCACCGAAGGCCGGGCATTGGCACGAAAGGCAACCACGGCTCTGGGCGAGCGCGAATACGGCCCGTCCGGGGACTCCGCCGCGGACCGCGCCGAACTCGTCGAGATCCTTACCCGCCTCCGTGCCGGCACTGGCGGCTGAAGACCGCGAGCGGGGCCCGTCGCGCCATGCCCGAGCCCGGTCGGTCGCCGTCCCCGGCGTGCACTCACGGCGGCGTTGGGTCAGGACGTTGCCTTGGTCACCGGAATCGAGGGGTCGCTCAGCTTTTCGCGGTCCAGAGGGACGGCACGGGCTATCGCCGTCTGCGCTTGCGCATTCTCCCGGGGGAGGTCGCACACCAAGGCCGCACGCAGGCAGCTGGTGCCGGCGTCGAGCCAGAACGCGGTCCACGAGCCGTCGGCCCGCTCCCGCCAGACCAAGCTGTCCTCGAGGGTGTGCCAGCCGACGTACTGCACCTTGTGGCCGAACTGGTCGCTCCAGAAATAGGGAATCGGGTCCGGCGCGTCGTGCTCGTCGATGTCCGGGTCGAGCAGTGCGCCGACAGCGACGGCGGCACCGCTGGCCGCGGAATCCCAGTGCTGTACCCGAAGTCGGGCCTGGTAGCGCGGGGACCAGCGGGCAGCGACGTCGCCGAGCGCAACCACCCCGGGCGCCGCTCGTAGCCGCTGGTCGGTGACCACCCCTCGATCCAGATCAAGCCCGCTGGAATGAAGCCACTGCGTCGCGGGTCGCACTCCCACTCCGCTGACGACCAGATCGGCAGGGACCTCGGAGCCGTCGGAGAGGTGAACCGCGCCGCCTACGACCTCAGTCACGTCCGTGGCGAGTCGCAGATCGATGCCGGCCCACCACTGCTGTAGGCGTTTCCCCACCTCGACGCCCATAGTTCGTCCGAGGGGGACTCTGTCCACCTCGAGGCAGGTCACCGCGCACCCGAGGTCCCGCGCCGCAGTCGCGACCTCGGCTCCGATCCAACTCGCGCCGACGATCACCACCCGCGCGCCCGGCCTCAAGCGCTCACGCAGAGCCAACGAATCCTCGATCGAGCGCAGGGTCAGTTGCTCCCCATCACCGGGCAACCGCACCGCATCCGCGCCGGTCGCGATCGCGATCCCGTCGTATGCGATCTCACCTGCGTCAGTGACCATGAGGTGATCGGCGACCCGCAACTCGGTTGCACGTACACCGAGCAGCAAATCCACGTCGAGCTCGGCGTAGTCCACCGGCAAGGTAGTTGATGAGAACGTGCCGCGCAGGACGTCTTTCGATAGCGGTGGACGGTCATAGGGCTGGTGAGACTCAGCACTCACCAGAGTGATGCGACCGGAATGCCCGCGATCGCGGAGTTCCTCGCACATGCGAGAGCCGGCGAGACCCCCGCCGACGACGAGAACATGATTCAGCGTCGACACCAACGCGAGCCTCCTGATGCCACGGCTGTTCGCCTGCCGACGAGTGCGCAGGCCGGCTTCTCCTCACCCAGTGGGTCCAACGGACGTCACCCCGGAGGCTGCGGGGTGCCCGCCCCGTGTCGTGGACGGTTCATCTGCAGCCGGCGGTTCGTCAGTGAGCACCATTTTGTGTCGTGCCGGCCACACTTCAGCGGCCGAGGTGTGCCGAGCGCCGTGGTGGTAGAACGCGTCCTCACGAGAGGCGGTCCTCACGGTGCGCATCCCGCCGAGGTTGTCGCCGGTGAGGCATTTCGACTCGAAACGCAGGTTGCCGGTGAAGGTCGTCCGCTGGGAACTGGGTTCGTCGGCAGGGGTGACATCTGACGAGCAGACGAGGCTTCATCATGTCCTCATCAGGGATTCGCATGCGGCGCGTAGCTCTGCCGAAATGCCGGCGGGACGTCCGTCCTCGACATAAACAAGCACGGACTCCGCCAACGCTATGCAGACTCCGCCCTGCCAAGCGCCCTGCTCCTCCACCAAGGATGTCCGCCCGATCCTCGACACCCGGAACCGAACCGACAGAGACCGGCCAATATGTCCTTCGGCAAGGTAGTCAATCGCCACTCTGGCCGTCAGGAGATTACCCGGGCGAACGAGCGCGTTGATCCCGTGGCGACGATGCGCGTCGAATCGCCCATGCTCGAGGTAGCGGCCAAGTGCCACGTTGTTGATGTGGGCGTTCGTGTCCAGGTCGTTGTAAAACACCGGGAGCTCGACGCCGTCCGGATAGCTGGACGGATCGAGTCGCTCCGGCTTCCAGCGCACGTCTGCGGCGGCGCGGTCCGGGACATCTTTCGCCAATCCGCGCGGCTGTTGCATCATGCCAGCCCTTCCTCTCTGCGGGACGATTCAAGGGCCCGGCAGATCTGGTGAACGTTTGCACGGACCGGCGCCTTCGTGACCCCGCGGTCCTGTCGGGGGGAAGTCGCCGCCGATGACCTGCGTGGGCTCACCTGCCCGGAGAAACTGGGCCAAGTTGAACCGCCTCGGTTGCTTAAAGGACCGCCCCGGAGATTTTCAGTTCCAAGATGCGTTCCATGTCCAAGCCGGACTCCAGCAAGACCTCATCGGTGTGTTCGCCGTGGTCGGGCGCGCGGCCCAGCGCCGGTGGAGCACCGTCGAACTGCACGGGGCTGCTGACAGTCCGGAACGGACCGGCCGCGGTCTCGACCGGCTGCATGTACCCGTTGGCAGCGGTCTGCGGATCGTCCGCCACCTCGAGTGCGTTGGCGACCGGAGCCCACACCCCCTCGAAATCAGCGAAGGCCGCCGTCCAGTACTCCAGGCTCTCGCTGGCAAAACGTTCGGCGAGCCGGCGGCAGCACTCGATCCGGTTCTGGTACCGAGCCCCCATGCTGGCGAACTCGGGATCGTCCGCCAGCTCGGGCCTGCCCATGCGGTTCACGAGCTCTGGCCAGAATCGATCTGAGTCAAGGAGTACCAGGCTGAGGAAGCGCCCATCCGACGTCCCGTAGGTCCCCGTGACGGGGTTCGGATACTCGCCCGGCTCGAAGGTCACGAGATCGAGGCCTTCGTACAGTTTGGCCGCGGCGAGGTCGGGCGCCAGATTCCATGTCGCCGTGCCGAACAGCGATACGTCCACGAGCGGGCCGACCCCGGTCCGTTCCCGTTGGACCAGCGCCGCGGCCACTCCGCCTGCCAAGGTCAGCCCGGACATGATGTCGCCGAACGCGGGGCGCGGCGGCGCGGGCAACACTCCCTTCGGCGTGATGGCGTGCGCGATTCCGCCGCGTGAGGTGAAGCTCGCCAGATCGAACCCGCTCTTTTCCGCGTCCGGTCCTCGCGCGCCCCAGCCGGTTCCGCGTGCGTAGACGATGCCCGGATTGCGTAGCCGAATGTCAGGCTCGTCGATGCCCAGTTGCCGGCGAGCGGGCGGCAGCATGCTGGTGAGGAAGACATCCGCCGATTCGACGAGGCGCATGAGCACCTCGCGGCCTTCGTCGCTGCGCAGATCGACGCCGATGCTCCGCTTACCGCGGTTCATCAACTCCACCATGAAGTTGACCTTCGGCGCCTCCGGAGGCAGCAACCCACCCATCTGCAGGCCACGGAGCGGATCCCCGGACGCGGACGGCTCCACCTTGATCACGTCGGCGCCCCAGTCGGCGAGCACGGCGCCGGCCGAGGGCACGAACGCCCAGGCCGCGACCTCCACGACCTTGATTCCTTGCAACGGTCCCACGTGGAACTCCTCAGCTGCGATGACCGCGGGATCACGGTCCATGGACGACTGCCGTTCGACGTCAGCGGACCAGGAACCCCGCGTCGACCGCCAACTGCTGACCGGTGACGTAACGGCCCTCGTCGGAGACGAGATACATGATCGCGTTGGTGATGTCGAGGGGCTCGACCATCGGTACCGGCATCGTGTTCTGCAAGGCCTCGGCGATCTGCGGGTTCTCGGCGACGAAGGTGCCGAAGGCTTCGTTGACCACCATGGGGGTGTTGACCGCGGTCGGGTGGATGGAGTTGACGCGAATCATGTCCGGCCCCAAGGACTTGGCGTACGAGCGCGTCAGATTGACGACCGCCGACTTGGCTGCGCCGTAGCCGAGGCTTCCAGGGTTGACACCGAGACCGCGCATTCCGGCGGTCGAGCTGATGATCACGATCGAGCCTCCGCGGCCCTGGGCCTGCAAGATCGGGACGGTCAGATGCGTGGTGTTAAAGACACCGGTGAGCATGACGTCGATGGCGTCACGCCACGCCTGCACCGAGCGCCCACCGTCGCCGCAGATGGGCATGATCCCCGCGTTGGCCACGACGATGTCAAGGCCCCCGAGAGCGTTCACCCCGTCCGTGACGGCGCGTTCCATGGCGTCGTAGTCGCGGACGTCGACCTTGGTCGCCAGGATCTTGCGTCCGGTCGATTCGACGAGCCGTACGGTCTCGGCGAGGTCCTCCTCCGTCGCCATGGGGTACTCGACGCTTGCGATTTGATCACACAGGTCGGTGGCGATGATGTCGGCGCCTTCCTCGGCGAACCGCACCGCGTGAGAACGGCCCTGGCCACGGGCCGCGCCCGTGATTAGCGCAATCTTGCCGTCGAGCTTGCCCATCTCGATCTCCTCGTTGTCCTCGGTCGCCTGCTCGGTCGTCTGTTCGCTGATTCGGACGGTGTGCCCTGGTTCAGAAGCCGAGGCCCCGGCCCACCAGGTCCTTCAAGATCTCCGTAGTACCGCCGTACACGCGCTGCACCCGGGAGTTCCGCCAAATCGCGGCGATCTCGTACTCATTGATGTAGCCGTAACCGCCGAACATCTGCATGCAGCGATCCACGACCTCCCACTCAAGCTCGCTCATCCACCATTTCGCGCCGGCGGCCTCCTGGGCGGACAGTTCGCCGCGGGTGACCGCCATGATCGCGTGATCGATGTACACCCGGGCAATCGTCAACTTGGTGTGCATCTCGGACAGGGCGTGGCGATTGACCTGGAACTGGCCGATCGGCTGGCCGAACGCGGTGCGCTCCTTCGCGTACTGCATCGTGATCTCCAGGGCCCGCTCGGCCGCAATGAGCCCGATAATGGCGATGCCGAGCCGCTCCTGAGGGAGATTACGCATCAGGGCGTAGAAACCTCCACCGATCTCGCCCAGACGGTTGGCATCCGGCACCCGCACGTTGTCGAAGAAGAGCTCCGCGGTGTCGCTGGCCCGGTTGCCGATCTTGTCCAGCTTCTTGCCCTTGGCGAACCCGGGCATCCCGTCCTCGACCAGGAACAGGGTGAAGCCCTTGTGGCCGGCCTCAGCATCGGTCCGGGTGACCACGATGGCGAAGTCGGCCAGGATGCCACCACTGATGAAGGTCTTGCTGCCGTTGAGCACCCAGTCGTCGCCGTCGCGGCGGGCACTCGTCCGAATTCCGGCCAGGTCGGAGCCGGCACCGGGCTCGGACATGGCGATACATCCGAGAAGTTCACCGGAGGTGATACCGGTGAGGAAGCGCTTCTTCTGCCCCTCGGTGCCGAGGGACTTGATGTACGGCGCGATGAGGTCGTTCTGCAGGGTCAGGCCAACCCCACTTCCGCCGCGCGCGCATTCCTCCGAGACAACGACGTTGTACCGGTAGTCGTCCATTCCGGCTCCGCCGTATTCGGTCGGGACGTCCATGCCGAGCAGGCCGATCTCGCCGGCACGGCAGAAGATCTCCCGGTCGACGTGACCTTGCTCGGTCCATCGTTCGAGGTGAGGCAGTGCCTCACGATCGAGGAATTCACGGGTCGTGCGGCGGACCTGTTCGTGCTCCGGCTCGAAGATCGACCGACCCATGGAGTCTCCTTAATGTATTCAGTAAGCTGATACTACGAAAGGGCGTCGCCCAGTGTGCGCTCTCGGCCGAAGAAGCCGAAGGGAATCGTCTTGCCGGAACAGGTGGATCTTGGCGAGGTCCGCGCGTGGATCGCAGATCGTCCATTCATGACCTGGATGGGGATCGCGGTCGTCACGCTGGAACCACGAAACGTGGTGCTATCGCTCAACATCGAACCTCATATGCGCTACATCCAGGGCATGCTGCACGGCGGCCTGGCCTGCGTCCTGCTGGACACCGCGATCGGCGTGGCCGCCCGCCTCGAGGTTCCCGCCGATCGTGCGGTACGGACCACCGCTCTGGAGACCCACTACCTGGCGCCGGGACGAGGATCACTAGCCCGGGTTGTCGGGACCGCCACCCTCGCCGACGACGGATCCGGAAACAGAGTGGTGGGAACCGGCACCGTCAGTATCGACGGTATCGATGTGGCCTCCGGTCGTGGCGAGTTCGCCGTCGTCTATCGCGATCGCAATCTTCGTGAGGCTCACGGGCGTGAGTCCCGCCGCTCAGTCGCTGGCGGGTAGGGGCTTCGCCACTTTCGGTTCCAGAACCTCTCCATTGAGGCTGAGACTGCCCCGGCCCGCTTTTGTGACCAACAGCTCAACCGTCTGCGCGGCATCGGCATAGCGCTTCCCCAGGTGGACACCGGATGCCTCGCCTTCGACCAGGTTGAGACCGTCCGCCGGGGCCGCCGCCTGGTCGATCATCGGGTGCCCACCGCAGGTCAGTTCGATCGACCCAGCGGGTGCCCTCACGACGACGACTTCGGTTTCGTCCACCTGACTACGCAGGCGCTGCCCAATCTTCAATTCCACAACGTGTCCCTACTTCTTCCCTACTACTTGGGCACTACTTGGGCCCGAAGCGCTGAGCCCCGTCGATACGGATCGTTTCACCGTTCAGGTAGTCATTGTCGACGATGGTCGCGACCAGCGCCGCGTACTCGGCGGGCCGCCCCATCCGCTTGGGGAAAGGCACCGAGCTCCCCCAGGTTGCCTGCGCCTCCTCCTCCTCCATCTGGAACGCCGGCGTGAAGAATGTTCCGGGCGCGATGGTGACGACGCGGACGCCGACAGCACTGAGATCACGCGCGGCCGCCAGACCCAGGCCAACAACTCCGCCCTTGGCCGCGGCGTAGTCCGACTGCCCGATCTGTCCTTCGAAAGCGGCGATGCTCGCTGTGTTGACGATGACGCCGCGGCAACCGGAATCCTGAGGCTCCAACCTGGCCATGGCGGCAGCCGATTGCCGGAGCACATTGAACGTCCCCGAGAGGTAGAGCGCCACGGTCTTGTCGAACAACTGCTGTGGCATGGGACTGCCATCCCGGCCCAACACCCGCATCTGCGCGGCCCACCCTCCGTGAGCGGCCACCGCGAGGCGAAGTCCACCACGCGACTGCGCGGTCTCGACAGCTGCGGCAACGCTCGCGTCGTCGAGCACATCCGTCCGGACGTAGATCGCGCGATCCCCGAGGTCAGCAGCCAACTTCTCACCGCGGTCATCGGCGAGATCCGCGATCACCACGTTGACGCCGTCGGCAACGAGCCGCCGCACGGTCGCCTCACCCAGTCCCCCGGCTCCTCCGGTGACCAGAGCAGCGCACCCGTTGATGTCCACGTGACTCCTTCGACCATTCAGTAAACTTAATAAACGATATACGCCGTCGGAGGTCTTGGCTAGCCCACGCTCCTGATGACCCCCTCCTGCATCGTGGTCGCGACCAAGCCGCCGTCCATCGCGAAAATGTGGCCGCGCGCGAGGGCACGTCCGCCGCCGGCCCAGGACGACTCGATGTCGTGCAGCAGCCATTCGTCGCCGCGGACCTGACGATGGAACCAGATGCAGTGATCGAGACTGGTCACCGTCACCTGCGGTCCGACGAGCAGGCCGTGCGGGAGCACACTGGCGGAGAGCAAGAAAAGATCGGACAGGTAGGCCAATGCACCGGCGTGGATCGCGGCGTCGCCGGAGAGACCATCGTTGAAGTGCACATAGAAGCGTTCTCTGGGCGGGACTCGCTCGCCGCGGGCACTGCACGCACGAGCAGGCTCATCCAGAAACCGGATCTCCATCGGGAACATGGGCCCGAGAACTCGCCACCACTCGCGGGTCTGTTCGTCCAACCTTTCCATCCGGCTATCGGTGCTCGGAAGGGCAGCGGGATCCGGCAGTGATTCGATGCGGGGGAGCTGGTGAGTAATGCCCGACCGCTCCTCTTGGAACGAGGAAGCCTGCGTAAAGATCGTGCGCCCGGCCTGAACGGCGACGGTCTGCCGCGAGGTGAACGTTCCACCGTCTCGAACCCGTGTCACGTAGTACCGAATAGGCTCTCGCGGGTTGCCTCGCTCAAGAAACTGCGAATGCAGGGAGTGAACCATTCGCCCCGGCGGCACGGTTCGGGCCGCAGCGAGCAGGGCGTGCGCGACCACTTGTCCGCCATAGATCTGATGCGGCGGCCCGCGACGCGCCCATCCCTCGAAGGCCAACTCGTCAAGTTGTTCGAGGGAGAGAACGTCTGACGTCACTCGGGGGACGGTGTCCGGCAAGGCAGCCACCTCAAACGCTGGCGATGTCCAGCACGACCGCGGTTCCCATCCCGCCGCCCGCGCACATGGCGGCCACCGCGATCCCGCCGCCCCGGCGGCCTAGCTCATGCGTGAGGGTGACCACCATCCGGGCACCGGTGGCGGCGATCGGATGGCCTAAGCTGCACCCGCTTCCGCTCACGTTCACGATGCCGTCGTCGATCCCCAGCTCGCGACAGGCGACAAGCGGGACAACTGCGAACGCTTCATTGATCTCCCACAAGTCCACATCGGCAATGCTCAACCCCGCCCGCTTCAGCGCCAACGGGATAGCCTTGATCGGCGCCAGGCCGGTGTCGTGAGGATCAACGCCCACGGATGCCCACGACAGCACTCGCCCGAGGACGGGAAGGCCGAGCTCGCCGGAGCGCGCTTCGGATGCCACCGCGAGAGCAGCAGCGCCGTCGTTGACGCCGCTGGAGTTGGCCGCGGTGATGCTGAAGCCTTCGATCTCGGGATGGAGGACTTTCAGCGCTGCCAGCTTCTCCCGGGGAACTCCGCGACGAGGATGTTCGTCGCGTTCGAAGCGGGCTGTGGTCCCATCGGGCAACAGAACAGGAACTGGGACGATCTCGCTGTCGAAGAGCCCGGCGTCCTGGGCGGCCACCGCACGCTCGTGCGAGCGGTGCGCCCAGTCGTCCATCTCTTCCCGCGAGACACCGCGACTGCGCGCGGCGTTCCAACCGACCGTGACGGACATGTCGACGTTGGGCGCGTCCGCGCGATCCGGGTGCGACGGCGAGAAGGCTTCCTCCCACTCATCGGACACCCCGATGCGCCACAGGGTGCGCGGAGCGGTCGAGGCCGACGTCACGCCGCCGGCGATCACCAACTGATCCATACCAGCCGCGATCGAACCGGCCGCCATGCAGAGGCTGGACAGGCTGGTCGCGCAGTGCCGGTTGACGGCCATTCCGGGTACCTCCGTCAACCCGGCAGCCACCGCGGCGTATCGCGCGATCACGCCTCCGCCGTACATGGACTCGCCAAGGATGACGTCGTCGAAAGCATCGGCGGGTGCTCCCGAACGTTCGACGGCCTCGGCGAGGACGACGCCGGCGAGGTCGAGCGCCGAGGTCTGCGTCAAGGTTCCTTTGAAGGCAGTGCCGATCGGCGTGCGGCAGGCAGACACGATGACGGGCGCGGACATGCAGACCCCCAGGCCACTACGGGTAAATGATCTAACTATTATGGCGTTTTGTCGTGCGCTGTCCAGCGGTGCCGGGAACTTCGAACGATGACGCTGACAGCGGCCACCTATTGAGTTAGATTGTCTACCTCTATCTCCGCGCTTGAGGAGCTCCGACGTGCCTCTCCAGGACCATCACCAGATCATCTCGGTCGACGACCACCTGATCGAGCACCCGCGGGTTTTTCAGGACCGTCTCCCCCAGCGCTTCAAGGAGGCCGGCCCCAAGATCCGCGAGGTCGAGGGCAAACACATGTGGGAGTACGACGGGACCGTCTACCCCACGATCGGCCTCAACGCCGTGGCGGGCAAGCCTCCGTCCGAATTCGGCATGGACCCTGTCCGGTACGAGGACATGATCCCGGGCTGCTACGACCCGGTTGAGCGGGTCAAGGACATGGATCTTGACGGCGTTCAGGCGGCGCTGTGCTTCCCCTCGTTCCCAGGTTTCGCCGGTGGCATCTTCCACCGTTCCCAGGACAAGGATCTGGCGTTCGCCAGTCTGCAGGCCTGGAACGACTTCAACGTTGACGAATGGTGCGCATCTGCCCCGGATCGGTTGATTCCGCTCGCCCTGCTCCCGACCTGGGACATCGACCTGAGCGTTCGTGAGGCGCAGCGGATGGCCTCGAAGGGTGCGCGCTCGGTGACGTTTCCCGATAGTCCCGTTCCGCTCGGCCTGCCGTCGTTCCACAGTGAACACTGGGATCCGCTGTGGTCCGTGCTCGAGGAAACAGGGATGCCGGCGTCACTCCACTTCGGGTCGAGTGGTTATGTCCCGGGATTCTCTTTCATCAATTCCCGCGTCGCTGGCGCCGAGATGACCGCACCGGATGCACCATTCGCGGTGGCGATTGCCGCATTCGCGACAAACCTCATGTGGACGACGATGGATCTGTTGTTCAGCGGCACCTTGCAGCGCCATCCGAACCTGCAGATTTCCCTCGCCGAAGGCGGGATCGGATGGATCCCCTACGTGCTGGAACGCTGTGACCAGACGTGGGAGAAGCACCGCTGGTACCAGAAGATCGACTTCGACACGCGCCCGTCCGAGCTCTTCCGGAAGCACTTCTGGGGTTGCTTCATCGAGGACACCTTCGGCGTTGCGAACCGCCAGAAGATCGGGGTCGACCGGATCTGCATCGAGATCGACTACCCGCACTCCGACTCCGTGTGGCCGAACAGCCGCAAGGTGGCGGCCGCAGCACTCGCCGAGGTCCCTGACGACGAGGTCGAGATGATCGTGGAGACGAACGCGCGGCGAATGCTCAACTTCCCCCGTAGGTCATGAGTTGAGAAATGGCGCCGTCCCCAATCTGGGGACGGCGCCATTTGCGTTGTTCGGCCGACAGCGGATTCGTGTCCGGCCGGGATGACCCCTCAGGTCACGAACCCGACCAGACCGGGTCTCGTCCCGCGGCAAAGGCCGCGGCCCCCTCGGCGGCATCCCGGCTCGCGAAGATCGTGGCCTGCGCGGCGGCGATCTCGGCCCAGGCTTCATCACGAGAGAGCGAAGGCGCGTCGAGCACCAAGCGCTTGGTCGTAGCCAGCGCCAGGGGTGCGTTGCGTGCGATCGCGCCGGCTAGTCCGAGCGCACAGTCACGAAGCTCGCCGACCGGGACCACACGATTCGCCAGCCCCATCTCGTACGCCCGCGGGGCGAGGATGAAGTCTCCGGTGAGCGCCAATTCCATCGCAAGGGCCAACGGAACACGCGTCGAGATCCTGGTCCCGCCGCCGGCGGCGAACAGGCCCCGCTTGACCTCCGGCAGGCCCAGCTTGACATGATCGGCCAGCACGATGAGATCGCAGGCCAACAACAACTCCAAGCCGCCACCGACTGCGGTCCCCTGCGCCGCTCCGATCACCGGGGTGCCGAGGCGACCCCGCTGGAACCGTTCAAATTCAGGCTGCGGTTGTTGGAAGGACTGCGGATCCGCAGCGAACGCCTTGAGATCCATTCCGACGCAAAACGCACGTCCACCTGCAGCAGTCAGGACGATGGCACGTACGGCCCCGTCGTCGTCCGCCGCGCACAATGCGCGACCCAGCTGGGCGACCGTCGGCATGTCGAGAGCATTGAGGAACTCGGGTCGGTTCAGCGTGACGACGCGAACTGCGCCGACGTCTTCCGTGATAACTGTGCTCTCCGCGCTCATCGGGTCACGCTCGCAAACTCGTCGGCCAGCTGCCGACGGAGCAGCTTGCCGGTTGGTGTGTACGGGAGCTCGGCCAGGAACACCACGTCATCGGGAGTGCGACTCGAACGCAGTCGTTCTTTCGCCCACGCGCGAAGGTCGTGAGCCGTCAGCTCCGCGCCGGCACGCTGCACCACCGCGGCCACCGTCCGTTGTCCCCACTCATCGTCCGGCGCCCCGAAGACCGCGACATCAGCCACGGCGGGGTGAAGTCGTAGCACTTCTTCGATCTCCGCAGGGCCGATGTTCTCGCCGCCGCGGATGATGGTGTCGTCCACCCGGCCGAGGACATGGAGATATCCGTCCACGTCGGCCACGGCGGCGTCCTTGGTCGGGAACCAACCGTTCTCGTCGAGCACAGAACCGGATCCCGCGTACTCCCCGGAAACCTGAGGGCCGCGCACCCACAATTCACCGGGTTGCCCCGCCGGGAGCGCGGCGCCGTCCGGGCTGCGAATCTCGACCTCGATGCCCGGCACCGGGCGACCGACCGAGCCCAGTCGCGCTTGGACCGTCGGATCCTCACTCTCCACTGCGGCGCGGTGGTCCTCCGGTCCGAGTACGGCGATCGTGCTGGCGGTCTCGGTCAGGCCATACGCGTTCGTGAATCCGACGTCCGGGAAGGCACGTAATGCGCGCTCGAGGACGGTGCGGGGCATGCGGGCGCCGCCGTACGCAATGGCGCGAAGGGAAGGAACGCGAGCTTGATCCTCGCCCAGCCGATCAACGACCCGGGCGAGCATGGTCGGCACCAACATGGTGTTCGTGACGGCCTCCTCCCTGACCGTGCGCAACCACTCGGCCGGATCGAAATTCGGCAAGTAGTGAAACCGACGGCCCGAGTACACATTGGTCAGCACGGCGCCAACCCCGGCAATGTGATACGGCGGCACGCTGATCAGCGCGCAGTCATCCTCTTCCGCCCCGAGGAACTCGACCGTCTGCAGAACGTACGATACCAAATGCCCATGGCGGAGAACGACGGCTTTGGGTGTACTGGTCGTCCCGCTGGTGAAGAGCAGGACCGCGGGGGAGTCGGGATCCACAGCGGACGGCGCAACCTCATCTGCCACCGCCGCGGCCGCCGACCACTCCCCCGTACTGATGACTCCGGCAACCTCGGCCGAGCGGACCACATCGAGGAACTCAGGGTCCGCGACGACATATGGCCGTCCGAGCTGGGCGAGCAGATCGTTGATCTGTTCGGCCGGCAGTCGATAGTTCAGCGGAGCGATGGGGATGCCCGCGTGCGCCGAGGCAAAAACGAGGGCCGGGAACACCGGGCTACCCACGCCAAGAAAAGCCACGTGCGAGGCATCGGAATCACGGATGAGCGTGGCGCCGCCCGCCGCGCGCCGCGCGAGATCGGCGTAGCTCATCCGGTCAGCGTTCCGACTGCCTACAGCCTGTCGCTGTGGGCACGCCTCGCGGGCCATGTCGAGAAGCATTTCGAAGGTCATTCGTCATCCCGTTCAGGTGTTCCGGCGAGCCCGTCCCGAGAAGCCGAAGAAGCGCTCGAAGTTCGCATCCGTAATGGGTTGCCGACGGTTGCGATCCATCGCTTCCCGCAGGCCCCTCAACCGCTCCGCACAGCGGTCGCGCGCCTCAGTAACAGATTCACCGGCTGCCACACGGGCTTTCCACTCCTCCAATCGTCGCGCTTCTGCAGCGATCTCTTCGGACAAGCGGGCAGCCACTTCGCCGTACGTGAGCAGGTCGTGATCGTCCTCGTCCAGCCGGGCAACCACTCCTTCAGGAGCTTCGTGATCCCCGGGGGGTTCGGATTCCGGGACGGAGTCAGCATTGGGAGCGTTCACAACAACCCACCAGGATCCGGACAGTAACAGTTCACTTAGTATAACAATAGCGTCGGCACGGCTCCAGCCCCAAGCTGGGCCGGCTCAGGTAAGCACAGCGGACAGGAGCGTCAATGATCGACCGCCGGGGCGCCAGCGGACTGGCGTTGATCACCGTGGTGGCGTTGAGTGGATGTTCGTCCCATTCCTCGGGCGTGGAGTTGCGAGGCTCCGATCTGGGAGTCGTCAAGATCGGCGCCCCTTTCGAAGATGCGGTGTCCAAGATCAGCACAGTCCTCGGGGAGCCGACGAGTGACCCTGCCACCGGCCGGCTCTGCCCGGGTTCCAGTCGGGAGGTCGCATGGCGCCAACTGCGGATCGGCGAACAAGGAGGCCTTCTCTTCGGCTGGGTGAGCACAAGCGGCGATCTCAGATCGAACCTAGGGATCGGTGTCGGCTCCCGCGAAAGCGACTTACAGGAAGCCTACGGTGACAAGGTCGCCCTGTTGCCAGCGACCACGGGCGTAAATTCCTTCAGCATCGAAAAACTCGGGCTGGCCGGCAACATCGATGCCTCAGGGATCGTCTCGGCGCTCTTCAGCGGAGGCTGCGGCGCCTGAGCCCACGTCAGCTCACGGCAATCTCGACACGTGTCCGGTTCGTCTCCCACTGACGAAATCCTCACGAAGGGCCTGAGCCGCACCTGCCATGTTCAGTTCGTACGTCGCGCTCAACTCCTGCCGGTAACGGGCACGTAGGCCGCGATCAAGGCTGCCGTCGGTGGCGACCTTCAGTGCACGCAAGACCGCTGGGTTTTTGCGCGCAATGGTCTGTGCCACCCGACGCGCCGATTCGGCGAGGCGATCGGCCGGCTCGATGCGAAGCACGCTGCCGAAGCCGAGCAACTCCTCGACATAGACAGGTTCCGCAGTGAAGAGGGCCGCACGCAGGCGCTTCTCCGGCATCAGCCCGAGTGCTTGCACGATCCCACTCGCCGCCCCGTTGTTCACCTCCGCGAGCACGAACGGGGTCGTCGGCGCCGACAGCACGATGTCGCAGACTCCCGCGATGAGGACGCCGAGTCCCACACAGTACCCGTGGACCGCTGCGATGACCGGAACCGCGCACTCGTCTATCGATAGCGTGAGCGCCATGGCCGCATGAGCAGCGCTCACAATGCCCTCGAAGCCCGGCAGTCGCTGGATTTCTTTGACGTCGCCGCCGGCGCAGAAGCCGCGGCCCTCAGCTCGCAGTACCACCGCTCGCACCCCGACCTTGTCGGCGTAGGACCGGAATCTGCCGGTGAGCTCAGCAATGTCGGCGAGGCAGAGTGCGTTGACCGGCGGATTGTCCAGAACCAGCTCGGCGACGCCGTCAGAACTGATGATCTCCTTGATCACCGCGAGATGCGCCCTTACCCTGACGGGTAGTCAGATTTACTTTAGTCAACGTCTGCGGCGAGTCACGCCGGAGGAACATACCGCCCGCCGACGCGCGGCCGTCAGGACCTGGCTCGGATTTCAGGCATCGTCGGAGCTATCGACGAGGATGTCGGATACCGCCGGGCGGGCCCAGTGGACGCCCGGCGGCATCCTGACAGCCACTGTTGCGCTTTCGTCACAATAAGTGTACTCTTTTTGACGTGTTGCTCCGTGGAGTCATGAGTGTGTTGCGGCAAGGCGCTGATGGCGTTTCCTGCGCGAGCGCAACGATCACGGGATCGGGCGCCTCCCGTTGGAGTGCTCGTTGATTGGACTACCCGTTCCGCCAGCTGCGGGAGTAGGGATGCTGCCGCGGGACACGTTCGCCGGTCAGGTCGTTGCCGTTACCGGCGGCGGGACTGGGTTGGGGAAGGCGATTGCCGTCGAGTTCGGGCGGCTGGGCGCAACCGTGGCGGTGTTGTCACGCAAGCCAGAGCATCACCAGGCCGGCGTGGCGGCGGTTGAGGCGGTCGGGGCCACCGCCCGTGCCTTCGGCGTTGATATCCGCGATCCGGACGCGATCGCCGATGCGTTCGACGCAATCGAGGGGCAACTTGGCCCAGTCCGGGTGCTGGTGAATAACGCAGCCGGCAACTTCCCGCAACCTGCCGAAGACATCAGCCCGCGCGGTTGGCGAGCAGTGACGGACATCGTCCTGGACGGGACGTTCTTTTGTAGTACCGAGTTCGCCCGACGTTGCCAGGCCGCCGGTCAGCCCGGGGTGATCCTGAACATCGCGGCGACGTATGCCTGGACCGGGGGTCCAGGAACGTCGCATTCTGCGGCCGCCAAAGCGGGCGTCGTGAATCTGACCCAGTCCCTGGCCGTGGAGTGGGCACCGACGGGGATTCGGGTCAACGGCTTGGCTCCTGGCCTGTTCCCCCACGAGGATGTGCCGGTCCAGATGCGCGCCGACACGCCAGAGGGGTTGGCCTCGCTCGCCCGCACTATCCCGGCGGGAAGGGTTGGTCAACCGCACGAATTGGGATGGGCCGCCACGTACCTTTGCTCGCCTTATGCTGCCTATCTCAGCGGGCACACGCTCGTGCTCGACGGCGCCAACTGGCTGCGCCGAGGTCTACGCATGCCGGACTTCGTTCCAGTCAGAGAGCAGTTCCCGCCGCGCGCGGATTAGCGCTGACCGGACAGCGCCTGCGCACTCCGCAGGACAGCTTCACGCCGCGCGTAAGTTTGGGGAGAATAGTATATGACGCTCGATCAGGACCCGGTGAGCATCGAAGTTGCGGCCGGCGTCGCCACCGTCTCCTTGAATCGACCTCACCGCCACAACGCGATTGACGACGCCACGCATGCGCGATTAGTCGAGGTCTGGGAGGCGACGCTGGACGACCCCGAAGTCCGGGTCGTGCTGTTCCGTGGGGAGGGTCGCTCGTTTTGTTCCGGCCGGGACGTGACCCAACTCGGTGAGCGGACGGATGGGGAGAGCGACCACTCGTTCATTCGGAGATTCCAGTTGCTGCGCGAGACTCAGCTGTCCTCACCCAAGCCGATCGTAGCGGCGCTACGAGGGGCCGTCTTGGGGGCTGGGCTCGAGATGGCCTTGGCTGCCGACATTCGTATTGGGGCCAGTGATCTGAAGATGGCTTTTCCCGAGATCGGCTACGGGCTCATGACCGACACCGGTGGTTGCCCGTTGACCACGATGCTGGCGGGACCGTCCCGGGCCAAGTGGATGGTGATGACCGGGCGGCCCGTCGACGCAGACCGCGCCCTTGCCTGGGGCCTGGTGGACGAGGTAGTCGAACCCGAGCGGCTCGACCAGGTCGCAGGCGATCTGGCGGCTGAGCTTGCCGACAAGCCGCAGGAAGCCCTATCGATGATCAAAGCGGCCGTCGACGGCATCTGGGAAGGGACGCTACGGACCGCGATGCGCGTTGAATTGCTCTCACAAGTGGCGCTGTTCGCCGGCGAGGACTTCAAGGCGCGCAAGCAAGCCCGGTAGGAGGCTCACTCTGCGAGGGCTGACGGGGCGTGGAGCGCACTGCACGGGCGATTTCGGTCCACCGGCCCAGGTTTTCGGGGTTGCGCGCCAGGTCCTCGACTGTCAGATACGAGATCACGCGCTCCGCAACCCCTCCGTAGCGAGCGACGAGCGTGTCCGCGATCGAATCCCACGGTCCGATGAGGGCGAAGTGCTCAAGCATTTCGTCGGTGATCAGGGCCGTCATGCTGGCGGTGTCCCCAGCGCGTAGCAAGTGGTGGAGATTCTCGGAGGTTCCTTCGAATCCAAGGTCGTCGAACTGGAACGCGTAATTGAGGGTGGAGCCGTAGAAGGCAATCTGGCGCCGAGTTCGGGCAGTGAGAGCCTCGCGCTCCTCCGTAGTGTCTCCGGGCACGATGAACACCGGGACGAGGAGGTCGACCGTTCCCGGTGCCCGCTCCGCCGCCTCCTCGCCGATGCGCACCGCTGGTACCAGGCGGTTGTGGAGATAGGGCAAGGAGTGCAGCGGATGCACGTGAAGCCCGTCGGCGTATTCGCCGGCCATCCTTGCCATCCAGGGTCCGACCGCGGACACGTCAACCTTGATCTGACCGTGCTCATGGGGCTCGGGGCGGAACGTGGGCGGCAGGAAGTTCAGATCGTAATACCTGCTGTGGTGGTCGAGTTCCCGCTCGCCCCGGAACGTAGCGAGGATATCCTGCACGGCAAGCAGGTAGTCGCGCAGACGGGGCCCCGGGGGATCGAAGGGGACACCGTAGCGGCGCTCGACGTGGGCTTTCACCTGACTGCCCAGCCCAAGTCGAAAGCGCCCACCGGTGTTGCCCGCCAGCTCCCAGGCCGTCATCGCCGCGATCATGGGACTCATCGGGAACGCCACCGCGATGCCGGTGGTAAAGGTCAAGGTCGGGGCCGCCATAGCGGCCGCGGCGATGCTGATCCACGGAGTTGCGCCGACGTCCGTAAAGGTCATCCCGGTGAACCCGCTGCCGTCGAGACGCCGGGCCAAGTCGCTGATCATGTCCCATTGGGTTGGACGGACCATTACGTCGATCTGCATGGCAATCCTCGTCGTCGGTGCGCGTCTTGAATGTCCTGCGGTGCCTCTGAGGAACGGGCGGCCGGAGATCCGTTCCTGGGTTCTGACCGGGCTGGATGGAAGGGAGTCACCCGAACCCGTAGCACGGCTCCTTCTTCTCGCCCGTGTCTCATTCGGAGGAGACTCAGGTCGAAAAGAACGACTCCGCGTAGGCGTGCAGAGCGTCGACAGTCGCCTCGACGGAGGTGCCGGCAGGCCGGAACACGAAGCTGTTCACCCCCGCCTCCTGAATAGACCCTAGGTGCTCGCGGTGTTCCTCGACCGAGATCGTTCGCGGGTCGTAATACGTGTGCGGGGTGTGGACCTGGAAGAACAGTGGGCGTGATCGGTTGGGCTGGCGCTCCAGAATTCCTTCGCGGACCTCGGAGATCTGCGATCGGAGTTCTTCGATCGTCGTGATCTGTGGGGTGCGCGTCGTGCGCGCCATCTCTGCGCTGGCCATCAGAGGACTCCATCCGTCGGCAGACATCGCACGAACGCGGGCGGTGCGGCTGTTCCCCCCGATGATCAAGGGCGGGCCGCCCGGGTGGCACGGAGCCGGGACCGCAGCAACCTCGACGGCCTCGAAGTGCTCGCCTTCGTAACTGAACGAGGTCTCGCGCCACAACCCACGCATCACCTCGAGCGACTCCTCGAAAAGGGAGTTCCGCTGTTCGAACTCCACGCCCAGTGCGCGGAACTCCGATCGCAAGTATCCGGTACCGACCACCGCAACAGCTCGCCCGCCGGACAGGATATCGATCGTCGTCAGGGCCTTGGCGGACAGGAACGGGTTGCGATAGGGCACGACCAGTAAGTAGGCCATGAGTTTCAGCCGCGAGGTCTGGCCCGCGCAGTACGCCAACGCGGCAAAGACGTCGAGAGACTCGTGGCCCCCGGCGGCCAACCACTTCTGAGAGGGGGCGGGATGATCCGTGAATGCGATGGCGTCGTAGCCCAGATCGTCCGCTGCCCGAACGATAGCGGACATACCGTCCGGGCGCAGAATCTTGGGGTCGTAGCCAGGTGCGGAAACTGGATGTTCAACGGTAAATCTCATACACGCTCCTTGGCCGACCCATCCTCCAGGAAGTCGTGACCCCCAGGGTCACTGCCCCGCGATAGCCCGCATCACAGCCTCGGAGTCAGTTACCGTCGCCAGGAGCGGCAGCGTGTGCGCAACCGAGAAGGCATGCGTCTGCTCAGTCCCACCGGCGGTGCAATCCTCCGCGACCACCACGTGGTACCCCCGGTTGACTGCCTCCACAGACGACGCGGGAATCGCGATGTTGGTCGAGATCCCCACCAACACGACGGTGCGGACACCGCGCATGCGCAGGAAGGCGTCCAACTCTGTTCCGTGGAAGGCGGACAATGAGTGAATACGCCGCGTGACAAGGTCCGAATCCTCGGGAGTCAGCGAGGGGTGGATCTCCGCCGCCGGAACACCCTCACGGAGCTTGCCCGACTTCACCACGCTGGCCATCAACCGGGAGTTCGTGCCCGTCCCGTTGAAGTTGGAAAACGGGACGAAGGTGGAGTGCGCCACCGGGAGGCCGACCCGGCGGAACGCGGCGGCCAAAATTGCGATGCGCGCAACAATGCCACGATTCCTGGCCTGCTCAGCCAATCCAGCGATCACGATGTCTTCATCATCGTCGCCGATGAAGCCGACTTGGCATTCAGAGATGACAAGGGCGGCAGGAGTGCCTGGCTCGAGGCCACGGATGGGCATCATCTTACTAAGATAGATGATTTGACCACGTGCGCGCTAGGGCGTGTTGATCAAGTCTGTTCTGATCCAGATCAGGGTTGAGGCGAGCAGGATTCCGGCGCGGTAGTTGCGGGCGGTCTTGTCGGTGCGGGTGGCGATCCCGCGCCAGTTCTTCAGGCGGTTGAACGAGCGCTCGACGACGTTGCGTCGCCGGTAGAGTCCGGCGTCGAGCTTGGGTGGGCGTCCCCCGGCAGGCCCTTTTCGTCGGCGGTTGGCGAGTTGATCGTCGCGGTCGGGGATGTTCGCCTTGATCTGACGTCGGGCCAGGTAGGAGCGGTTGGCCTTGGAGGGGTAGCCCTTATCGGCGATGACCATGGCCGGGCGGGTCCGTGGCCGGCCCGGTCCCAGCCGGCGTACGCGTACCCCGTCCAGGACCGCCGGGAGCATGGTGGTGTCGTTGATGTTGCCGGGGGTCAGCACCAGGTTCAGCGGGCGGCCTCGTGGTCTGCGTCTGAGTTCGTGAGGGTTCTGGCCGGAGAAAAACCCAACCAGGAACCGGTGCGCCTGACCCGGCAGGAGGCCGGCGATGGTGTCCGATCCGAAGATGGGCAACAAGCGACGGCGCCGGTTGGCGCCGAGCGAGAAGTACGAGATCTATGTCGGGCTCCTTTCGGGGCAGTTCACCCAACGCGAGGCCGCGGACAAGGCCGGGGTCGATCGCTCGACGATCGTCACGATCGCCCGGACCGCGAAACAAGGCGCGCTCGATGCCCTGGCCGCTGCAGTGCCGGGCCGGCCAGGTCAGTCCCGGGAGTCGGTCGAGCTGGCCGCGCTCAAGGCGGAGAACGAGCGGCTGCGGGCCACGATCACCGAGCAGGCGGTGGCCCTGCACCTGCACGAGGGAAAAGCGCGTTGGGACTGAACGCCGGCCCGGTCCCGGCCCGCGTAGAGGCACCTGTCAAGGCCGGCCTGCTCGCCCTGATCGAGCACGCCGGCACCGAGGGCTGGCCGGCGGCGAAGTCGTGCCGGCTGCTCGGACTCGACGCCCAGCGGGTGCACCGTTGGCGCGAGCGGGACAAGGCCGGGGCACTGACCGATGCCCGCCCGGGCGGGTGCGTGCACGGCCTGCTGCCCGCCGAACGCGAAGCCATCGTGGCCCTGGCCGACGCGTGGGGCGAGGTCGACCGTTCGCACCGCAAGCTCGCGCACCGCGGCTCCCGCCTCGGCGTCGTGCACGTCTCGGAGTCCACGATGCTGCGCACGCTGAGCGCCGAAGGTCTTGTCCTGCCAGGGAAACCAGCCCNCGAACCGGTCGTGCGGGCACCGTGGCCGGACTGGGTCGCGTGGAAGCCAAACGTCGTGTGGTGCTACGACTTCACCCACTTCACCCTGGCCCGCCGGGTCGCGGTCGCGATCATCGACGTGGTCTCCCGCCGCTGGATGACCACCCTGGTCTCGACCGAGGAGACCTCGACCCAGGTCGAGGTCGCCTTCACCCAGGCGCTGACCGAGGCCGGGCTCGCGGACCTGATCGATCACCGCCTACTCGCCGCCCTGCGCGACGGCAGCGCCGAGGTCGACGCTCTCGATGACGACGCCGTCCCGGTGCTGCTGGCCATGAGCGACAACGGCCCACAGATGCGCTCGCACACCACCCGCGAGTTCCTCGCCGCCTGCGCGATCGCCCGACGCTTCGGCCGCCCAGGCACCCCGAGTGATCAGGCCTGGATCGAATCGCTGTTCAGCCACATCAAGGGCGAATGGCCGCACCTGGAGAAGATCCGTGACCCCGGCGAGCTCGAGCTCGAAATGACCCGCGTCCGGATCGAGTACAACACTGTGCGCCTGCACGCCGGCATCGGCTACGTCACCCCCGACGACGAACACCACGGCCGCGGCGACGCACTACGCCAGGCCCGCCGCGACGGCCTCGACAACGCCCGCCTGGCCCGCCTGGCATACCGTCAGAACCAGCAAGGACCGAAACGATGACCGCGCACCGGGCCTGGTTGGGCATTTATTCGCCGACCTGCCTCATTAACTCAGAAGCACCACCCTCGCCCGTCGCTGATCAGGTGAACCTTGCTGGTCAGGCCACCACGAGAGCGTCCGATCGCGTGATCGGGCGGCTCGAGTTCACGCGGATTCTTGTAATTCGACAACGCCCCCCGTGCCCCGCGGCAGGGTCGCGCCGTGCTGGTGCACCCGGGTGATGGTCGAATCGATCGCCGTGACCCAGTCCAAGCGCCCGAGGGCATCGCTACGAGCTTGGACCGCGGCGAGCAGCCGCTCCCACGTGCCGTCGCGGGCCCACCGGTCAAAGCGCTTGTAGACGGTGTTCCACGGCCCGAACCGTTCCGGCACATCGCGCCACGGGGCACCGGTGCGAAAGCGCCACACGATTCCCTCGACCACCGCGCGATGATCGAGCCAGGGCCTACTGCGGCCAACCGCGACCGGCAGCAGCGGCGCGATCACCGCCCATTCCGCATCCGAAATCTCTTGTCTAGCCACGAACCCGAGCCTGACCCAAACACCGGCCAGATCACTTGATCAACACGCCCTAGGCCAGCCCCTCGGCACCTCGCGAGGGCGGGCGGTCCGAACGGCTCCCCGCAGCTTCTCACCACCATGGGCGGCGTTGCTCCCCCACCAACCGCCTTCCTGAGGGGTAATCAGGCTCTTCGCAGTTGACGGTGTAGATCGGTCCGGCGCGTCTGTCCGGTGACAGACGTCGAGGCCTTCCGAGGATGAAGGGTCCTACACCGCCCATTCGGAAGACCTCGACGTGGCTGACGCTACTCCCGAGGACGGCTTCGGCTGTCCTGATCTGACCGTGTTCTGTCGCCTTGACGACCTTGGTCTGGTCGTGACCGGCCAACGCCTCGAACCCGGTCGGGCGGTGCTGGCCTGCCGAGTCGCCGATCCCGACGTGTGGTGCCGGCGCTGCGGCAGTGAGGGCGCGCCGCGGGATTCCGTGCAGCGGCGCCTGGCGCACGAACCGTTCGGGTGGCGACCCACGGTCCTGCTGGTGACTGTTCGCCGCTACCGGTGCCCGGGGTGCGCTCACGTGTGGCGGCAGGACACCAGCAAGGCCGCCGAACCCCGCTCGAAGCTGTCGCGCCGCGGGCTGCGCTGGGCCCTGGAGTCCATCGCGGTGGCACATCTGACGGTCGCTCGGGTCGCCGAGGGGCTCGACGTCTCGTGGAACACCGCCAACGACGCTGTCCTCGCTGAGGGCAAGCGCGTGCTCATCGACGATCCGGGCCGCTTCGACGGGGTGAAAGTCATCGGGGTCGATGAACACGTCTGGCGGCACACGCGCCGCGGCGACAAGTACATCACCGCCATCATCGACCTGACCGGCGTCCGGGACGGCACCGGACCGGCCCGCCTGCTCGACATGGTCGAGGGCCGCTCGAAGAAGTCGTTCACCGCCTGGCTCGACGAGCGCCCGCAGGACTGGCGCGAAGTGGTCGAGGTCGTGGCGATGGACGGGTTCACGGGCTTCAAGACCGCCACCACCGAGAACCTCCCGGACGCGGTCGCCGTGATGGACCCCTTCCACGTCGTGCGCCTCGCGGGCGACGCGTTGGACCGCTGCCGTCGCCGGGTCCAGCAAGACCTGCACAGACACCGCGGACGCGCCAGACATCCGCTCTACTCCGCACGGCGGACCCTGCACACCGGCCGCGATCTGCTGACAGAGAAGCAGAAGACCCGCCTGGACGCCTTGTTCGCCGTCGATGCGCACGTCGAGGTGGAGACCACCTGGGCGGCCTATCAGCGCATGATCGGCGCCTACCGTGACCCCGACCGCCGCGCCGGCCGCAGGACTATGTAGCAGCTCATCACCGACATCGCGAGCGGCGTCCCGAAGGCGTTCGTCGAAGTCGTCACCCTCGGCCGGACGCTGAACAAGCGCGCCGCCGACGTGCTGGCCTACTTCGACCGGCCAGGCACGAGCAACGGCCCAACGGAGGCTATCAACGGCCAGCTCGAACATCTGCGCGGGTCCGCACTCGGCTTCCGGAACCTGACCAACTACATCGCCCGCTGCCTGCTCGAAGCGGGCGGGTTCAGGCCGCAGCTACACCCTGGATTGTGAGAGCCGGTAATCAGATCGGATACAGTCGAGATGCACCACGTCGGCTGAAACCCGGCGCCAGGTTATCCGGCGCGAGCGGGGCGATGGCGGTGGTCCTGGTGTGCGTCCTCCCCCGAGAGCAACGCGCACGCACAGACGGCACGAGCCCAGCCTGGACCACGAAGGACTGAGCGGCCCGACGGTCCTCGTGACCCAGGCATCGTCTCATCCCACGACGGGTGGGCGCTCCGACGAGGTCGCCGAGGCTGCGTGGCGCGAAGTCGTCGGTCGTCACCAGCCAGGGAAAGACTGCCTGACCGAGTTCCTCCGGTCTTGCGCATTGCCGGCTACGCCACCACCGGACCGATGCCGTCGACGAGGCGCCAAGCAAGCGCGGTGTCCAGGTCGAGTTCGACGCCGGAGAGCAGGAGATAGAGCGTCCGCCAGCGCCCGATCCGGCGCGGGAGGGAAACCGTCCCGCCGGCCCCGGGAATCAAACCCATACTCAATTCCGGTAGCCGGAAGGTCGTGCCTGGCGCAGCGATCAACCGACCCGCGAAGGCCGGCAGCTCGACTCCGGCGCCGACGCACGGGCCGTGCACGCGCGCCTCGATGTGATCGGAGAGCTCAAGCATCGGCAACGCCGCCCCCGCGTAGAGGCGGACGAGGTGCGCCGTCACCGGATCGGGTGCGGTCCCAAACTCGGCCAGATCTCCCCCCGCACAGAAAGACGGCCCGGCGCCATCCAGATACACCCGCAGACGTGAATCCTTCGCCCGGGCGAATCCTTCTTCGCGGGCGAAGTTCCGAGCAACCGTCAAGGCATCGACGAGGGCGTCGCGCAGCTGACGGCCGTAAGCATTCCGCCGCTCGGGCCGGTTCAGCGTCACGTGCAGGATCTCGGCGATCGGGGTTTCCTCACGGCGGACGAGGACCGGGTCGGCAACCTCGACCGGCCGGTCCGGGCGCGGCGTCACGTCCAGCCAGCGCCGAAACTCCGGTCCTGCGAGCAGGGTCGAGTACGCAAGCGATTCAGCCACCAACGCGGCTCGCTCGGCCGGGAAATCGGCGCGCAGCAGTCCGGCGAGCACGATCGCGGCCTGCCGATTGGCGGCGACGGCTTCGGCGAGGACCCCAGCGGTGGCGAGCGGGTCGTCCACGCCGACAAACGGGAGCATCGTTCTGATTCCGGTCCCACCCGGTTCGGAGGCGACGAAATTGCGCGGCACCACCGTTAAGTCCAGGGCCGCGACCAACGGCCCCGTCACCCGGTGAGATGCGACACCGACCAGGATCCGCTGGGAATCACGCGCGACACCCAGCGCGCGGGGATCGTCGGAAGCGTCTAGATCCACGAACAGGATGGGGTCGATGGGAAACCCGTCTCTGGCGAACAACGGAGAACCCGCTGCACCGTCGGCCAGCTCGGGAGGTGTGATAAGCAGCGGCTCCTGCACAACTCCCGAGCGTACAATCGCGCGGTGTCCTTCGATTGGGCCGCCAGCGGCGTCGTAGCACTGACGGGTCGTCAGGATGGACCCATTCTGATGCCGCCGGGCTGTGCGGCCAGCCGGGCTCGCGAACTGGCTGAACAGCTCGGCCAGTTGAATGTCTCCGTCGACGGACCTTCCCTGCTTGCCGAGCGGGCGGCGTTCAGCGGGTACCGGCGCAACGGTGCGGTCTCGGTCGGGGGGGGTTGCCGACTGCTCCCGACGGCCGACGGCTGGGCCGCCGTGTCGTGCGTTCGACCCGACGACCCGCTCCTGCTCGGCGCGCTGGTGGGCACCGAGCTCCCTACGGACCCGTGGCCGGCGATCACAGCGTGGCTGAGCGCCCACGCCGGCGCTGAACTCGCGGAACGAGCTGAGCTGCTGGGAGTCGCGGCGAGCGTGGTGCCGCCCAACCCACCGTGTCTTCTCCGATCCGCTCCGCCCAGTATCCCGCGAACGGCGCGGCGAACCGCGACCAGCGGGGTACCCCGAGACGTAGCCGGCCTGCTCGTCGTCGACTTCAGCGCGCTGTGGGCGGGCCCGCTATGTGCGAACCTGCTTGGACTCGCCGGAGCGCAGGTGGTCAAGGTCGAGACCCCTACTCGCCCGGACGGCGCGCGGCGGGGCAACGCCGCGTTCTACGAATTGCTCCACGCCGGTCACCGCTCGGTGGTCGCCGATCCCTCGGAACCCGGAGGCCGGCGGTTCCTGCGCGCGCTGGTCGAAGCCGCCGACATCGTTATCGAGGCTTCACGGCCCCGGGCCCTCTCCGCGTGGGGGCTGTCGCCCGCCGCCACCGGTGCCACCTGGGTGTCCATCACCGCGGCCGGCCGGTCCCGCAACCGCGTCGGATTCGGCGACGACGTCGCGGCGGGAGCCGGGTTGGTCGCATGGGACGAGGACGGCCCCGTCTTCGTAGGGGACGCGATCGCTGATCCGCTCGCCGGGCTCACCGCCGCGGTCCGCGCCGTCCTCGCCGCGCCCGGAGATCTCATTGAGATCGACATGACCGCACTCGTCGCGGCCACCCTCAAAACAACCACGCTAGATACCGGACCTGGTCCCGTGGGACCCATCGCCGAGCCCCGGGCCCGGCAGGCGCGGGGGACGGCCCCAGCGAGCGGGGCGGACACCGAGGCCGTGCGAAGGGAGCTCGGATGCTGATCCGCAACGCGCTCATCGCCGGCAACCTCCTCGATCTGCGGCTTCGGGAGGGCCGGATCGCGGAGATCGGGGCGAACCTACGGGGGGAGGAACTTCTCGACGCCGCGGGCGCGACGGTGCTGCCCGGATTGGTCGACCACCACCTGCACCTGCATGCGATGGCAGCCGCGGCCACCTCGGCCGACATGAGCGGCCTCGATCCGCTCGGAATGGCCCACGTACTGGCGGGGGCTCCCACCGACGCCCACGGGTGGGTGCGTGCCGTCGGGCTCGCGGCGGACCTAGACGGGGCAGCGCTGGACGCGCTCCATCCATACCGGCCGGTCCGCGCCCAGCACCGCAGCGGCGCGCGATGGACGGTCAACACGCTCGGCGCTCACAGACTCGGGCTCGCCACCGCGGTGCATCCAGGGATTGAGCGGGACTCCGCTGGCCGCGTGACGGGACGACTTCACCGGGCCGACGACTGGCTGCGCGCCCGTCTGCCACCGACCGGTCCGCCAGACCTCGCCGCCGTCGGGCGACGGCTCTCGCGGCACGGCATCACCTCGGTCACCGACGCCACCCCGAATCTCACGACGTTCGACGCGGCCGCGCTTCCCCAACACGTCACTCTGCTCGGAGTCGGACTGGAATCCCCCGCCCCGACGGGAACGCGGGTCGGCCCATACAAGGTCGTGCTCGCCGATCCGAACCTGCTCGGCCTCGACGACCTCGTCGACCGGATCGCCGCTGCCCACGGTACCGGGCGGGCGGTCGCCGTGCACTGCGTAAGCCGCGAGGCCCTCGCCCTTCTACTGGCCGCTTTTGAGTGCACGGGCACTGTGGATGGTGATCGGATCGAGCACGCTTCCCTCATCCCGGAGGGCGTGATCGAGATCCTTGCCGCCCGCGGGCTACGGATCGTAACGCAGCCCGGGTTTCTCGCCGACCGCGGGGACGACTACCGACACGAAGTACCCGCCGGCGATCTCCCCGATCTCTACCGCTGTGCCTCGCTCCGAGCTGGCGGGGTACGACTCGCGTTCTCCAGCGACGCACCGCACGGCCCGCTCGACCCCTGGACGATCCTCGCCGCCGCGACCGCCCGACGTACCCCCGACGGGCAAGTGCTGAATCCCGCAGAGCGGATACCCCCACACGCTGCTCTGGACTGCTACCTCGCCCCACCCGAAGACCCCGGCGGAGCGCCGCGGCGAATAGCTCGTGGGCTCCCGGCCGACCTCGTCCTCCGGCGACACGCCGCGACGATCGCCACCATCATCGGCGGCCGGCGCGTCTTCTGACAGCCAGCAACCGCGCGATCAACACCGCGCCTGACATGGATTACGTCGGGAACGTCCAGGCGACTGCCAAGAGCCTGACTGGTCTGCGCCTGAGTTCGTGAGGCACCCGAGTTCCGCAGTTGATGGGCACACGAGCGGGGTCTGAGACGTAACTGTGCAGGTCCGCGTGCCGGGGGTGCCGGGAACGGCGAACTAGCGTGAGCACACAAGCATGCCGTGTCTACCTTGACCTACACGCTGCGGCCGCAGTCGTCTGCGGGCATGTACTTGCGGACCACGCAGCGGCGCAACCAGGACAGCACGGTCATCCGCTACGTCCAGTTGGCACACAACCATCGCGTTGAGGGCGTCACCCAGGCCCAAGTGCTGCTCAACCTCGGCCGCGAGGACGGCTTGGACCGGGACGGGCTGGTGGAGCTGACCCGGTTGCATGGACACTTTGATCTTGGGCTTTGGCCCGGGAAAGGAGTGCCCGATGGGGCGTCCAGAAAGTACGCACCGGAGTTTCGTGACGCCGCGGTGGAGATGGTCCGCGAGTCCGGCCGGCCGATCGCGGAGGTCGCTCGCGAGCTCGGCGTGAACGAGGGAACGCTCGGGAACTCGATCAGCCGGGACCGCAAGGCCTGTGGTGAGGTCCGCGAGCCGGAGATCACCGAGCCCGAGCGGGCTGAGCTCGCGCGGCTGCGGCGGGAGAACGCGCAGCTGCGGACGGAGAAGGAGATCTTGAAAAAAGCGGCGGCCTTCATCGTGAACGGAGTCGACGAGGTGAGCAGGTTCGCCTTCATCGACCGGGAGAAGGCGCTCTACCCGGTCAGCCTGCTCTGCTCCCTGCTCAAGGTCTCGCGCTCGGGCTTCTACGCCTGGGCCCGCCGCCCACCCTTCAAACGCCCGGTCGCCGACGCCGTGCTCACCGAGCAGATCGCGGGGTTCCACGAGGCTTCGCGGCGCACCTACGGCGCCCCGCGGATCCATCTCGACCTGGCCGAGGCCGGCATCCACGTCTGCGCGCAGGGCAGGAGCCCTGGAGGGTGAACGTTATTACCGGACGAGGTCTGGTCAAGGGCGCCGGTGCAAGGTGAGGAAGCCAGCGACCGTGCGGTGGATCGCGTCGTCGGTGACGGTCTGGTCCGCGAACACGTGCCGGTAGACCAGGGGGGCGATCAGGAATGCGAGGGCCTCGTCCACGTCGAGGTCCGGCGCCAGCTCGCCGGCCTCGATGGCGAGATTCAGGCGGTGCCGCATGCTGGCGCTGCCTTGGCGGACCAGGGCGCTCTTGACGGCGCGCAGAGCCTGTTCGTACGCACTCCGGTCGGTGACGGCGACCAGGACGGCGTCGAAGCGTTGGTCGACGAGCTCACGGCGCATCGAGGTCAGCTCGGCACGCAGGTCGGCGGCGAGGTCCGCCGTCGGGGGCGTGGTCAGGGTGCGCATCTCCTGGACGCACAGGTCGTGCAGCAATCCGACCCGATCCGGCCACAGGCGATAGACCGTCGCGCGGCCGATCCCCGCGACCTCGGCGACCCGCTGCTGAGTGAGGGCCTCCCAGCCCTCCTCCATGAGCACGGTCCGCGCGGCTGCCAGGGCCCGGTCCCGGCTCCGCGCCACGCGCGGGTCGATCTCACCGGCGGCCCGCCGTAGCCGGTTCTCGGTCCACCGCTGGTCCGCCACCAGGGTCGGGATTGCCAGATCCGCCATGTTCAGGATACTACGTCCCACAATGAGCGAGACGGAACATTTCATAACCCCTGAGATAGGTGGTCTCGGGTCGGGTGCCGACGGTGAGCCGGCACCCGACGACGACGTCGACGCCGGACGAGCCCAGCCGGGGGCGGGCGCCCGGCATCCGCGCGGTGCGGGCCCGGCGCCACACCGCGCACCACGCTGGGCGCCCGACGGCGCCATCGTCACCGTCATGTGCATGGTGGTGGGACTGGTCTTCGCCGGCGGCACGATCCTGTTCACGGCGCTGCCGAACGTCGCCCGCGAACTGAACGCCACCCAGACCAGCGCGCTCTGGATGGCCGACATCTACCCGCTCGTGATCGCCGCGCTGCTCATGCCGGCCGGAGCCTTGATCGACCGCTACGGGCGCAAGCGCGGCGCGGTCGTCGGGCTGATCCTGATCGGCGCGTTCTTCTTCGCCGCCGGCCAGGCCGGCAGTGCCGGGACCGTGATCCTCTTCCTCGGCCTGGCCGGTGTCGGTGGGGCGCTTGCCTTCCCGGCGACCCTGGCCACGATCACCGCGATCATGCCCAAAGAGCGCCGGGGGACGGCCGTGGGGATGTGGGCCGCCAGCATGCTCCTCGGCGGGACCATCGGCGCCGGCACCGGCGGCGCGCTGTCCCAGTACGCGAGCACCGCGTGGGTCTTCACCGCCATGGCGATCGTCGCCGCCGTCCTGCTCGCCGCCACCTTGGTGTTCGTTCCGGAGTCCCGCGACGAGCGAGTCATTCACGTCGACGTCGTCGGTTCCCTGCTCTCGATCGGCGGCGTCGGTCTGTTCGTGCTCGGGATGATCGAAGCGCCAAGCAAGGGGTGGACGCATCCGCTCACGATGAGTGCCTTGGTCGGCGTCGTCTTCCTCATCGCATTCGTCCGGTGGGAGCTGCACACCGGCAAGCCCCTGTTCGACGTCCGCCTGCTCCTCGACGGACGATTCGGCACCGGATCCCTGGTCAACGTTCTGAGTTGGTTCTACGCCTTCGGCACGTTCTTCAACGGCGTCCAGTACCGGGCCTTCGGTCTCGGCTACGGGCCCGTCAAAACCGGCCTGTCCTTGGTGTCCATGGCCATCCTGACCGTGCCCATGGGCCTGCTGGGGCCCCGTTGGGCACGACGCTACGGCGCCCGCGTCGTCATGGCCGGCGGGCTCGCCATGATGGCGGCCGGATCGATCGGCGGCGCCCTCGCGGCCACCACCCAGACCTATCACTGGGTCGCGCTCGCCGAGATCATCGCCTTCGGCGGACTGGGTCTGGTCGGTGGCCCCGCCACCGAAGCCATCGTCGACGCCCTGCCCGACAGCCACCAAGGTGTCGCCTCCGCGGTCAACGACACCACTCGTGAACTCGGGGTCGCCGTCGGCGTTGCCCTGCTCGGGTCGACGTTCAACCTCGCCTACCGCAACAGCATCGACGACAACCCCAACGGGCTGCCGGCTGAAGCCCTCGACATCACCCGGGACTCCCCGGTCGCCGGCCTTCACCTGGCCAGCGGCCTCGCCCCCGACGCCGCCGCGGCCCAGGTCGAACTCGTGCACCACTCCGTCGCGACCGGGCTGAGCCTGGCCTGGGCCGCCGGAGCCGTCGTCCTCGCCCTCGGTGCCATCGCCGTCATGCTGGCCCATCCCCATGACAACCCGCGCTCCCGGACAGGGCCCGCAGCTGAGCCCCGCTCGGTCGGCCCGCGCCGGACACAAGCGAGCCACCCAGGACGAGTGCCCAGACGCCGGTGACTGCACTGGCTTCGCGTTCGAAACACGATCGCACGAATTGTCGGGCAGCTCGAAGACATCAGCATCCCTCCGGACGGCCCGAATTGAGCAGCGCCGTCCCGCCGTGCCAGGAACGTCACGGCGCACTCCGCGAGGAACTGTCCCCCCTTCGCACCACTCGTCTCGCCGCCATCTCGCCGATGTATCACCGAGGACCCACGCCCTCGTCTACGGGGTCGACCCCCGACGCCAGAGGGGCCGGACGGCACCTATCAGGATGCTCGGACCCTCGCGGCCCTCCCCGCACGACCCCGGACCGCCCCCGCCTGCCGCGATCCCTGACGGTCAGTCAGACATCGCACTCAAGACCCTGACGCCACCCGGCCCGCAACCACCAACCACACTCTGTCGCCGGCACGCGCATCGAAGATCGCCAACGCGTACTCGTCTTGCTCAAAATTGAGGCGCCGCCAATCTGCTCCCCGTTCGCGAACACAGGTCAGACGTGGAGTGGTTCTGCGTTGCGACGGCCACCCCGCGCCGGCTCGTCCGAGCGGGGTGGGGCCGGTGATGTCCCTTGCCCGCCTCTCGGCCGGCTCGGGGTACCGGTATCTGCTCAAGCACACTGCGTGTGGGGACTGCGCCCGCGCGCCGGGGACGTCGTTGACGTCGTACTACGCGGCCTCCGGCTACCCGCCCGGTCGTTGGTACGGACGCGGGCTGGCCGGCCTTGCGGACGGCCGTGGCATGGCGGCGGGCAGCGCGGTGGCCGAGGAGGCGATGGCTGCCCTCTACGGGCGCGGCCACGACCCCGTTACCGACGCGACGTTGGGCCGGGCCTACCCGATCTACCGGACCGCGGACGAGCGGATCGCCGATTTGGTCGCGCTGCTGCCTGACGACCTCGACGGGCCAGACCGTGAGACCGCGGTCGCGGGGATCGAAACGCGGGAGCGGGCTCGACCGGTGCGGGCGGCCGTCGCCGGGTTCGACCTGACGTTCACGGTGCCGAAGTCGGCCAGCGTGCTGTGGGCCCTCGGTGACCCGAGCATCCAGAAGGCGGTCGCCGACGCGCACCACGAGGCGGTAACGACCGTGCTGGACCTGATCGAGGACCGGTTCCTGCACACCCGGATCGGGGCGCACTCCTGCGCGCAGGTCCCCGCACGCGGAATGCTCGCCGCCGCCTTCGATCACTGGGACACACGTACCGGCGACCCAAATTTGCACACGCACGTGGTGATCGCGAACAAGGTGCAGACCCCGGACGGGCGGTGGCGGTCGGTCGACGGGCAGGCGTTGTATCACGCCGCGGTGGCCTGCTCGGAGGTCTACGACAGCGTCCTCGCCGACACTCTCGCCGCTCGGCTACCGGTCATCTGGAGCCTGCGTGACCGCGGGGAACGGCGCACCCCCGCGTTCGAAATCGACGGCATCGAAGACACCCTGCTCGCCACCTTCTCCAGCCGGGCGGCGCAGATCGACGCGGCGCTGCGCGAGCTGCTCATCGACTTCCGCGGCCAGCACGGCCGCGAACCCAGTCGCGCCGAGGTGGTCCGGTTGCGGCAGCAGGCCACCTTGTCCTCCCGACCGGACAAGACCCTCACCCCGTTGCCGCAGCTGTTCGAACGCTGGCGCGCCAGCGCGGCCGCGGCCACCGGCAGGACCCCCGAACAGCTCACGGCGGTCGCACTGCGGAACGCCGACAGGACGGTCACCGCGGCGGCAGTCTCCGACGATGTGATCGAGCGGTTCGCCCAGGCGACCGTGACCGGCGCCGGCGATCGGCGCTCGACGTGGACCCGGGCGAACTTGCTTGCCGAAGCCGCCCGAACCACCCGGTTGCTGCGCGTACCGAACCCGGGCGAGCGGCTCGCGATGATCGATCGCGTTGTCACCGAAGCGCTGACGTTGTGTGTGCCGTTGGACCCGCCCGAGTTGTTTTCCAGTCCGGCGCGGTTCCGCCGCGCCGACGGGACTTGCGTGTTCACCCGACCCGGCGAGCACGCCTTCACCACGGCTGCGGTGCTGGCCGCCGAGGCCCGCCTGCTCACCGCCACCCAGGACATCGAAGCGCCGGGTCTCGACGCGGGCGATCTCGCCGCCGCGGCCGCGAGGATCCCCCCGGGCCCCGGGCCGGCGACTCTCCCCCGACCAGGAGAATGCGGTGCACACGTTGGCGACCTCGGGCCGCCGTCTCGACGTGCTGGTCGGGCCCGCCGGGACCGGCAAGACCCGAACTCTGCGGGCGCTTCGCGCGGGGTGGGAGCACGTCCACGGCCCGGGCTCGGTGGTCGGGCTCGCTCCGTCGTCCGTCGCGGCCGCTGAACTGTGCGCGGCGCTGGGCGTGCTGTGTGAGAACACCGCCAAGTGGCTGCACGAATCCCAGCGGGACGATGCGGATCCGCGGTGGCAGCTACGCCCGGGTCAGCTTCTCGTCGTCGACGAGGCATCCATGGTCTCGACCCCGACCTTGACGCCCTCACCGGCCAGGCCCGGCCGGGCCGTCGGGGCGAAGGTCGTGGCTGTCGGCGACCATCACCAACTCGACGCCGTTGGCGCCGCGGCGCGGTTCCGGCTGCTCGCGGACACTGACGCCGCCGTTCACCTGGCCGCGCTGTGGCGGTTCACCCACCGCTGGGAGGCCCAAGCCACCCGCGCCCTGCGTGCCGGCGACCCGGCCGCGTTGGACGCCTACGCCGCCCATGACCGTCTGCACGGCGGGGCCGGGGAGGTGATGGCCGATCGCGCCTATGCCGCGGTGGCCGCCGACCGTTCCGCCGGGCGCGCCGCGGTCCTGCTGGCTGCCGACAGGGCGACCGTGGCCGCGCTCAACCGCCGGGCCCACGACGACCGAATCGCGGCCGGCCTGGTCCGCCCGGACGGGATCGCCCTGGCCGATGACACCACCGCGGGGGTCGGCGACGTCGTCGTCACCCGCCGCAACGACCGTCGCCTCACCACGGCCGATGGCGGGCATGTCCGCAACGGCGCACTGTGGCAGATCACGGCCGCGCATCCCGACGGGTCCCTTCAGGTCAGCAGCCTGCCCGGCTCGCAATCCGACGCCCAACCCGCGGGCGGGCCAGTGGCCCTACCGGCGGACTACGTCCGCGAGCACGTCGAACTCGGCTACGCCACCACCGTGCACCGCGCCCAGGGCATGACCGTCGAGGTCGGGCACGTCCTCGCCGGGCCGGGCCTGACCCGGCAGCAGCTCTACGTCGCCATGACCCGCGGCCGCGAGGCCAACCACGTCTACGTGGCCTGCGACGGCATCGACCCGAACTGCCCGCAGCCGCACGGCGAACCGGTCCCGACGGCCCGTCAGGTTCTGGAGAAAGTCCTCGCCCACGATGGCGGGGAGCTCTCGGCCACCGAGACCTTGCGCCGCCGCTACACCGAGGCCGCGTCCCCAGCCCGGCTGCTACCCATCCGCGACACCCTCACCGCCGCCGCCGAACGCGGCGACGCAGCCGCCGCGCACACCGCCGCTCAGGTCCGAGGTCTGCTGCGGGCCCGGGCAGCTCGGCACGACGAACGCAGACTCCCCGACACCGACCCGAGCCCCGTCCACCCCACCCGTGAAGGGATCCACCGATGACCAGCCCCGACGACCTCGTCAGCCTCTCTCCGGAGATGTTCCCGACCTTCCCGGTCTGCTGGGCCACCTTGACCGAGATCGAAACCGAAGACGCCTTGGAGGAACTGGAGGATTGGATCGGCTGGCTGGTCGACCGGTACGCCCTCGACCACCGCACGGTCCCGCCCTGCTGGGAACACCACGGCGCTCTGGTGGAGGAGCTGTCCGCGCTGCGCACCGCGTGGGTTGCCGCCTACGCGATCACCGGGCGTGCCGACGCGCCCTTGGACTGGCACGCCCAGTTCGCCGCGGCACGCCGGCGGCTGTCGGACTGGGGGGCACGCACAGGCTGCAAGGCAGGAACGCACCGCCCGGACTGACCGCTGGTCCACCTGGACCGTCCCGGCCCGCCTGCCATCCGTCAACGTCGACCCGTCGCCGCGTGACCCTGGCGTCAGGCGCCCGCTCGGCGAAGGCGTTCTTCTCCTTGCGCCCGCACGGCCTTGCCCGAGACTGGGGGGTCGCCGTGGAGCGCCTCCCAACGGGCGTTGTGCGCCGCCACCCACAGACTGGCGGCCCACGCGACCTCCTGCTCGTCTCGGGTGAACAGGCGCCCGCGGACCTCCTGGTAGGCATCGAGGAACGCCGCGGAACTCTCGACCGGCACCAAGGTCGGCGGCGGGACGCTGGCGAACCCACCACTCGCGGCACCGGCCAAGGCTGCCTCGGGCTGCCACGCCAAGCTGTCCCAGTCGTGCACGACCCACACCCGGGTGTCGCGCCACCGCAGGTTCTGCGCCTCGAAGTCCGCGTGACCGAGCACGCAGGCCAGAGGGGAAGCCAGGAGGCGGCGCCGTGCTCGGCCAGCCATCTCGGCCAGGTAGGTGGGGACGACGGTTTGGTCTCGCGCGTCGAGGAACTCGATCGCCGGCCACAGCCCAGTTCCGGTGTGATCCCATCGGACCCAACGCGGGTTTGGCAATCGGGGTTCGACGCTGACCGACTCAAGCGCGGCCATCAGCCGGGCGAACACCTCCAGCGTACTGGACTGCGACCTCTGGCGATTCGCCGCGGAGCATGTCGCCACCGGGCCGGTACTCCTCGGCGTGTACGGCCAGGGAGCCCATGACGGTGGTTGCCGTGAGGGGCCGAGCACAGGGGAGTCCGTGTTCGGCCAGGTGAGCCTGCGCTGCAACGCAAGAACCCACGCGGCCCTCGTCCTCGCGCGCCTTCACCACGACCGCGCGCCCATCAGCCAGCCGCAGCCCGAAGACCGAGGAGATCGATGTCTCCTTGAAAGGGTGCCGGCCGGTTCACTGCCGAGCTCGGCGCTGCACCAGATCGGCAACCATCCTGGCAAGTCGTTCGGCGCCATGGGAGCCACTGTGCCAGGGCGGCACCGGGAGGCATGGTGCCTCCCGTCAGGCGGACGGCGGGAGGCGACGCCGGTCATGGACGGTCGGGAGTGCGCTGCGGCGTTCCGGACCGGCCCGTTCGACGGCGGAGGCCTCCGCGACCAGGGCCGCGTCCGCCCTCGCCCATCTCGCCGGTTGAGCGACGGGACGCGACCTGATCTCCTCCAGGGTCTTCGCGGCGTCCACCGATCGTTGGAGTTCGGCGAGCATGCGAGGCGCCTGCCCGGCCGAATCTGCGGACGCGACGGCGTAATGCAGGTCTGTGCCCTGGTTGCGGTCGGGGATCGCCCACCGGCGCGCCTCGACTTGAGCCCGTGCCTGATCGTTGAGCGCTGACACCAGCTTCGGCAGGCGAGAAGCGATCCGGGTGGCGTCCTCGCCGTGCGGTCGAGGCATTCGGTTGGCGAAGGCGTCGCGCGTGTACTTGGCCAGCTCCCGGACCTGACCTTCCAGAGCGAAGGCAGGGTTGGCGGCAAGCGCCGCTTCGCCGTGACGGCCCGTCACCACATTGTTCAGGCACGTCGCCAACTCGCCGAGTCGGCGCAGATCGGCTCCGTCGTCGGTGGGTGCACGCGCGGCGGCAGCGAGGACGGCGAGGTCGCGGCTCACGTGCGCGACCGCTCGGACCTGGTGTGGCGCGATGGTGCCGGCGGCGCGCACGAGACTGATCAGCCGCCGCGTCGCGGCCACCGCGGTCGGTCCGTCGACGGGTGTGATCGGACGGGCAGGCTCGGCCGCGCGGATCGGTGGGTGCATCAGATCTCGCGTCCCGCCCGCGGCGCCGATGCCGGATGTCGAGGAGAGGCCCGCGACCTCCTGGGCGACGACCCGGAGGCCGGCGGTGCGGTCGAGGTAAGCCAGCGCGTCGGGATTCGCCATCGCCTTCGCCGCGTGGGCGAGCATCGGGTCCAGGCGGGCGACGAGCTCGGCAAGGGCGGTGACCTGCCGGACGACATGCCAGGCGTGGTCGGCATCGAGGTTGCGGGCCTGCGCGGTCCAGATCCGGTCTCCGATCAGCGCGTGCCGTCCGGCGGCCGCCCAACTGCGGGTGGCCGGTGCGCCCGGGGCGGCAGCGTCGAGCAGCTCGCTGGGGCTGCGCGTGAACGGGGGCACGCGGCCGCGGTCTCGCAGGACGAGTCCGAGGGCGCGGAGCGGGTCTTGGTCGGCGAGGGCCAGCAGGTCCCGGCGTCCGTGGCGGTTGGGCTGTCGGGTGCGGGGGGCGAGGTCGCCGAGCACGTTGGCGGCGCCGGCGAGGACGGCGGCGCGGGCGGTGAGGGCGACCTCGATGTCGATCTCCTGGGGGCCCCATCCGGTACGGCGTGACGTCGTGGCAAGCAGGTGCGCCAGCTCGCGCGCGGTGGCGGTGACCGCGCCGTCCCAGGTGGTCACTGCCACTGCCCGGACCATCCCCCGAGACCGGGCTCTGGGTCCGGGTCCAGGTCGGGTGTGAGCAGATTGAGGTCGCGAAGATCGGCGATGGTGGCGGCGTAGCGGAGGACGTCGGCGGCGCTGTCGGCCTCGGCGATCGCTTCACCCAACCGCCAGATCGCCGCGGTGATGTCGGCGCGCGTGTCGAGGGAGGGCTCGACGTCGAACAGCGGCGGGTAGGGCGGGTCGACGGCTTCGAGGACCAGGAAGGCCAGGCCGATGTAGGTGGCGTCGCATCTGGTGATCGGTGGCCCGTCCTGCAGCGTGAGACGGCACTCGGCGCGAGCCATGGCGATGCGTGCTTCCTGCACGAGCTCGGGCGGCTCGGTGAAGATCAGCTCGGGGTTCATCGGTGGTTCTCCTCTCGATTCGGGCGGTAGGTCGACACTGCGGGGCTGCCAACGGGCAGCAGGGTCGGGCGGCGGAACCTGTGGATCAGCGGGCGCCTACGGCCGCTGTGGACGGGGGGCCGTTCACCGGCCGACCTCGGGCGGCTCACGGTCGATCTCGGGTGGCAGCGCAGCGGGCCCGGCTGGCCGATGAGGCTCGATGACGGGTGCCGGGGCGAGATCGGCCGGCAGTTCGAGGCGGAGGTCTTCGAGGACACCGCGGGTGACGGCGATGACGCGAGTGGCGGCCTCGCGAACCAGGTCGGTGTTCCCGCCGGACCAGCCGGCCAGGTAGGGCACGGAGTAGGCGTCGGCGGGCAGTCCGGCGGCGTGGGTGATCAGGTAGGCGATGGATTCGGCTTCCACCTCGGCCTGGGCGCGGCACCCTGCGGAGCTGGGCCGCCCGTTGAGGAAGCGGGTGTGGTGGTCGGCGCGGATGTGGCCGAGTTCGTGGGCGAGCGTCTTCCCGGCTTGTGCGTCCGTGACGTCGTCGCGGACCCGGACGGTCCGGGCAGTGAAGTCGGTGTAGCCGTTGGCGCCACCGCACGGCCCGCGTTCGAGGTGGTACCCGTCGCCGCGGATCGTCTTGATCAGACGCTCTGTCAGAAGCGCGGGCGCGGAGCCGGTGAGCAATCGCGGCGCGATCTCGGGCAACGGTTCCCCTACGGTCTGGCAGACGTCGAAGACGTGCACCACCCGGAAGCCGCGCACCTCCCGCGGCACCCGCTGGCGGGGCGCCGTCCCGTCCGGCTCAGGGCGCCCGGGTTCGGGCCGTCCCGGGTCGGGTCGGGTGCGATCGGCCGGTCCGCGGGGGCCGGTTTGGTCGTGGCGGGGGTCGTCGCGGCGCGGCCGGTAGAGGCAGGGCGCGAGGATCGCGATGCCCTTCTCACCCTTGCGGACCCGGCGGCCCAGAGAGTTCCAGGTCCGGATGCCGCTGACCCGGGTGGCGTCCGGGCGTTGGGCGCCGATGAGCAGGACGTTGTTGAGGCTGTAGGTCGGGAACCGGGCCGCGACCGCGAGCATGCGCCGCCACTCCTCGCCGTTGGTCAGTTCCTGGACAGCGGTGACAAGCTGGGCGTGCGCGGCGGCGAGCCGCTCGGCCGGGTCCGCGCGGCGGGTGTTGGTCGAGCGTCTCATCGCAGACCTTTCGAGGCGGATGGGGTGGCACGGACGGTGTCGGGGTCGGTGAGTAGCGGCAGGCCGGCGCACACGGGCGCGGACCAGCCCAGGTAGCGGGCCGGGTCGACGAATCCGGATTCCAGCCGCGCGAGCGTCACGTGGTACACCCCGCCGCGGGCGCCCACGGCCCGGTCGAGGAAGTCGTTGGACACGACGGTGATGGCGTGCGGATCGCAGCCGTTCCGGGTGGCGACGAGCACGACGTGGCCCGCCTGTCCCGGCCCGGTGTCCCAGTAGGCGAACGCCCCCGGCGGCGGGCACCTGTCACCGGGATGGGCAAAGCCGGCTACGCGCATCGCCTGCCAGTGCGCGACCGCAGTCGGGAAGCCGGACGTGGCGTAGCCGTAGGCGCGGCAGACCAGCCGGTCACACATCCGGTACCAGCCCTCGCGGGTGCCGACTAGGGCAAGGCCCGCCGCGATCGCGTCCCCCGGGCCCCGCGGCCCTGAGCGTGCGGGCACTGCCCGGGCGCATCCGGACCACGCCGCAGTCCGGTCGTCAACGTCCGCCACGAACTCGGCCGTGACCGCCGGGATGTCCGGGTAGGAAGCCAGCCGCGATTCCCCTGCGTTGTGCGCGACGATCAACGCATCCAGCTCGGACAGGTCGCGCGTCGACGCCCAGTCCGGGTGGGCTGCCCGCAGGGCACGCACGCCGGCCAGCCGCCGGCACAGGTAGTGGCCGGCCACCGCGGCATGCACATCGGCGTCGCGGACGTCGGGACGGCCGTTGCCGTTGCGGTCCGCGTCCCACCCGGCGCCGTAGGCGTCCGCCCACACGGCAGCGTTGAGCTGGAACAGCCCCCAGGTGCCGCCGTTGACGTCGTCGGCGTAGGTGTCGGGATCGAAGCCGGATTCCTGGGCCATGACCGCGGCGATCCACGCCGCCGGCAGGACCGGGCAGGCGGCGTGGGTGGCGGTGACCCACGGCCGCGCGTGGACGGGGACGTCGGCGTCAGCGGCCAGCGCCCCGGGCGTGCAGCCGAACGGCCGGGCGGCGGAGCCGAAGACGGCGAGCAGGGCCAGCAGGGGGACGGCGATGATCGAGGCACCCAGCCCTCCGCCGGCGAGCAGCAGCTTGGTCATGAGGCGACCTGCCCCGGCGCGACCTGGCAGCGCGGGAGGTCGGTGCCGGTTGCGGCCGCGTGCTCGACGGCTTGTTTCCCGGCGCGCAGCACGTCGG
>NZ_KB913029.1:383854-391398 GCF_000384115.1 Sporichthya polymorpha DSM 43042
GATGTCGCGCAGGACTTCCAGTCCGGGCAAGCCCGTCCCGTTCGGCGTGATCCCCGGGCCGGACGGGCCGGTGGCCGGCGGTTGGTCCGCTTGCGGCAGCAGGGTGAGTCGAAGCGGCGTCGCCATGGCACGGGCCCCCAAGGTCGCGTCCCGCGCCGGGTGCGCGGTCCCTCAGGGGTCCTGTGTTCGCGATCGAGGAGCAGATTGAGCAACCCTCACGGCTGCTCACGGAGAGAACCTCGGCAAGAACCTCTGCCGTGCTCCCCTCGGCTTCAGTCCATAGACCAGTCGTTGTCCTCGAAACCTAGGGTTCTGAGGTCCTCCCTGATAGCAGTCCGCTGGTCTCCTGTCAGCCGGTCGAGCTGGTCCGATTCGATGTCGATCGAGACGCGGACCGGGATGCCCCCGGTGACGAAGTGGGAAACGATCTGCTCGTAGATCTGGCCGACGTCGCGGACAACGCGGTTGGTCGTGAGGTCCTTCGTTGCGTGGAAGCGCTTCGGTACGACCGTGCCGGTAGTTGTCGTCGTGGTCGACGTCTGGCCCGAGCCGCCCGTCCCGGTCGCCGGCGTTTTCTCGTCGTCTTCGCGGTCGTCCGGCTCTTTGGTGTCCTTCGCGATCTGTTCCAGCGCCACCTTGGGGTCGACCAGGAGACCGCCTTGGCGGACGGCGGTGGGGTTTGTAATGGTCAAACCGACGAAACGGCCGTCTTCGAACGAGTCGGCGTAGGCGAAGCTGTCGAGTTCGATGGCAAGTACCTCGTCGAGGTGCCACACGACGTCGGCTACGACCTTCGGTTGGACGACCTTGGGCATGTAGACGTATTGGCTGAAGTATCCGACGAGGGTGTCGAGGGAGACGTAGGGCTTGTCCTTCCACAGGTTGAGCCTGTTGATCTGCATGCGCAGCAGCGAAGGAGAGAACGACCGGACGACGAACTCACCGGCGTCGGCCTTCTTGGTGACGCGAGCGGCGAGCGTGCCGTCGCCGTTCACCAGGATGGACTCGAGCTCGATCTCCGCGGAGCCGGGTTCTTGCGTGGGTACCAGGATCCAGCGGTACGCCTCGCGGATCGAATCGGCGACTGTCTGCTTCGCCTGGGCGACTCGCGATTCGGCGACCTTGATGTTGTGCTGGTCGAGGTTCAGCGAATCCTTGTTCTCGAGGATGTACTCCCACGCCATCCGCTGCCGGACGGCGTTGAGGAGCACGTCGATGCGGTCCACCTCAGGCGCGAGGAACACCAGGCTGTTCTTGTGGATGCGGGCGTTCGTGCCGCGCTTGGTGAGGAACTCTGTCGCGGCGTCTTCGGCGAGAGACCGCCCTCGTTTTGAGAACGGCCGGTCCGGCCCGAAGACGACGAGGCCGATGCCGGGGTCGTCCTCGACGTCGATGCTGCCGTGGGGGAACCGATGGACTCTTTCGAAGAGGCCCTTGTCGGTTTCCTGGCGGACGACGGCCGCGAGTTCGTCGAAAACCTGGTCGTCGTGGTAGGCGTCGGCGCGTTCCTGAACGATCTGCGCGACCGTCTGCTGCAGCGAAAGCCAGTAGCGGTCCTGGTCGCGATTCATGTACTTGCCCATGTCGCCGAGACGACGCAGCCCGTCCGCGACGTGGGCCGGGTTGTCGCCCGGGTACGTCGACCCGAGCACGACACGCTTCTGCTCGATGCCCCGGATGGGCGCGGCGCTCCCGTCACGCTGGCGGAGGTTGGCCATCGGTGCCGTGCCCAAGAACACGCACCGGGCGGCGCGCTTCGTCGCCATCGATTTGCCGAGGATCTTGATCTCGCTGTCGACGACGTTCGCCGTCGAGGTCTCCCCCGCGACGTCGGAGTCGACGATGGGTTTCCACGAGTCGTTCAGGTGGTTGGCGAGCTCGTCGAAGACCTTGGCGTTGTCGAGCGGGATCGATGCGGGCAGGATCATGGGCGACTTGTCGCCGCTGATCCACAGGGCGTACACGACGGTGGCCATGAGGCGCAGGACGCCGCGGGTCCGCTGGAAGCGCTCCAGTGTCGACCAGTCCTTGTAGAGGCGGTCGAACAGCTCCGGATGGATGGGATAGGCGGTGCGCATCGCGGCGCGGTACCCCGGCTGCATCACTTCGCTCGGGACGTCAGCGGCGTAGCGCACGTAGTGGTCGGAGAACTTCTGGACGACCAGGTCGCGAGCGGCGTCTTGTTCGCGGCCGAAGGGCTTAAATACGCGTCGGCGGACGATCTCGAACGACTCTTCGATGGTCGCCGGCTGCCAGGCCGATTCCACGCGATGGATGACCGATCGCAGGTGGCGCAACGCCTCGACGCCGGCGGTACCGCCGATCTCATGCTCGTTCTCGTTGGGCGCTTCGGTACCGGGCATGTCCCGCACGACGTCGGAGGCCGGCAGCGACACCACCAAGAGCGCGGTGGGAACGGACTTGACGGCTTCGGTCAACGACTGAACGAAGGTCATGTGACCGTCGAACGTTCCCGCCGGTGCAGGCTTCTCCCGCGACCACAGCTGGCGAAGGTAGGCGACCCACTCGTCGATGAGGACAATGCACGGTGAGTACTTGGCAAGCAGATCGGCGAGAGCCGTCGTCGTGGGCGGGACCGACTGTTCGTCGTAGCGGGCAACGAGGTCGTACCCCTCCGTCCCGCCGAGTTGGTAGGCCAGTTCGCCCCACAGAGTGTTGACGGTGAAGCCCTCGGCCTTGGGGTCTCCCAGGATCGATACGTCGTTGCCGACCAAGACGGCTGTGCCGACCTTCTTCGGCAGCTCCGCTACGCCAATGCCGTCCAGCAGTTCGCGGACGCCCGGCAGTTTCTCGGCCGGGATGCCCGCGGCCATGTGGTAGACAGCGAGCAGGGAGTGGGTCTTGCCGCCACCGAAGGTTGTCATCAGGTCGACGACCGGCTCGCCGCCACCGCCGGAGAGTCGCTTGACGGCCTGCTCCAGCAGGTAGCGCAGACCGCGAGTGAGGTAGGTGCGTCCGAAGAACTCGATGGGGTCGCCGTACTCCGGCCCGGCAATGCCCTGATGAACCTGCCGGAGGTCGGCGGCGAACTGGGCCAGCTCGAAGGTGCCGCGGGCGACGTCGTCGTGTGGCTCGATCACGTCCCGCCAAGCGGGCAGCCCAGTTGAATCGACCTGAACGGAGAGCGCCTTCTCTTGCGCACGCTGCAGCCGCTTCTGGTCATCCTCGAACATCAGGCGGCGGAACTCGCGGCGCATCTCGTCGGCCTTGTCGGCCTGCTGCACCGCTCCGATCGACCGAAGGATGTGCTCGCTGTCCATGAGGACTCGCTCAGTGCGCTCGGACGAGATGCGCTCTCCGTGAGCCCACTCCTTGCGGGCATCCCAGAGCGCCGAGACGGCCCGCTTGTCTTCGAACGACAGCTGATCCTTGAACACTGCGTGCCACTGCTTATCGAACACCCAAAACAGGTAGGCAGGATCAGACTGGTTCGGGGTCGCGTCGCGGCCCGTAAGTCCAGCTGTGCGGCCGACCTCCACCGCCCATGTGTCCCCGTACTTGCCATGCAGTTGGGTGATCATCCAAGGACCAAGCCCCTCGGCGACGAGGTCCAGGGCACGGCCGACGCGTTCCTTGTTCGTCAGTGCCCGCATGTCAGAACAATCCTTCCGCTGAGACTCGTCCGTCACCGCTGAGGCGCACCAACTCGACCCACGAACTGATCAAAGCGTTGTAGCGCTCTTGATCCGCGGTCCTAGCCAACTTTGCGGCGATGTCGTGGAGTCGGTAAGCCAACGCCATGGCGGCATCGGTCAGACCCCCTAGCGCCGCCATCAACCGAGCGGCCTCCAACTCTCCCCCGCCGTCGACGAGGCGATCAAGGAGGTGATGGACGGCCTCCCACGCGGTCGGCCGCCTGTCATTGGCTGGGACCCAAGTTCGATCGAGGTTGTCCCGTCCCAGAAGCCGCACCCTGTTCCCGGCGGCGGTCGCGACCTGCGCCCGCTTGACGTCGTCGACGGTGATCCCGAGTGGGCGCACGGCCTTGTCAGCGTCCCCGAAGTCCGCTGCGTTCCAACCATGCGTCGCCCACCAGCGAACAGCAAATCGCGACTCCGGATCGAGTTCGCCTTCCTGCTCATCCAGCACTTCCCCCAGAGCCGTGTTGATGAGACGCATTGCGTGCTCGACGGGCACCGGCTCGCCCGATTGGCTCACCACAGCCCGGTATCGCGAGTAGATCTGCATCCCAGGACCCATCGCTGCCTGAGCTAGATCGACCGGCAAGATAGAGGCCGCCTGGAGGTCCCGAATAGCAGGACCCAACTCACGTCGCAGCGCACGGTTGAACTCGGTGAGACTGCAAGTGGATGCATCCGCTGGTCGTGGACGGCAAACCATCACGATGTATGCAGCTACCGCGTTGGTCCCAATTCCGATCATCCGATTGCCGCCCGTGCCGTGTATCGGCCAGGTACCGGTGATCTCCATTTCAGCGTTGATGATGGCGCTGAGGATCGACGACCAGCGCGTCTCCTCTTCGCGCCCGCCCTTCTGCTCCTTCGAGGCGTACACCACAAGCATCGGCAATCCAGCGGCAGATGACGCCCGAAGGTTGTGGAACGTCTGCGTGAAGCCGTCAACGAAGTAGTCGCGCGCTTGGTCGACACTCTTTCCATGGTGGCTTGGGATTGCCGTTAATTCGCCAGATTTTGGCGTCGCGATGGTCGCGAACAGGTCGGGATGCACCGCGCGCAGTGCTCTTCGGTGCCACATGTAGAAGTAGTCCGACAGGTCGGCGTATCCGATTGCATCGAAGTAAGGGGGGTCGGTTGCGACTAGACCAGGCCGATCAGCTTTGGTGGTGCGAGCGTCGGCACGATTCACCACTCCGGACCCGTTCACCAAGTAGCGGAAGGAAGCCACCATCGAGTTGACGGCGCCCGTCAACGAACCCGCACCCACCCGCGGCGTCAGCTCGGCGAAGTCCCATTGCATCGGAATGTCGTGGCGCCCGAACGCGGGGAGAGGCTGACCCCCGCCCGATCGCGAGTCTATGAACCACCTGACCTGGCTCGACTGATACTGGGCCATTCGACCAAGTGCAAGACCGAGGAAGGTGACGACTGCATCCGCCCAGGCCTCGTCGCCGCCGTCGTCGATGACCTCGTCACGCAGTGCAGCAATCAGATCGGCGTGCGTTGCGAGGACTAGGAGTTGCCGCGGAGTGAAGAGACTCGCGAAGGTCGAGTAGCCGAAACGGGGGCCCGAGAACCAGCGCGGAATATCTGGTTGCGGCACTTGGGGGATATCGTCCGGAGGGGCGGCCTCGCGAGCTGCCACCCAATCTGCGTCGGCCGGTTCGCGATAGCTGCGACGCCTAGCCCCCTCTTCGCTTACAGCGGCCAACCGCAGACCAAGCTCGCCGCGCTGGCCCTGTTCCATCACAGCGGTCTCCTTAAGAAGCGAACCGCACCGAGGACAGTTGAAGTTGGCTCCCCTGCCGACCTTGGTCGGTTCTGGCGCCTCGCCGCGCGCACGCCCCGCCATGACTTTGATTGCAAGTGTCGACCCGGAGTACATCGGCTCCATCCACGCAAGATCACCTGACCGCTTGGAGAGCCACCAACTGGTCGTCAGCGGGATCTCGGCGGCGCAGGCCGGGTTTCTGCAAGTTGCCGTTCGGATCCAGGTCCAAGTGAGCCCGTCGTCTGCGCTGGGCCCAAACTCGGGCCGCAAGACTTTCCACGCCCGGTCTCGAACCAATTCGGCGTAGCGCCGAAGATCCGCCTCAATGCCGGCAAGTCCTTCGACACCTCCAGGAACCTCTCCCCATAGCGCTCCAGACTCATCACGGTTCACCGGGTGAAGTGGAGATTGCCCCCAGGCCCTCGGTGCCATCTCGGTCAGCGCGCGCGAGATGAGTGTCGGAACGGGATTAAGGTCCGAGCCGTAGGACGGCAATCCCAACCGCTGGGCTTCCACCAGGGTTGAACCGCCACCACAAAAGGGGTCCACGACCGAGGGCAACCCATCCGGGAAGTGAGACTTCAACAGGCCACGCGCCTCGTCCAGATCATTGGTATCTGGCAGATCGGCCCCGTTTGCCACAAGCCGCTTGATGAGGTCGAGCAAATAGACTCGTTGGTTGTCGTCTTCTGGGTCATCAATGAGGGCGGCGAAGATAAGAGCCCGCCATGCCGGTAGCGGCATCGGTGCCCACCACTTGTGCACGTTGCGCAGAGTGCCGGTCTTTCTGTCCTTATCGGCCTTGCAGGCTGCGTTGATCTCGTCGAGCGGTAGAGCGACCTCGATCAACTTCTTCTTGTAGGTCGTGTCGCTCACTCTTGGCTCATCTCAGTTGCGTCGTTCCAGAAAGGTTTCCAGTCGTACTCAACGCGGGCCGCGCGTGGGTCGATGGGTTGGGCGATCGGGCGTCGCAGGTAGCGCACCGCGGTGCTGTCGTCGTCCGCAACTTGGACGAGCGCCAGAACGGAGCGGTCGCCCTTGTTGAGAGCAGTCACCGCCTCCTGGCGTGTAAAGACGAATGTCTTACCGCCCGCGACGCGGCCCTTCACCTCGATGAAGTCAAGGCCGGCGGCGGTGTCCGATTCGATGTCGTAGCCGGGGTTGTTGTGGTGCATCTCGGTCGGTCGGTGCTTCAAGGCCCGTTCGACCCGTAGTACCGCATCGACAGCCAACCGCTCGACGCGGGTGGTTTCACGCGCGCGTGCGTCGGCCGCTTCGGGGTCGTCCTGGGCATCGAGCCAGCCCTGCGTGATTACCAAGCATGCGCCTGTCGTGCGCGGGGGGCGCACGGAGATGTCGCGCTCCTGCTCCAAGTCTTTCAACCGCCGGTCGAGTCGCCGTACGAGCGACTCGGCGCGTTCGCGCATCTGGGATGCCGGGAGGCGGGTCTTCCTGCCTGCTCGTTCCTGCTCGCTTAGCTCAAAGGCTCGCTGGTCCCAGTAGTTGATTTCGCGGGTAAGTCGCTCGCGGACGAGGCGTTCCGTCTTGTCAAGTCGTTCGGCGGTCCGTTTGGTGACTTCGTCTGCGTGCTTCCGAGCGATCGTCACCGATGCTTCGCGGGTGACACGCTGGTCGAGGTCGGATGCCTGAGCCCACGATTCACCCAGGATCTTTCCGGCCATCGCGCGCTCCTCTTCCGTGGGACACTCGAAGTTGGGGATTGGCGAACCGGTGAGCGGCGTGATGGTGCCGTCGGCGTCGACGCGGACGTACTGGGCGCGGCGGGAAACGACCCACGGTTGGCCGTCGCGAGCCGTTCGCCCGTCGGTGACGTCGTGTTCCAGAAGGCTCACGACGTAGGGCTCGGTCGACAGGTCCGATCGGTCGACGAGGAATGCGCCACGTCGTAGGGCGTCGAGGTGCCGGTCGGACACGACGCTCATGGTCGCCGCCATGAGCGGATGGCCGGGGTGAAGGAGTGTCGCAAGGTGGTTGTTGCCTTCGACGCGGACGTACTTCGGGTCGAAGGTCACGCGGTGGTAGGAATCGACAACCGGCTGGCCGTAGCCCGTCATCCGGTCCCGTTCCTTGATCTCGGCCGGCACCCGTTTGAC
>NZ_KB913029.1:391498-396127 GCF_000384115.1 Sporichthya polymorpha DSM 43042
CGGCCAGCCCGCCGGAGGGTACGCCGTGCCCGGTGATCAGGGCGGCCGCGGCCGCACCGACCCACAGCAGGCCGGCGAAGCCGACGGCGATGACGAGCACGACCAGGGCCGCGTCGGCCATGCCATCGGGCCGGCCGGGACGGGCAGGGGACGGGTAGTGACGGGGCGTCATCCGGCGACCGGTCGTTCCCGGTGAGCGTGCGGGGCGGGCAGGGCGCGGACGGCGGCCAAGTGTCGGCCGTCGCGCCCGGGAGCGGACAACGGGACGGCGCCGGTCCGCAGGGCGGCGGTGAGGACGTGACCGGTCTCCAGGACCTGGCCCAGGTCCAGGCCGGGGTTGGAGGCCGCCGTGCGCAGGCTGTTCGCGGCTGCCTCGGCGGCCAGCCGCAGATGGTCCCCCGCAACCCGTGCGGCCGCGTAGCCGGGATCGACGGCGGCTGCACGTTCCACCGCGGCGATGCCGGGACGCGGGTCGGGTCCCGGCCCGGCGACGCGGGAGGCCCGGCGGGTCTCCCAGAACACCGTCACCGCGTCGATCGGTTGCCCGCCAGCGCGCAGGCCGAGCAGCGCCTCGTAGACCGGCCGCCAGGTGCGGTTGCTGATTGCCGCTGGTCGCAGCCACGCCGCTGTTGCGTCGAGGTGGCGCGGGTGGGCGATCAGCGTGACGATGAGTGCGGCCTCGCGGTCGGCGACCTGTCGTGCCGTGGGCAAGGGGTGGGCGGCCAGGAACCGGTCGGCGCCCAGCGCCGCATGCACCCGGCCTGCCGCGGAGCGCAAGCCGATGGGCATCGCGGGTCGGGGACCGTCGGATCGAGCATGGCCAGATCGCGTCGGCCCAGCCCGGGTCGGACGGAGTCGGCCCGTGGCGATGGCCCACCGGTAGCCCGCGTCGACCAGAGCCGCGTCGACGGTGACGGTCACCGCGGCCATCGGCCGTGGCGAACTGTCCAGGACTGACTGCAGCGCCCCAGCGCGCAGCAGCAGCCCGTGCGTGATGGTCTCCCGGCGGAGGGCGGCCTCGAGGACCATTGCGGCGTACACGTCCAACTGGGGACGCACCGGCAGGTCGCGCAACAGCCCGGCCAGGCGGCCCACGTCGGCGCGGGTGTGCCCGAGGCGACGGATCAGGTCGTGGCCCGTCGCCTCGGCGTCGCACGCCTCGCCGGCGGCGCCGAGGGCGCGGATCGTGCGGTACACCTCGGCGTGCCAGGGGTCGGCGAAGTCCTCCGGCCGCAGCCAGCGCAGGATCCCGACGATGCCCGCGTTCGTCTGCGGCCCCGTGGGTCCCGTCTGGTTCTGGTGGCCGGGGCCAAGGAGGAGCGCGCCGAGGGTGGCGCGTTCGGCCATCGCGGTGTGGTTCATTCTCGACCACCGCGCTCGGCCGAGACGACGGACCGAATCGCCGCGTCGGTGTCGTAAACGTCTGCCTCGTCGGGGTGCAGCCGGTGGTGCACGACGGTCGAACTGCGGGGCATCTTCCACAGCCCGCAGCCGCGCGGGAGCAGCGGCAGCAGGGCGCGTTCGGGTTCGGTCAGCCCGAGTGCGGCACCGATGCCGGCGAGCTGGTCGGGTTCCTGCCGGTAGACGATCCGCGTGGAGCAGTCCGCGAGCAGCCCGGCCGCCAGCGCGCGGTCCTTACTGCCCGCCGACCCGACCGCGTCCAGATCGGACAGCCGATGTAGGACGAGCAGGTTCGCGATCCCGTGCGCGCGGGAGAGTTTCCACTGGGCCTGCATGCGCCGGATCAGCGCCGGCGCCCGCAGCAGCCGCCACGCCTCGTCGTAGACCACCCATCGTCCTGATGCACCGTCAGGGCGGTGCTCCGATGCCGTCGTCGCGAGGGCGTTCTCCAGCCAGGCCGACGCGCAGGTCATCGCGACCGCGACGGCGAGGTCGTACGAGCCGAGTGCGGACAGGTCGATCACGACCATCGGCGTGGTCGGGTCGAGAGTGAGCGTCGATGGCTTGTCGAACATCCCGGCCAGGTCGCCGGCGACGAGCCGGCGCAGGGCGTGGCCGAGGTCGCGGCCATCGGCCAGGCGCTCGGCCAGGGTGGTGCCGTCGGCGCGCAGCCTTGCGGGGTCGGGGTCGGCCAGGGCGGCCAGGACGTCGGGGATTCCGGCCGCCGCGGGGCCGGTGCCGACGCAGGCAGCGGCGGCAGCGAGGGCGGCGTGTTCGCCGGGGCCCATCGGTCGGGCCAGCAGCGTTTCCGCGACCGCGGTCAACACCCGCGCGGCCGCTGGGCTGGCTGTGGTAGCCGGGCTGTGGGCGTCGAGCGGGTTGACGCGGTCCGGAAGTCCGGGGCCGAGGCGGAGCACAGTTCCTCCGACCTGTTCGGCGACGGCGGCCCATTCACCCTTCGGGTCGCCGGGCACGTACGCCCTGCGACCGGCGGCGATCGCGCGGACCGCCAACGACTTGGCCAGCGCGGACTTCCCCGCACCGATCACCCCGGCCAGTGCGACGTTCGGGTTCGTCAACGCCCCAGCGGCGTACAGGGCCCAGGGGTCGAAGTAGAACGCCTCCCCGCTGAGCGCGTCCTCCCCGATGGGGGTGCCGGTCTGGCACGGCGCCGGAGCCAGGAACGGATACGCCCCGGCCAGCGTCGCCGAACTCGCCCGGTGCAACGGCACCCGCACCCGTCCCCGGCGCGCCGGTCCCGGCAGCACCCGGGCCATCCCCCGTGCGGTCACGACAGCCCCCGGGCGAAGGGCAGCGCCGCCGCGGCGAAGGCCGCAACCTGTTGCCCGACCAGACGGCGCAGGTCGCAGCCGGCTTCGCAGGCGGCGGTCAGTTCCTCCGGTGTCGTGGCGGACACGGTGAGCAGGCCGGTGAACCGCAGGTCGCCGTGCCCGGCGACGAGGTCCTGTTCGCGCCGGGTCAACTCGTCCGCGGCCGCGCGGTGGGCCTCTTCCTCGACCCGGCCGATGCGTGTCCGCGCGGCGGCGTCGGCCATCTGCTCGGCGCGGGCCCGCCGGATCTCCCGCAGTGCCTTGCCCGGTGGCAGGGGTGACGCGAGAAGCGTGAACGTCCGCCGGGCGCCCGGCGCCAGCAGCAGGGGACGCAGGAAGGACGCGTGCGTGCCCGAGCGTGGCCACTCGCTGACCCAGTACGTCGCGTGCAGGGCGAAGTCGCTGCGCGCGTGGGCCCACTCCTCGGCCACGCCCATCGGCGCGCAGCTGATCTCACCGGTGGCGTCCGCCACGTGGGTGGCGGGGTCGTACGCCTGCCGGACTACCGTCTGGATCTGATGTGGCGTCAGCCACGCGATGAGGTCGAGTTCGGCGGCGTCGATGGCGTCATGCAGGCGGGACATGACCGCATCGAGGTCGGCATGGTCGCGCGGGCGCAGCTCGACGGCGAGCAGGGTCTGCAGACGGGTGGTCTGCGCGGTGTCGGCGACGAGGTCCTCGACGATCGCGGTGGCCCAGGCGGGGCCGGTCCGTTGTCCGACCCACCATTCCCGGACGCCGCGAGGCCCGGTGGAGATCTTGCGGTGCAAGACCTGGACCGTGCCGACCTCAGGCATCTGCCCGAAGGCGGCGAGCAGACGACCCCAGGCCGAGACCCGCCGGTCCTGCACCCCGGGGTCCTCCAAGAGAAGTCCGCGGCCGCGGACCTCGGCGACCACCGTCACCGGACCGCGTAACCCTGGCCGTCCGAGCCGAATGACCGCAGCCTGCGTCGACCCGGCGACGGTGATGTGCACGGGCCGGGGAAGGCCCGGCAGCTCCAGCGGGTCGCCCGCCTGGGGACGCTCGGGGCGGGCGAGCACCCGGTGCACGCCGATGACACGCCGAGTTGTCCAGGCCATCGAGGTCGGGGCGACTTCCACCAGGGGACGTCCGCCGACGGGGATCAACGCGCAGCCCGCCGCGATCGCCCACCCCGGTGCGGTGACCACGACGCCGGCCGGTCCGGCGATCAGACCTGCGCCGACCACGACGGTCAGCGCTGCGCCCAGCAGGGCGACCTGGGCTCCGGTCAGGCCGAGGAGCAGGCCGCGTCGCTCCAAGCCACCGAAGCGCACCTGCGATGCCGGGCCACTCACCGTGCACCCCCGGCCGGACGGCCGGGCCCGGACGGACCCGACGGTCGCGGCGGAGGCCTCCGCGTCCCCCGGTCCGGCGTCATCAACGGGCCTGCGGCGCCGTTGCCCCCGGCGCGTGCGTTTCCGCCGGGACGGCGGGCTGCGGCCCCTGCTCCGGCCCCGGCGAGCACGGAGGAGGTGAGCGCCTGTTGCGCGGTGAACCGTGCCTGCGAGGCGCTCGCGCGGGCGGCCGAGGACATCGGGTTGGCCGCGACAGCGCCGTGCATGACCGAGGCGGCCTCCATCCCCGTCCAGTGCACGAACCGGTAGGTCAGCCACGGCGAGCACACGGCGATCCCGAGCAGCAGCAACCCGACGAGTACGTCAGAAAGCCCGCCACCGGACCCGTCCCCGGCAGCGGCCGGGGACGCGGCGTGGGGATCGAGGGTGGGACCGGTGCCGGAGAACGCGCTGGCGCCGACGACGAAGGTCACGACGATGACGACCTTGGACAGGATCAGTGCGGCGACGACCTCGACCCAGCGCCGGGCCCACACCCGGGTCTGGTCCCACACCGCTCCGGCGAACGCGATCGGGGC
>NZ_KB913029.1:396227-402520 GCF_000384115.1 Sporichthya polymorpha DSM 43042
GTCCGCCAGGACGACTGGGCCGGGCAGTGGAGATGTGGGAGCCGGCTCGACCGTGATGTCCAGCAGGTCGCCTGCCGTGGTCAGCTGCGCCCGGTCGAGGCGTTGCGGGTCGAGGTCGATGCCGAGCGGCTCTAGCCGCCATGCCGTGTCCGTCGGCGTGAGCGTCCATCCCGGCGGCTCGCCCTCGGCGGCAGGGTGGGTGGTGATGAGGGAGCAACCGCGGTACGGCACGAGGGAGAGGCCCGTTCGCGGTTGGTCGGCGGAACCGTCGCCCGAGGCGGTCTCGCCTTCGATGAGGATCCCGGGAGCCCAGGTGTCCGAGAGGACTTGCCGGGCGCGGGCTGCGAGCAGGTCGGCAAGGCCGGCTTCGCTGAGGAGCGCTGCGATGTCGCGTTGGCGGGCAGCTGCCCATCGTCGCGCCAGCGTGGGCGCGAGGCCACGGGTTCGTCCGGCGTCGACGACGTTCTCCAGCGCGGATGGGATCCCACTGAGCACAATCTCCGCGCTCTGGGTGAGATTGCTCGTGCCGGCTTCGGCTGCGATGGCGTGCAGGATCGCGGTGGCCTCGCTCGCGGGACCAAGAATCCGCAGCGTGGCGGCGGCTTCGAGGTTGACGAGCACGACCTCGCTGTCGCTGACCCCGACGGCGACCAGTGCCGGGCACGGGTCGACCGGGTCCTCGATCTCCTGACTCACGCCGGATGCCTCGGTGCCGTCGGTGAGGTCAATAGCCCAGGTGCGGGCATCGACCGGCGTGAACGGTCCGGGCGGGTCGGGATCGTCGGCGGCGAGGTGCAGCGTGGCGCGAGCGGGATTGATTCGGACGACCTGCAGATCCGGCAGCTGCTGGCCGGTGGCGTGACGCGTTTCGGCGAGCTGGTGCAGCGCCTGCCGGAGCCCGGCGATGGCGGTCGCGGCGTTGGCGGTGCGCAGCCGCCGTTCGAGCGCCGCGGCGTCCTCTGCCGGCGCCCGGAGTCGTTCGCCCGGTCGGCGGAACCGTTGTGCGCGCCGGCGTCGGCGGGCCAGTTCCGCGGTTAGTCCGGCACACGCGATCGCGCTCAGGCCGAGGGTGAGCGCGCCGACCGCGATGGGAGACTCGGCGTCGGTCGGGTCGTTGGTCGTGTCGGTCGGGGCTCGCGCGGTTCGGCCGGCGCGGTCGCCGTCGGCGGGCGGGGCGACCCGCTCGACGACCTCCGCATTGCCGGGTCCGACGACGGTGTCGGGGAGGTCGTCGGCCGCGGAGAGGGCGGTCGTGGCGTGGGGTTTCGCCGCCGCGGCAGGGCGGGTGCTCCGGGGTTGCTCGGGTTCGGGCAGCCCTGTGGCGTCCGGCGGAAGCAGCAGGCGCCAGCCCGGATGGATGAGTCGCGGCAGGTGCAGCTCACCACCGCCAGGCTGCGGGCGGCCTCGGTTGAGGTCGTAGATTTCGCGCCAGCGCAGACCGTCGCCGAGGTGGCGTTCGGCGATGTCCCAGAGCGTGTCGTGGTGCGAGCCGTGCGGCGGTTGCACGACATACCAGCGCCCCGCAGGCAGGTCCGGCGACCTGTCCTGTGCCTGCGGATCCGGTTGCTTGATCCGCTGCGGCGGGACTGTGGCCTCGGCGGCCGTACGGTCCCGGTTCTCGGCCGGGGGCGACGCGCTCCCTGGCGGGTGCACTGTCGGGAGCTCGATCGCACGGGCTGGGGCGGCCGCTGCGTCGGGGACGCAGGGTGCCGTGAGGGCGGTGGTCGGTGTCGCGACCGCCGTGGCGGCCGGCGCGGTCAGCGTCACGCCGCCCGCGAGCAGGAACGAAGCGGCGAGTACGAGGTGGCGGGCAAGCTGCTGGTGCGGGCCGCTGAGCGGGATGGATCGGGGCAGGGGGGCGCTGCGAGCAGCGGCGGCGACCTCGGTGAGGACGGCGAGAGCGAACTGCGCCCACGCGATCCATACGACGGCGGCGAGCATGCCGATCACCGCGTCGTCGGTGAGCCGGCCGCCGACGACCGCCTGCTCGGGCATCGGGTTGCCAACAAAGGTGAGCAGAGCCACAGGGGGTCCCACGACAAACGCGGCCAGCATCACCAACGCAGCGACGGCACGTAGCAGCGACCTCCGGGCCGATGGGTGCGTCGTTCGGGTTCCGGTGGGGTCCATGGTCATGGCGTCTCCTCCCCCGCGGGAATGGCGGGCAGGGGTTCTTCACGGTCGATGCCGGTGAGTCCGCGGGCGGAGGCGGTGGCGCGCGCGGTGAGGGTGTCGATCCCGACGGCGGAGAGGATGGCCGTGGATCGGGTGATGCGGACGGTAACGGTCACGGTCTGGCCGATCACGCGCACGTCGCCCTCGCGGCCGCTGACGGTGAGGTGGCGTTCGGCCGCCGCGCGCGCGGCGGCCGGGTCCAACCGGAGCTCGCCGCCGCGGAGTGCCGCGTCGCGGGCCAGGACGTCGGCACCGGCGCGGGCGGCCTGCTCGGCGGCGGATCGCGCGTCCTGCTTCGCCGCGAGGGCGTACCCGCCGTCCACGACGAGACCGGCCATCGCGAGCAGGGCTGAGGTGAGGACGACGACGAACGGGGTGATGCTGCCCTCGTCGTCGTGCCCCGACCGTCGGCGGTCTGCTCGAGTAGCGACGGGAGTCGGACGGGTTGGGGCGGGGGGCACGGTGTGGAGGGTCATCCGTGGGCTCCTCGGTACCGGTCGATCGGGACATGCACGGTGGCGGTAAACGCCCGTGACCCGGGGAAGCCGGCCAGTCCCAGCCGGGCCAGGGAGATCACGCAGCGAACTCGCGCGGCGACCTCGCCACCGGGACGCAACGCGGTGGTGTCGATGTGCACGTCCAGGGCCTGGCACCGGTCGCCCAAGTTGGCGCGCGCCGCGTTTTCGCCGGCCAGCTCGGCGGTGGCGGCCGTGCGGGTGAGGGAGGCGGCCCGGGCGGCATCGGACGCGGCGGCGTCGACCTGACCTCGGGTCTGGGCGATCCTCCCGAGCCCGACCACGAGTACCAGCAGCGCGATCAACAGCGGCGCGAGGATCACCAGTTCAACGGCGATCGAGCCCCGCTCCCGATCGTCGGCGCCGGTGTCGTTGCCGCTGTCAACGTGGACGGGTCGGCCCCTGCTCGGGATCACGGGGCACCTCCCGATGTGGCGGCCGAGGTGGCGGGGATGAACCGCTCGATTTCTCCGCGGGCCTGCTCGTGGATGCCAAAGCTGAACAGGCCGCCCAGGATCGAGGTGGCGTGCCCGGACACGGTGACGATGACGTCGCCGGAGGTGCGGGTGACTTCGACGGAGGGGTCGCGCAGGATGGTCGGGCCGAGATCCTCGAGGCTGTCGGTGGCGTGTTGCCGGCCGTCCTGGTCGGTGCCGCCGTAGGCGCGGGCGGCCTGCACTCCGTCGCGGGCGGCTGCGGCGGCGACGTGCTGGGCATGGGCCACCAGCCCGAACTGAAGGACCATCAGGACAGCGAGCAGCAGGGCCGGCATGGTGATGACGAGCTCGACGCTGCTCGTCCCCGCGTCCCGTGGCGCGGTCGCGTCCCGCCGGCCTCGGGACCGACGCTCCGCCCTGAACGTCGCGGTGGCGGCGAGCATCATTCGGTTTGCAGGCCGTTGGCCTTGCTGGTGATCTTGGCGACGATGATGGCGACGATCGCGACGGCGGCCAAGGCCAAGGCGGCGGTGATGACGACGTACTGGACGATGTCCCCCGCGTCGTCGGGCCGATCGTCGGCCTCGCGCAGCGTGTTGTGACGGGCCTTCAGCACCGTCCACAGGGCGCTCAGATAGTGCATCTCCGGCACGGTGGTCTCCTTCGTCTGCTCGGGTGTCGGCGTCGTTGCGCGGACGCATGCTGGGATCGGTCAGGCGGGCCCATCACGTGCTGAGGACCGCGGCGAGGGCGGGGTAGGCGATGAGGATGAGGAACCCGAAGGCGAGCAGGACCTGGGCGATCCGCATGTTCTGATCGGCCTGGGCGGCGTGGCCTTCGGCGTCGGTGATGGCGCGTCGGCGCAGGGTGGCGGCGCGGGCGGAGAGGGTGTCGCGGACACGGGCGCCGTGGTCGCCGACGAGGGTGAGGCTGCCGGCCAGCTCGCGCAGCTCGGGCACGTCGATCTGCTCGCCGAGGCGACCCAGGCCCCGCCAGGGGCTGATACCGGCGAGGCGGGCCGAGGCCAGCGCGTCGCCCAGCATCCGGTGCGCCCACCCGTCGGAGAGGGCAGCGGCCTCGGGCAATGCCTGAGGTACTCCCCGTCCACCGGCCAGACACATGGCGACCAGGTCGAGGTAGCAGGACAGAGCGTGGCGGAACTCGCGGCGCCGCCGGTCGGCCTCGCGACGCAGGTCGAGGCCGGGCAGCAGGAAGCCGCCGATTGCCGCGGCCGGTGCCCCGATCAGCAGCACCGGCGTGGGCAGGACGAGTCCGGTCGGGGCAAGCAGCAGCGCGAAGCTCGGGAGGAGGCAGAAGGCGGCCAGCCCGGTGAGGACCGCCCGCCCGAGCAGCAGGTCGCGGCTGCGGCCGGTGACGGCCAGGTCGGCGTCACGTAACCCGGCCGGGCCGTGGGGGGAACGGCCCGGCCGGATCAGTGGGCCCAGGCGCACGAGGAGCAGGCGCCCGAGCCGGGCCTGACGACCAGCCCGCGTGACGGCGGTGAACGCGGCGGTCACGCTGGGGTCGGTGGCCGGTGTGTGGGACGTGCGGGCGGCGTCGAGGCGGCCGACGGCGACCGCCAGGCTCGGCCGCGCCGGCGCGAGCAGCGCGATCAGGGCGACCACCGACGCGCCCAGGGCTGCGAAGACCACGATCGCGGCGCTCATGGCGCGGTCCGCGCGGGTTCGACGGCCAACAGCCGCGGTGGCCCATCGGCGTCGGCGAGTGCCCGCAGCCAGGCGAACGCTGCACCGAACACCGCGGTGACTCCGACGAGGACGAGTTGCCCGGTAAAGGTGTCGTAGGGATCGAGGTAGGCGGAGTTGAGCGCGGCCAGCAGGCCGACGAACCCGACGGTGACGCCGACGATGATCCGTACCCCGGTGCGCAGCGCCTTGCGGCCGGCCTCGACCCGGCGTCGCATGTCGAGTTCGTCGCGCGCGGAGGTCGCCAGCGCGTCCAGGGTCGCGCGCAGGCCCGGGCCCCGCAGCCGGGCGTTGAGCATCAGCGCGGCCACGACCAGGTCGGCCGAGGGGTCGTCGAGGTCGTCGGCGAAGGCCCGCAGCGCGGCGGGCAGCGGTTCGCGGGCGCGGAGGCGTTCGGCGAGGCGTTCGACCTCGCCGCGGATGGGGGCGGGCGCCAGTGGCGCGGTCGCGGGAATCGCCTCGTCCAGGCCGATCGCTCCGGCGATGACGTCCTTGAGGCTCTCGGTCCAGCCGGCCAATGCCTCCAGCCGGGAGATCGCGTCCCGGGGGGCGGCCCCGGTTCCCATCAGGTGGGGCCAGAACCAGACCAGGGCGCCGGCAGCGAGTGCGGCGACCGGCCAGCGGGTCAGCACCGCGGTACCGAGCCCGACGGCCAGCGCCGCGGCTACTCGCGGGCTGACCAGGTGGGCGGGCATCCGGACCGGACGCCGCCAGTCTGCCTCCGGTGTCAGGCAGGCCACAGCCAGGAACCACACTGCGGCACCGAGGCCGCCGAACACCCCGATCGCGAGCAACGTGCGCGCCTCCACGATCCCTCCCCCCTTTTTCGTGACTGTGCTTCAGATTCGGCCGGTGTCGCGCCGCCCGTCAGGTGCCTGGAGGCCCGGGGTCGTAGCCACAGGCCACCAGGTCATCGAGGCAGCGGATCGGCACGCCGGCGCATCGCGTGGCGCGCCCGTCGGGCCCCGGCGCGAAAATCTCGCTCGACTGCACCCGATGGTCGAACCCGTTGACCTCCAGCACGGTCGACACGGTCCGCCGTACCCCTGCGCCTTCGGTGGTGGCGCTGCGGGTCTTGCGGCAGAACACCACGAAGTCCAGGGCGCCGCTTCCGCCTTCGCCGCCGGCGATGAGCTGGTGGGTGGCGTCGATGTCGAGGCGTTCCTCGGCCTGGCGGGCGTAGGTGGCGATCCGGTCGAACACCCCGCGCGGGGTGCGGGCGTGGATGGTGGACAGGGACCCGTCATTGCCTTGGCTCATCGCGTTGAGCATGGTGACGACCTCGGGGCCCAGGACCTCGCCGACGATGACCCGGTCCGGGTTCATCCGCAGGGTTCGGCGCACCAGTTGCGCCATGCTCACCGCGCCGACGCCTTCGCTGTTCGGTGGGGCGGCTTCGAGTTCGACGATGTCGGGGTGCAGCTCGGGGTGGGCGCGCAAGCCGAGCTCGAGGCTGTTCT
>NZ_KB913029.1:402620-405533 GCF_000384115.1 Sporichthya polymorpha DSM 43042
CATGGCGGACGGGACGAGCTGGTTTGCCCTTAGTAGTTCAGGGATGCCGTTGGAGATCTTCGGATCGACGATCTCGGTGAGGTACCGCTGACGTTCGGGTTTGTTGGCCTCTCGGATCGCGGCGATCATCAAGTCTCGAAGCGCATTGCCCTGGAAGAGCTGTCCGAGGACGTCGTACACGCGGCCCCCGAGGGTGGCCCGCTGCTCTTCGATTTTCTCGAGGAGCCGGGCGTAGACGTCGCCTTCGCGGGTGTCTTCGGCGACGAGGGACCACATGAAGCAGGTGTTCGGCTGTCCAATGCGGTGAACCCGACCGAAGCGCTGCTCGATGCGGTTGGGGTTCCACGGCAGGTCGTAGTTGATGAGCAGGTGGGCGTTCCTGTGCAGGTTGACGCCCTCCCCCGCGGCGTCGGTCGCGATCAGAAAGACGCATCGCTCGTTCTGCTCGAAGGTCTCCTTGGCCTTCTTCCGGTCCTCGCGTTTGGTGCCGCCGTGGATGGTGATGACGGCGTCGTCGCGTCCGAGGTGCTGCGTCAGGCGCGCCACGAGGTCGTCGAGGGTGTCCTTGTGCTCGGTGAAGATGATGACCTTGCGCCGTGCCCCCGTGTCGTCACGCATTTCGGCGTTGTCGTCAAGGGTGTCGCGCAGGGCGTCCCACTTCGCGTAGGTCGGCGAGGACTTGACGGCCGAGGACTTGATGAGCAGACGGTCGAGGACCGCGATCTCGGTCTGCAGTTCCTCGGGCGTGCGCGCGCTGGTCGCGCCCGCAATTGCCTTGTCCTCCAGGGCTTCGCGTTCCTCGTCGGTGAGGTCGTCCAGGTCGTCCCAGTCCTCGGGGACGTCGACGTCGTCGCCCTTGACCGCGGCGTACAGGGTGGCCTCGCGCAGTTCGGACTCCAGACGTGTCTTGCGGCGTTCGATCGACCTGTGGATGGCGGCGGGTGACGAGGCGAGTCTGCGCTGGAGTGTGGTGAGCGCGAAGCCGACGGCTGTGCGGCGCCGTTTGTCGCCTTCGATCTGGTCGGCGCGGTTCATCTCCTCGCGGACGTAGTCGGTGACGGCGACGTAGAGCTCTTTCTCGGGTTGGGACAGCTCGTACTTGACGGTGAAAGCGAACCGCTCAGGGAACAGACGCGTGCCCTCGAAGGTGCGGAGCTCTTCTTTGACGAGGCGACGCATCAGGTCGTCGACATCGACTTTGCGGCTGCCCTCGCGGGCGACGCCTTCGAAGCGGTCGGAGTCGAGCAACGCCATGAAGAGTTGGAACTGCTCCTCCTTGCCAGAGTGCGGGGTGGCAGTCATGAGCAGAAGGTTGCGGGTGTGCTTCCCGATCTCCTCGGCCATCTGGTAGCGCTTGGTCTTCTTGATCTCGCTTCCCCAGACGGTGGCAGACATCTTGTGGGCCTCGTCGAAGATCACGAGGTCCCAGTCGATCTCGCACGCCTTGTCGAGGATGCCTTCGCTGTTGCGGGCCAGGACGTCCAGGCGAGCCAGCCACAGGCCGCCCCTGGTGAACGGGTTGCCTTCGTGGAGGACCTTGTCGCGGGTGAGCATCTCGAACTCGAGCCCGAACTTCTCCCGCATCTCCTCGTCCCACTGGTCGACGAGAACGCCCGGCGAAACGACCATGACGTTGGCGGCGTCGCCGCGCAGGAGCAGCTCCTTGACCAGGAGGCCCGCCATGACGGTCTTGCCGGCACCGGGGTCGTCGGCGAGGACGTAGCGCAGCGGCTGCTTGTGGAGCATGGTCTCGTATACGGCGCGGAGCTGGTGCGGGAGTGGCTGCACGTCGCTCGTGCCGAGCGCGGCCTGCGGATCGAAGAGGTAGGCCAGCCGCATGCGGCGCGCCTCGGCGGCGAGGAGGAAGGCGTTGGCGTCTGCGTCGAAGCTGAAAGCCAGTCCCGGCCTGACGGCACGTATGTGCTGGATCGCGTTGGCGTAGACAATCCGCTCAACCGGTCCCGACTCGGTCCGGTACAGGACACTCGCTGAGTCGTCGGTCAGACGCTCGACTGCGAGGATCTTCACGGGCTCGGCGCCAGCCAACCCCGTGACACTGGCCCCCACCTGGAGCAGTTCGAAAAGGGACGTCCCCTGCGCTGCGGGCCCCGGGCGGTCCACTCCGTCGGTGCTGCTGGTCACAGGAGACAACCTATGGGAGGACGCTGGACACTAGGAGCCAACGAGCCGGTCGAGTGCACCACGCCGGACTCGGCCACCACTGCCTCGAGCCCACGCGCGCCGAGAACCCGAGGCTTGGATCGAACCGGTGGACCTCACGCCGTCACGTCTCGACTGCGCGACACCTTGCCCATCTACAGTGGCTCGCATCCTTGACGACCATGGTTCGGTGAGCGGCCTATCGGGAGCCACGACGAGGCGGCGCATCGCGTGCACGTGGTCCGCAGGTACGAGGCCGCACGATGGAGCATCGTCGGGCGAAGCTCGTCAGAGTGGCGCTATCCGAACTGGTGACGGGCGAGGGATGTCGCGGTGGTGTCGTCGATGTCGTCGTCGGCGTCGAGGTCCTGTACTGAGCGGCGGTATGCCTCGATGATGCGTTCGGCTTCGTCGTGGTCCCCGGCGGCTGCTGCCGCTTCGGCGGCGGTTCGGTGCAATCCCTCGGCAAACGACTCGGCCGCGAGACCGCGCGCGGTAGCCCATCGGGCCTGTTGGTAGTCGTTGGCGGCGAGGGCGAGGTCGGCGAGGGCTTGGGCGACGTCCACGATGGCGCTCACCATGTCCTGGGTGTCGGGCTCGGCCCACGTGTACGTGGCGGGGTTGACCCCGAGGAACGGGCGGCCGCGGACCAGTGCTAGCGCAGCGGCCAGGTCAGCGCGCCCTGCCGGTCCGGCGGCGAGGCCACGGCGGGCGCGAGTGCGGAAGTCATCCCAGTCGCAGGTGACGTCAGGG
>NZ_KB913029.1:405633-406806 GCF_000384115.1 Sporichthya polymorpha DSM 43042
AAGTGCCGTCCGCACGCAACGCGTACACCTCGCCGAGGGCAAGCAGTCGGGGCGAGCCAAGATCTGCTCCCGCCCCGGCGGCGGTGGGTACCTCGATCGCCTGCACCTGGTCTCCCGGTTGCAGTCCGTCGGCAGGGAACCGGCCGGGGGCCAGGGCCAGACCCACGAGTGCCTGCCCGGCGCCGGGAACGGGGATGTCGGTGAGCATGTCGCGGTTGAGCAGCTGTCCCGCGGCCAGATCGACCGCCGAGGTACGGCCGACCACCGTGGACAGGTCGGTCGCGGCGATCGCCCGCACGTCGCCGGCGACCCCGGTGGCGCGCAGGTCCTCGCCGGTCAGCACGTGTCCGGCCGGCACAGCGTGGGCGGCGACCAGGACTTCGGTCTTGCCGCCCGCACTGGAGACGAGCAGCGCGCCGGTCAGGGCGAACCCGACGATGAGGGCGATGGCTGCCCCGATCAGCCCAGGGCGACGGGCCCGGGTCGGCAGCGGTCGAGACCCGACCAGACGGCCTGGATCGTCCCCGGATCCGTGCGAGGTGCCGTTGCGCGGCGCTCTCGGTGCGTCGGTGATCTGCGTGCTCATCAGCTTCCCCCTCCGACCACGACGGTCTGCCGCTCGGCGACCGCCACCGGGAACTCGGACTGACGCTGCATCAGCGGCAGCGTCCCGGCCTGCCCACCGGATCCGCGCCAGCTCACCCGCCAGGTCACCGTGACCCGCGCGGTGTAGATGTTTCCGGGCTCGGCCGCGCTGGACCGGGTGTACGTGTAGGTACAGCGCGGTCCTGTCGCGTTTGGATCCGTCCAGGCCCGGCCCGCGCCCGCGCACTGCACCGGGGCGCCGCCGTCACCCGGCCACCACGTCGCCGACACCGGTTCGGCGCTCACCACCGCCCACACCGAACCGGCCTGGGTGCGCTGCGACGCCGGTGCCCAGGCGCTGAGGTAGAACGAGGTCGAGATGGCCACCAGCGTCGCCGGCCCCGCGCTCGACGACCGGCGTGGCTCGAACAGCGGCTCCGGCAACGGCAGCGGCAGGCGGTTCACCGCCCGCTGCGCCAACATCTCGGGGGTCTCGCGAATCGCGCGGACCGTGGGCACCCAGGCGGTGTCGAGCGTCCCGTCCGAGCAGCGCCGGATGACCCAGCCACCGGGGCCAGCGTCGGGCGG